>JAMOVQ010000021.1 GCA_027067575.1 Thermoanaerobaculia bacterium | reverse complement strand
ACACCATCCGGCACACCCGCAGCCTGCACCCTCACCCACCCAAGGTACGGCGCCCGATCCCCCTCAGCATCCGCCGGCGCCTCCGGCACCCCCAACGGCTGCAAGTACCGCACGGGCTCGAGCCGACCGTCCAGATCGGCATCGGCGACGAGCTGGACCATGGGAGCGCGGTACTGGACCGGCGTGGAACCGACCCATGCGAGACCGGTGTCGGGATCGACCAGAAGCGGACCGGTCCCCGCGGGAATCTCCATCAGTTTCAGCAACTCGGGAGCCTTGGATCCTCCACTGAGCTGGAAGATTGCCAGGTGGCCGGCGTTGTCCCGGACGAGCACGAGACGCGCCACGGGATCGATGGCGAGCGCCACGCGGTAGGAGGGAAACGGAAGATCCACACCGCCAGGAGATTCCAGCACGCCATCTTCCCCGATCCTCAAGATTTCGAGCCTGCGGTGGCCGACAGCCGCCACGATCGTCTCTTCATTTCCGTCGGACCAGCGAACGCGGGCGGACGCCACGTCGGCCAGATCGTACCCCGTTGTGGTCCGGAAACATTTGATATAGGTCGGATCGAGGGTGACGGCCGCACTGTCCTGCGCAAAACCGAGGAGCCCCTGGTAGGGCGTCGCACTCAGAATGATCGGCCGCTTTTGCTCGCCCCGCGGAGCGACCGTCAACCGTCCGTAGAAGACCCGGTCGGCCTCGCCAGGCCTTCGGCACGTGTCTCTCAGGATATTGGGGGGCGGCGCGAGCCAGTCCCGCACCTCGGCATTCTCTTTCACCGCGATTCCAGCAAGCCCCGGCGATCCGTCCACCGGGTCGAACAGCACCCGTGCCGCGACGATCCGTCCCCCCTGGCTGAACGCGTAGAGAATGGTCTCCGCGTGACAACGGAGCCTGAGCGGTGTCTGTTCCTTCACCCCGGCGAACTTGTCGCTCCGCTCGATGACGAGCTCGCCGGACGCAGGCGCCTTGCCATGCCAGAGGATACGGCCACTCACCACCGCCTGGAGCACCACTGGATGGCCCGCGCTCATGGCCGATCCAGGCACGTGCAGCTTCGTCCAGTGCCGCTCATCGCCCTCCCCTTCGTACTCGACGGTGAAACCCCAAGGCGGCTCCTCGAGCGTGAACCCAAAGGTCCGTGCGGTCACCTCCGACCTCAGGAACCCGGCCGAGACCCCCTCCTCCGCGGTGATACCGAGGGACGCCTGCTGGGGTGCCGCTCCCGGGTTGGCAAGGTCGCTGCTCCGCAGGAGACGCAGGGTCACGGGATGCGGAGGAATACCGGTAAGCACGGCGATATCACCGAAGCCGTCGGACGTGACGGCGGCTACTCCGCCGTCCGCCGGGTTGAACGTGCCTCGGGGGCGCGGTGCACGGGGATCGGAGACGTCGTACGCCCTCAACCCTCCATCCCGGGCGGCCAGCAGCAGCAGATCTCCCTCGAGCGCCGCATCGGCAATCAGACCGTCGTAGGCAGCCTGGCCGTGGTGCGCCTCCTCGAGACGGAACGGCAACCTGACACTGACCCGCCCCTGCCCCTCATCGAACCTCGCGAACAGGCTGGTCCGAAGCACGAGGGTGTACCGTGTGCCCATCTTCCATCCCGGCTTCGGTGTCACGGTCAGCTCCTCCCCCAAGGGCCCGACGTCGATCTTGGGTGCCGACGTGTCAGCTGCCTGGACCTCGATATCCTCCTGGCCGTCGATCCTCCGGAGGGTGTGGTTGAACCGGACGGTGACAGGCAGATCGCAGGAATACAGCGACCCCTCCACCGCGAGCAGAAGTGGATCCCCGAGCCGGGCCGAGACCGCGAGGACCGCCCCGGAGCCCGAGACGGTCCCTCTGGCAGCCGCTCCCGTCATCAGGTCGGTCAGCGTGAGTCTCGTCCCTTCCCGCACCGCCCCCTCGCCGATGGTCACCCTCGCCCTGTCGTTCTCGAAGGACGCGGTCACGCCCTCGAACAGAGGGCGGGAATCGGCCGCGGCCCTGAAGGTAAACAGGCCGAACGGGTCGCCGGCGATCGGGATCAGACGGCTTTCCTCCGAACCGATGGAGTCGTCCGGCGGAAGCTCCACGAACCCCGGGGTCGGTGGGTCGTACCCGCCCTCCCACCGCTCGTATCCCGTATCGGGATCAACGACCTTCAGCGTGTACGGCTTGCCCGTTCGGACCGGAACGATGAAGTCGTAGAGACAGGAAAAGGTATGCGCGACCGCGGCACCCACCGTGCTCACGAATCCGTCACCCGTCATCACCGCTGCCGAGGCTCCGATATCGAGGAAACCGGCGATGAGGCTCAGTCCGGCCTGAGACTCGAGTGCGAGAACCGTCATGCTACCGATCACGCCGTTGAGCGCCTGGCACCCCGCCGCAGACCCATCCCCGGCCCGGGTCGCACGGGCGGCCTCCGACCCGTCCTCTGGAGCGACCCCCCGGACGGCATGGCCGGCCTCCAGGACAGCGGTGGCCACGGCCATCGCCGCCGCCGACGCCGTCTCCGGGTCCATGCTCCGGTAACAGCCGGCCGCCGCGTCCCAGATCGCACGCCCGACCATCATGGGGCGCGGCACACCGCCGATCGGGACCACCGCGACGAGCAGGAAGTCGTGGTCGGCGTCCGCCGGCTGGGAAGCACCGGGGAGCGTCGAGGGTAGGGTGAGCGCGAGGCCGGAGGACGCCGTCGCCGAGAGCTCCAGCGAGACCGCCGCCCGGAGCGTCACCCAGTCAGGGAGCACCACGGTCACCGAGGCAGGATCGACTCCGGAGGCAGTGATCACCGTTCCGTCCGGCACCGCACCCCGCGGGATGTCGATGCCGATCCCCTCTTCCGTCACCACCGTACCGCCATCCTCTCCCACAACGGCTCCCGTGCCGTCGGGGTTGAGCCAGACGGAGAGCGGAAGGACCCCGAGGTCGTCGGCCTGATCGTCCGAACCGAGGATGTGCAGCAGGAGGTGATCGCCCACCTGGACACCGTTCGTCCCATCCCAGAGCGGCAACGCCACGACGAAGCTGCCGTCCTGTCCGGCGGCCAGCGTCGTCACGGCAGTCTGCCGGTCCAGGTCCTCCACCCAGACGAACACGTCCCCGGGCACCGCGCCCGGCGTTCCGATGACGGCGGCCTGCCCGGCAGGCACTTCATCACGCCCCGGAGCGTAGAGGTGGATCTTGGAGGGGTCGACGTCCGTGGGCAGGAGGAACCGTTCCACGGAGAACTGGATGCCGTACGCCGTCCCGTCGCCGCCCAGGGGGTAGCCTTGCCGATCGGTCACACTTCCTGCCAGGGTGACCTGGACCACCGATGCCGGAAGGAACGGCTGCTCCGGTGTCCAGGTGATCCGGGTGCCGTCCGCCGAGAGCTCGGTCGTTCCGGACCAGTCCTCGGCGGGTGCGGTCCCGGCGATGACCTGGACCGCCACCGTGTCGGCAGCAACGGACGACGGCGCCAGCGGCTCGGAGAGGTCGAAGACCACCGGGGTGGTGGCGCTGACCTTGACCGCACCGTCCACGGGACTCGTGCCGACGACCATCGGCGCGACGATCTGGAGGATCACGTCGGTGTCCGGAAGCTGCTCCCCGGCTCCGGCGGACACCGAGGTCTCGCCGGCGTTCTGCATCACCAGGTCCAGCGCCCGAAGAACGACGTTCCCGGAAGGCGCGGCCACGGCGTAGGCTGCTCCAGGCCCGGTCAACGCACCGAGTCCGCCCAGGGTGTCGACCCGGCAGGGGTTCTGGGCGGGCCCGGTTCCCCCGATTCCGCGGACCGTCCCCCAGATCAGAGCCCACGGGTCACCCGCGGGACGGACCACGAGGTACAGCCCCTCCGAACGGACCCACGGCACGGGCAGTCCGGACACGAGGTCGGGCCGGCAGACGAGCCGGCCACCCTCCAGCGCCGCGACGCCCACGAGCCGCCAGACGGTCTCGTCCGCGATCTCCACGGGACCGAGGACGAGGTACTGTGCGTCGGCCAGCCCATCGCCGGGGAAGCTCAGTGTCGCGGGGAGCGCGAGGTCCGCACCACCCAGGCCGAGCGTCGCCGCCACGACGGGCTCGAGTCCGGCCGGTACGGGTGCCGGCAGCGCATCCGTCGCGCGTGACTCCAGATCCACGCCGACCATGTGGTCCAGCGCTCCGGCAGGAACGTCGAGACCGAGTCCATCGCGCGTCAGCACGCTGCCGCCGTCCGGCCCGAGCAGGCTCTCCGTCCGGACGGACTGGGGCAGCTCCCTGATCTGGACGTCCTTGACGCCCTGGTCCAGGGCGAGGCGCCGGGCGTCCTCGGACGCCCCGAGCCGGAACCGCGCCTCCATGCCACCGGCGCGGCGGTAGAGCACGAGATCCGTGGCGGCCGGCGGCTGGACGAGCAGACTCCCACCCACGAGATGCAACACCTCGTCGAGGCGGGCCTCGACGGGGAGTCCCGACGGCACGGGGTTCTCCGTCGTGACCGTCACGGTCGCCGTGGACACCTCCATCGGAAGGATCACCGGAGGGTCGAGGGTCAGCGAGGCCGTCATCGCCCCGGGATCCGCCGAGGAGGCTGCCGGCAGAGGACTTCCGACGACGGCCGATCCCGGATTCGATGGTGCGGGATCGGGAACGACGACCGCGTAGGTCCCGGGCTCCACGATCTCCGTGATGGACCCCGGGGTCACGGCCATCCACTCCAGGGTGCCCTCGTCGAACCGCACGACGACGGCATCGGAGGCGCTCCCGGCATCGAACTCGAGGGTGCCGGGCGGATCGAGGACCCCACCGTCGGCGATGCCCACGTGGGCGGCAGCGAGGGGCGTCCAGCCGAGCGGCAACAACGCCGGGAGACCCTGTTCGGAGACCTCCGTCAGGGTCACGTCCAGCCCATCGACCGGAACGGCATCCGCCGGCACCGTCAGTGCGACGGCTCCGGCCTCGAGCCCGGCCGAACCGGTGACGTGCCGCGGCTCCGTCTCGGCCACCAGTCGCGCATCGAACAACACCGTGGACGCACCGGGGACCGGCACGATCCGGCGCCATGCGGGCAGGCGCCCCTCGGCCGAGAGCCGGACCACGACCGGCGACCCGTTGACCGGGAGCTGGAACCGACCGCGGCCATCGGTGCTGACCACGACGGGCTCCGTGAGCGGACCACCGTCTGCGATCAGGGCGGCTTCGGCACCGGCGATGGGCAGACTCCGCTCGTCGTCGAAAACCTCGCCGGCGACGAGCGTCATGGCCGTGTCGCCCAGGAGAACCGTCCGGTACGGGATCAGCGGGTTCCCGGCCGGGTCGGTGATGCCGTCGGTCAGGGCAAGCTGGAGCGGCATCTCGTCGGACGGCGGCTGGGATGCCAGGTCGAGCCGGAGCCAGTTCCCGTCCACCGCCGTGGTGAACGGCAGGGGGCCCGACGCCCCGTCGAGGGTGACGGTTCCACCGTCGGTGACAGTGGCCGGATCCACGGCTTCCGTCAGCCGAACGTCCACGCGGCTTTCGCCGTCGTAGGCTGCCGAGAGAACGCGTGGCGGCTCACAGTCGAGCTCCACCGTGACCGGCGTCTGGCCGGAACGGTTTCCCGCGGCGTCCACGGCGACGAGCGCCACCGTCACGGCTCCCGAGGCCACCGTCGGTGTGAGATCCAGACTCCACCCTCCGCCGGCATCCACGCCGGTCCGCGCCGTCTCGACGCTCCCCGACGCCTCCACCGTGGTCTCCGGCTCGGCCGTCCCCGACAGCGTCAGCACGTCGAGACAGGCCGGGCTTGCCACCGGATCGACGACCGGCGGATCCGGGGGCGCGGTGTCGGCCGTGGTGAAGGTGCTCGAGACCGCGGCCGCCAGTGGGTTCCCGGCGCGGTCGGTGATGCCCGTTTCCACCGAGAGCACGTAGGCGGTGTCCGCCGCGAGCGGACCGGACGGCGTCACCCGGACGGCCGACGCCTCGGCTTCCGGCTCCAGTGCGACCGGCAGGGCCACGCCGTCCGAGGTCAGCGTCACATGGCCCGCGAGGGTCTCCCCGAGGATGGGTTCGGAGAACCGCACCCGGAGGCTGACCGAGGGAGGAACGTCCCGGGCACCGTCCGTGGGCACGGTGGCCGTCACCTCCGGGGGAACGGTATCGACCGTGACGGCGACGGATGCCGTCCCGTTGTTCCCCGCGCTGTCGAACGCCCGGGCCACGATGGTGCTCTCGCCCTCGGGAAGATCGAGCCCGTCCAGCACGAACGTGCCGTCCGAAGAGAGCGTCGCCTCCTGTCCGTTGACGGTCACCCTGTCGATTCCCTCGGAATCGGTGGCGGTCCCCCGAACACGGGTGGATGCCACGGCGAGAACGGCCCCGGCCTCCGGTTCCACGATCTCCACAACGGGCGCACTGAGGTCCACCGTGATGGACCGTTCCACGGACGTCGTGTTACCCAGGCTGTCGGCTGCCGTCACGACGACGGACGTCCGGCCCTCGGGCACGGTGACCGTCGCGTCGAACGAGCCTCCGGCGCCGAGCGTCGCGGAGCGGCCGTTGACCGTGACACTCTCCAGGTGAGCATCCGTGGCCGTCCCGGACACCGTCACGTTCCCCTCTCCGAGGACGGCGTGATCGCTGGGTTCGCTGACGACGAGACGCGGCGGTGTGGCATCGCGCTCCACCGTGACGTGCGCCTCGCCCCTGTTCCCCGCAGCGTCGAGTGCAACGACCGTCAGGGGGTGGCTTCCATCGGTCGAAAGCGGCACCTCCGCCCGGAACGTGCCACCGGCCAGCGCGGCATCCATCCCGTTGACCGCAACGGACTCCAGGTGGGGATCGGAGGCGCTCCCCGTCACGGTCACGGAGTCCGTCCGGAGCAACGTGCCGTCCGAGGGCGCGGAGATCGCCACGGTGGGGGGCACCGTGTCGAGGACGAGCGTCACCGTCACGGAGGCCGTGTTCCCGGCCTCATCGGTCGCCGTGATGGTGATGGGGTTCTCACCCTCGCCGAGGGTGATCCCCGTGGCCGTGAACACGCCGGAGGTCAGCCCGGCCGGCTGCCCCGCGACCTCGACCGAGACCGCGTCGTCGGCGGTCCCGGTGATCGTCTGGGACGCCGTGGCGGTGACGGTGCCGTCGGCCGGTGTGATCCCTGCGATGACGGGCGGAGTCGTGTCGATCCGGAAGGTCCGTTCGAGCGACGCCTGGTTCCCCGCGGCATCCTCGGCGGTCACCGTGAGGAGGTAGGTCCCCTCGGCGGACACCGCGCTCCCGGAGACGAACGGTTGCCCGTTGAGCTCGAGCGCGGTCGTCACCTCGGTGTCGTCCGCAACCTGGACCACCGGCGTCACCGGCTGCGCGGACACCAGGCCATCGTCGAGGGGCGTCCCACCGTTCGTCACGGAGATCACCGGCGGCTGGGTGTCGAGGATGATGTTCCGGCTCTCGCTCGCACTGTGCCCGAGCGTGTCCGACGCCGTGACCGTGACCGTGTTGGTGCCCTCGTTGAGGGTCGTCTGCCCCGTGAACCCTCCGTCGGCGGCGACTGCCAGGGCAACGCCACCGAGGGTCACCGTGTCCAGATGCGGATCGGAGGCGGTTCCCACGACGGTGAGGATCGCCTGGTTCGTGACGAGCCCATCCGCGGGCTCGGTCACCGTCAGCTGGGGCGGCAGGGTATCGCGCTCGTAGGTGACCGTGACCGACGTCTCGTTGCCCACACCGTCCACGGCCTGCACCTGGATCTCCTCGGTGCCTTCAGAGGCGAGGGAGACCCCGGCGGCGGAGAACGGCCGCCACGCTCCGGAGGGCGCTCCGAGGGTGGCCCCGACGCCGCCGACGGTGACGCCGGCCGCATCGGCGGAGACCTCACCCGAGACGTCGATGGCCGTCGCATCCAGCACACTTCCCGACGGAGGGGCGATCCCGCGGATCTCCGGCGGGGTCAGGTCGATGGTGAACGACGCGGTGGCCGTGGCCTGGTTCCCCGCCTGGTCCGTCGCCGTGACGGTGAGCTCGTGCTCCCCTTCCGTCGAGTATGGAGCACCCAGCGTGTAGGCCGCGCCATCCACGGTGGCCTCGATCGACGCCACCCCCGTGTCGTCCTCAACGTCCGCCGTGAACACCGCCGGCCGGCCGAGCTCCACAGGCCCGGTGACCTCCGTTCCGGATTCGAAAAGCATGATCTCCGGCGGCGTCGCATCCCGCGTCACCGTGATGGTGACGGAGGTCGTGTGGCCCAGCGCGTCGGCGGCCGTCGCCGTGAGGGTGTTGCCACCCGGCGCCAGGGGCACCGTGACCGTCCACTGTCCGCCGGAGACCGAGGCAGCCGTCCCGTTGACCGCAACCGAGGCGAGGTTGGCGTCGGCGACGGTGCCACTGACCTGAACGGTCTCGTCCGGCACGATGGTTCCGTCGGCCGGTGCGGTGATGGCGATCTCCGGAGGCAGGGTGTCCCGGACCACGTGCAGGTCGGCGTCCGTCGTGTGGCCGACCCGGTCCACGGCGTGGAGGGCGAGGGTGTTCGCCCCTTCCGAAAGCGCCACGGCCTGGGAAGTGAACGATCGCCATTCACCCGACGGGTCCCCGAGCGACGCCGGTGCGCCGGCCACGGTGACCGTCACGGCGTCGGCGCTGACCGAACCGGTCACGACCACGCCCGTCTCGCCGACGAGGCTCCCGTCGGCGGGGTTCAGATCCTGGAAGGCCGGCGGGACCGTGTCGATCCCGAACGTCCTTTCCTCGGAGACGGTTCCGCCGAGGACGTCCGTCGCCGTCACGGCGATGGTGTGCTCGCCGTCCTCGGCAACGGTGCCACCCAGCCCGAAGGCC
Source organism: Thermoanaerobaculia bacterium (assembly GCA_027067575.1). Taxonomy (GTDB): domain Bacteria; phylum Acidobacteriota; class Thermoanaerobaculia; order Thermoanaerobaculales; family Sulfomarinibacteraceae; genus JAMOVQ01. The sequence continues at coordinate 6,395 of JAMOVQ010000021.1, read as the reverse complement.
GATCCATCGAGGGACGCGTCGACCTCCACCGGCCCGTCCCCTCCGGAGACGACGGCGTCCACCACCACCGGAGAACCGAACCAGGTGCCGGCAGCCAGGGGCTGGCCATCGGCCGTGATGGTGACGGTGAGCGGCTCGTTGTTCCGTGGACCGAGGATGTACCAGACGTCCTGTCCCGACCGGCACACCCATGCCTCGCCCGGGCCTGCCGGTTCGGTCTGCACGTACCCGACGAGACCGGCGCCGTCCGCGACCGTCGCAAACACCATGTACTGCCGGTACGGCCACCAGCTGCACCACATGCCGATCGCCGCACCGGTGATCCCGGTATCCACACGACCCAGGACGGAGTCCTCCGAGACCCACCGGAGCTTCCAGTCGCACCACCAGCCGTCCTCGTCGGTCAGCCCGTCCCCGTCGTCGTCGGCCCAGTTCCACGGATCCTCGTCGATCCGACCGTCACCGTCGTTGTCGAACGGAGGCAGATCGAGCAGCGCCCAGGAGCCGGGCAGCTCCTCGGCGTAGCCCGCGAAGTGGCGCTCGAACCGGTTCGCGATGGCGTCCTTCCGCCGTGCGGCCTCCAGGGCCCGGGCCAGTCTCTCCGGACTGAGATCGGGATCGAGGGACAGGGTGAGCGGCTTGCCGGAATCCGGGTCCGGGATCCGGACCGCCCGGTCCTCGAACCGGGCCGCAGCGAGAGCCGTACTCCCCGGTGGAACCGTGCCGTCCGGAGCCGGGGCCATTCCAACGGTCATCCGGAGGTCGGCCGCCATACGCTCGCCACGACCGGCGGTCCAGACACCGGCCCGGAGCGGTCCCGCCACCACGTCACGGGACTCGACGGCCACGACAGCCGGAGCCTCCGGACGGGGCGAGCCGTCGTCGGGCCAGGCGTAGAGCAGGAAGCGGCGGCCGCCGTTCACCGGCTCGAGCCGCAACTCCACGCGGAACCACCGCCCCGGCTCGACGGGGAACGTCGCTGTCCGTTCGATCCGCTGCCAGCCGCCTGCCGACCGCGACAGATCCACCCGCAGGCCGTCGCGGTCCCTGACGAGGCCCGCGAGGTAGTACCGTGCGTCCGGGGCGACGAGGGCCAGCCCCACGAGCCCCTCCGGCGATCCAGTCCGGAGCCGGATCGAGACCGCCAGCTCGGCGCGGAGGGACACGGAGGGCCCCGAGACCTCGATCCGGCCGGAGACCGGCGCCGGATGGGTGGAGCCACCCCCACCCTGGCGCCCCCCGAGCGGCGCCAGCACCCGAACTCCCCGTCTCCCCTGGGAACCGCTCCACGGCCGGAAGACCGGTGCGGTGCCGTCGGCAACCGCCACGGCGCCGCCGGCGGCGATCCGGTAGCCGGTCGCGCCTCCCGGCGCCGCCACGGTCGTTCCGGCGACCAGGACGAACAGTCCGACCGCCGCCAGGATCCCTCCAGTTCGCCGCATCGTCGTGCTCATCACGCCTCCCGTTCCTCGCACCGGCTGCCCCATCCCTCACTCCACCGTCTCGAGACCGCTTCGCCACACATCCCCGTCCGTGCAGAGCACGTCCAGGATCGAGCTCGGGTACGGGTCTGCCGCGTCGTCCGCCGGAACGCTCACGGCCGACGCACCCGCGGGACCGAAGCCGTAGCGGACGTGCAGCGGATCACCGCTCCACCGCGGAACGTCGATCAGCGCAACTCCGGAACCGTTGCCCAGCGCCACCGCCACCGTCGTGGAGCCCGCCGGCACCACCATGGACCGAACCGGCGCCGGCAACACGGTGCGGCCGAAGCTGTCCCAGCTCTCACCGTCGAGCAGCTCGATGCTCCCGTCGTCCCGGGCGATGGCCACGAGCTCGACCCAAGAGGACCCCTCGCCGATCGCCAGCCGGCCACGGCCGGCCGCGACGGCGATCGCCCGTCCCGGCCCCGGCAGCTCCACTGACCCGAGCAGCGACGGCGCCCCCGGGTCCCCGACGTCGTACCGGTACAGCCCGTCCACCGCACCGTCGCGGGCCACGACGAGAAGCCGGTGAGAAACCCACGCAACATCCAGCACGTCACCCGAGAGGGAGGGCAGGGCGATGCCGTCCACGAGCACCTCGGGCGCCGCTGGATCCATCGCCTTGACGACAGAGAGACCCGGCGGAGACCCTCCGACGGCGAAGAACGCCGGAACTTCACCATCCAACTGCGGATCCATGACCCGGCCGACGGCCACCGCCGCGACCGGATCGGTTCCGAACAGCTCGACGGAGGTCCCGGCCTCCGGCGCGGCTGGGTCGGAGAGATCCCACGTCTGGAGACCGTCCGCGAACAGCTCGAGGACGTCCCCTTGCGAGGCGAGGGCGGCCACGGCACCGGCCGCCGTCACCGAACTGGAACCGCGCGTGTCGGCCCCGTCCACCTCGAAATCGATCCGGACGACGCTCCCGCCGGGTTCGGTAACGGCGGTCCACGAGTTCCCCACGGTCAGCAGTCCAGCGCCACACCCCGAATGCACGCCAGGGGACGGCCCCCATAAGAACCGCAACTGGATCCCTTCCGGTCCCCGGGTCCCATCCCACGGGTACCAGTCGGCCGGGGTCAACGGCGAGCCCGGGATGCCCGTGCAGAACCGGACGTCCACGGCAGGAGGATCGTCACGGTCCGACCACAACTCGAAGGTGAGATCGCTCGAAGCTGCATCCCGAACGCTCACCGAGCCGTCCGGCCACAGGACACGAACCCGCGTCGTCCCCTCCTCGCAGGAGGAGTCGTAGCGCTGGGAGGAGACCGTGAGCGAGATCTGCTGTCCGTCGGCCTCCCAGCCCACCTGGCCTGGCTCGAGGTCCGGGAGGAGGTCCCATGTCCAGAGGTGGTACAGGTCTCCGTCCACCGTGGCGAGGAGTGAATCCCCGAGATCCGAGAGCTCCACCGGTCCCGATCCGAGGGTGAGCTCCCCGGCGAGCGCCGGCCCATCGCCGGCATCCAGATCGACCTGCTGGAGCCCGCCGCCGGTGGTCCCGATCCAGAGCTGCCGCCCCATGACCGCCGCAGAGGCGACACCGTTCTCGGAGGTCCACGAGGCGGTCCGCTCCATGGCACCGCCGTCCCAGCGCCAGACCTCGACCGCTCCATCTTCCCGGACGAGGAGGAGCTGACCGTCGTTCCACGCTGCGAGCTCCGGCACCGCCGCACCGTCCAGGTCGATCGCCCCGGCGTCCGCCGGCGCCAGCGGATCGGTGACGTCCACGAGCCGCAGCTCGGACGAGGGGTCGTCCGTCACCAGGGCCACCCGCCCCGGCGGGCCCGGAACCACGGCCAGGACACCGGTCCCGGCCAGCGCACCGAGCGCTGCGAACCCCTGGGCCCCGTCGCACCGCCAGGAGAGGTCCCATGCTCCTGTATTCCAGTCGACGATCGCGTCCGGTTCCGCCACCGTCCGGATCCCGAGCCCGCCCCCCGGCTCCACCGAGGCCACGAAGATCCACCCGCCGATGACCCGGGCCGCCGCCAGCGTCCCCGTGGTCATGGTCACCGGACGGACCTCCGCCGGGATGGAGACGCCGTCCCCCTCCTCGTACCGGAGCCACACGAGGAGATCGCCCCCCGACAGCCCGTAACCCCGCACGTCCGTCCAGACGTTCCGCTCGGAGGAGTCCACAGGCAACACCGGAACGGCCGGGGGATCGATCCCCGTGACGACATCGAGAAGCCCTTCATCCCAGTCATCCGAGCGCGAGGAGCGAAGATCTCCCGCAGCCAGACCCCCTCCGTTGTCCAGGGCGACGATCCACCCCACAACGGCCGTCACCTGATGGCCTCCGGTGTCCACTGCGTCGGCCCGGATCCCCGCCTGTGGCAGGGTCCCGATCTCCACCGCATCGGTGCTCATGGCGGCCCGCGGATGACCGTCCACGGCCGTCAGGGCCAGCCCGTCCCCTGGGTTCGACGGAACCCGGAGGAAGAAGCTCCCATCCCCGGCAACCGGAACCGGTCCCGAGCTCCAGCCGGTCACCGTATCCTGGATCGTCACCGTCAGTGGAGCGTCCGGATCGGTAACGGCGCCGGGCTCCCCGGCCACGACCGTCACGTACCCGACCGGCCGGACATGGATGAGGGCCGCCTCGATCTCCGGAGGTCCGTAGTTGTCCTCGGGAAGGGGCGGCAGATCGACCGTCGTGGTCGCCGGCACCGTATGGCTGTCCGTCGCCTCGAGGCTCAGGACATCGCCCGGTGCCACGGCCAGTCCGGCGAGGGAGATCACCTGGGCCTCCCCGCTCTCGATCCCGGCCTGGACGGACCCGCCACCGCCGGGCGCCCGGATCACCACAGTGATCGGCGGATCGTCGTCCGTCACGGCCCCGTCCGCCAGCACCACCTCGTAGTGCCCGCCTGACTTGAACGTCCCGGGAACGATGTGTCGCTCCCCTTCCCCTGCTCCATAGGCATCGTCGAAGTCGTCTTCCACGTAGCGAACCGTGATGCGGTCCGTGTCGATGGCCGGCGGCTCGTTCCCGGGCAACGTTCCCAGGTCGAGCGTGGCCGAGCGGGGTTCCGGATGCCCGTCGGTGGCAGACAGCTCTACGGCGTCACCCGGTGCCCCTCCGATGCTGAGGGTGAAGGCGCCGTCGGCATCGGCCTGGACCGAGACCGTCTCGCCCGAGGCCTGGTCGGTGACCTCAACGGTGAGCGGGGGTTCGGGATCGGATACCGCCCCGGCCGTGCCCGTGACGGTCCAGTGCGCCGCGTCCACCTGCTCCACGGTGATCCGGGTCCCATCGATCGCCGGTCCCCCGGCGTTTGCCGGCAGTCCACCGACGGACACCGTCGCGGTCCTGGGGTGCAGATGGCCGTCGGTGGCCACGACCTCCACCGGATCGCCCGAGGAACCGGTCACCGTCACGGCCGCGAACCCACCGTCCGCATCGAGCGTCAGCGTGATGCCCTCCCCGGACGTCCCGTTCCGGACACCTGCCGATGCGACCCCGTCGGGGTCGGTCACCGCTCCGGCATCGCCCGAGGCCCAGAACGCCCCGTCGTGAGCCGCGAGGTGAACGAGAGAAACCGAGATCGAGGGCGCCTCCGCGTTCCATTCGACCAGCTCCGAGGTCCCATCCACGTCGGTGGCCGCGGCCTCGAACGGATCGTCGAACACCACCCGCGCTCCGCCCCGCACCGTCACGCTGTCGAACTTGTAGACGCCCTGGAAGGCGTCGCCGGGGCTCACCGCACCCGCCGCTCCCTCCAGCAGGATCGTCCGCCGGTCCTGCTGAGCGATCACCCGGTAGTCCGCGCCGCCGATCCGCACCCACATCCCCACAACGCCCAGCCCGAACCGTTGCCCCGCATCCGCCGGCGTGATCCACGCATCCGCAGGATCCTCGCCGTCCGCGTCCACCGTCCCGACCGTCCCCGTCCCGATCGCCGGCAACGGCGTCAGCGCCACCGGCTTCCCGTTCACCCCACCCTGATCCACGATCAGATCCCCGTACGTGGAACCCGACGTCTTCACGTAGATCGTCCCGGCACCGGCGTAGTCCAGAATGTTCCCGGAATCCCACCCCCGCCAACCACCACGAGCCACAACCTGCTGACCAGGATCGAAACCGTCCAGGCTCGCAACATCCAGCGCTACCCGGCCTCCACCTCCGCTCCCGTCTCGCCCGGAGTACTCGTCGTAATACCCACCAACTGCCTGAATCTGCCCCGATCCGCTCAACGTCCCCACATGAATCCGAACCGTTCCTCCCGCACCTGCTGCACCACCGTGGCTATTCCATCCTCTATCTAGTCCATTCGCCTTGATCTCACCCGCAATCTCAAGCTCTCCCGCCTCGATCACCACGACACCGCCGCCAGATCGACCAACCCGGCCTCCATCCATCGATCCACCACCACCACCCAGCCAAGGCGCATACACACTGCCATACGACTCGCCCACCTGACCAATCTGCCACAGTGTCCCCTCACCCCCATGACTCCCACCGGCATCCGGCTCCGAGCCTTCCACCCCGTCCGGCGCGTACCCGGCAGGATGACCGCTCGTACCACCCGCGTACCCCAACCCACTCACGTCCAGTGCGGCGCCCTGCTCGATGGTCAGCGTCCCCGCCACGTCCAGCCGGAGCTCGCCACCCTCCGAAGGCCGCACCACCGCACCGTCATGCACCACCATCTCCTGCGGACGGAGCGCACCACCCACCGACGTGGATCCGTACACGTCCAACCGCGGCGTCCTCACCTCGCCGTCCCCGGACAGCGATCCGTCCTCGACCGAGACGGTGCCCGCCTCCACCACGTCGCTCGTCTCCACCCGCGCTCCGCCCCGCACCGTCACGCTGTCGAACTTGTAGACGCCCTGGAAGGCGTCGCCGGGGCTCACCGCACCCGCCGCTCCCTCCAGCAGGATCGTCCGCCGGTCCTGCTGAGC
>JAMOVQ010000020.1 GCA_027067575.1 Thermoanaerobaculia bacterium | reverse complement strand
CGGGCGAAGCGCACCCCGCCGACCCCGAAAAGAACGAGGACGAGGCAGGAAAGGAAGGAAGGAAACGCTTACGTGCCATTTCGCACCTTCTTTCGTCTCGAAATCGAACGTACAACCGTCCCAACAAATGAAACACAGAACTACCGCGATGTCAACATCGTGAGACCCCGCGGCATCCCAGGGACGGAACCCTGCGCCATCGAGAGGCGGCGTCCCCAACCATGAACGGGCCGGCATGGGGGCCTGTGCGTCCGGCGACGGAGGCGAGGGCAATCCCCGTGGAGGCGTGCCCGGGCGGCGAACGCAGACGGCTTGGCCCGAGAGGGTGGATGGGTGGGGGAAGGGTAAGCCGTCGAGTACGCCGTGCGGGTGCGTCGCCACGGGGTGCAGCCCGAGCCGCAGGAGTCGGGGTGCACCCGGCCTCACGGCCCCGGGGAGCGCAGCGACCCGGGGGCGCCGCGACAGCGGCGCCCGGCCTGCGACCGCCTCCCAACGAAGCGATGAGGGGCCGCGCAGGCTCGTCCTCCGGTGCCGCCGCGGCGAGGGGGCAGGAGCTGACCTCGCGGTCGCGACGACGCCGCCTCCGAAGCCGCGGTGGTGCCGGAGGGCGAGTATCGCGGCCCCGTTCATACAAAGTCGATGACTCGAAGCCCTTCAACGAAGCCCAGGCGGCCGGCAGCGGCGCCGCAGGCGGTGCCAGCGGCACGGCCGGACGGCGCGGGGGAAGCTCGCTTCCACCCCGACAGCGGAGCGGGACGCTCAGCCCGCGCGCAGCGCAGGGGCCGGCCGCCGGTTCGCCCCACGCCGAGCCGGTTCCCCACGGCTGAGATCCGCGAACGTGGCGGTGATCGTACCTGCGTGGGCGTCCGCGGTCCGCGGCCGTTGCCGGCCCGGGGGCCCTGTGCTACGGTTCCGTTTCGAACGGCAGCGCCCGTCAGGCGTTGCCTTCCGGGAGGCGCCGATGGATCCGTACCGTCCGGCCGAGATCGAGGCGAAGTGGCAACAGCGGTGGGAGGAGCAGGGGCTCGCCACCGTGGACACGTCGGACCCGTCCGATCCGTTCTACATGCTGATGATGTTCCCGTACCCCTCAGGGGACCTCCACGTGGGGCACGGGCGCAACTACATCTTGGGCGACGCGCTTTTCCGGCTGTTCCTCATGCAGGGCCGGCGGGCGCTCAACCCCATGGGGTGGGACGCCTTCGGCCTGCCAGCCGAGAACGCGGCGATCCGCCGGGGGATCCACCCGAGGGAGTGGACGCTGGCCAACATCGAGCGGATGAAGCGGCAGTTCCGCCGCTGGGGGATCCTGTACGACTGGACGAAGGAGATCGCATCCTGCGAGCCGGAGTACTACCGGTGGAACCAGTGGCTGTTCCTCCAGCTACTCGAGCGCGGGCTCGCCTACCGCGCCCACCGGGCTGTCAACTGGTGCCCGTCCTGCACCACGGTGCTGGCCAACGAGCAGGTGCAGCAGGGCGCCTGCGAGCGGTGCGGCTCCCCCGTGGTCCAGCGCGAGCTGGAGCAGTGGTTCCTCAGGATCACCGACTACGCCGACCGCCTGCTCGAGGGGCTCGACCGGCTGGAGAAATGGCCCGAGCGCGTCAAGGTGATGCAGCGCAACTGGATCGGCCGCTCCACCGGGTGCGACGTGGAGTTCACCGTGGAGGCGACCGGCAAGCGGTTCACCGTCTACACAACCCGGGTGGACACGATCTACGGCGCGACCTTCGTGGCACTGGCCCCGGAACACCCGCTGGTGCCGGAGCTGATCGCCGACGCGCCGGACCGCGAGGCGATCGAGGCGTTCGTCGAGCGGATGCGGAACGCCTCCCGGCTCGAGCGCGAGGCCGAGGGCGGCGAGAAGGAGGGGTACTTCACCGGTTCGTACGCCATCAACCCGTTCAGCGGCGAGCGGGTCCCGATCTGGATCGCCAACTTCGTCCTGATGGACTACGGTACCGGCGCCATCATGTCGGTTCCCGCCCACGACCAGCGCGACTTCGACTTCGCGACGAAGTACGGGATCCCGATCCGGCTCGTCATCCGTGGCGAGGGGATGGACCCGGACGCCACGCTGGAGGCCGCGTACGAGGGCCCCGGCGTGCTGGTCAACTCCGGCCCGTTCGACGGCCTGGACTGGGAGGAGGCCAAGGAGCGGATGGGCGAGCACGCCGAGCGCGAGGGGTTCGGGAGGCGCCGGGTGCGGTACCGCCTGCGCGACTGGCTGATCTCCCGGCAGCGGTACTGGGGCACGCCGATCCCCGTGATCTACTGCGACGCCTGCGGCGTCGTACCGGTTCCAGAGGAGCAGCTGCCCGTGAAACTGCCAACGGACATCGACTTCCGTGGCGTCACGGGCAACCCCCTGGCGAAGTCGCCGTCGTTCGTCGAGACCACCTGCCCGCGGTGCGGCGCGGCGGCCCGGCGCGAGACGGACACGATGGACACCTTCGTCGACTCGTCGTGGTACTACCTCCGGTTCGTCAACCCCGAGGTCGACGACGCCATGTTCGACGTCGAGCGTGTCCGTGCCTGGATGCCCGTCGACCTCTACATCGGCGGGATCGAGCACGCGACCATGCACTTGATCTACGCCCGGTTCGTCTACAAGGTGCTGTACGACATGGGGCTGGTGCCCAACGATGAGCCGTTCACCGAGCTGTTCAACCAGGGGATGATCTACAAGGAAGGGTGGCGCGACCCCTCCCGGAACATGGCGTGGGTCCCCCGGGACGAGATCGAGTTCCGGGAGGACGGCACGGCGATCGGGAAGGAGACGGGCGCCGAGCTCGTGGCCGAGTCGGCCAAGATGTCCAAGTCCAAGTTCAACGTGGTGCCGCCGGACGAGCTGATCGAGCGGTACGGCGCGGACACCGAGCGCGTCTACACGCTGTTCATCGGCCCGCCCGAGCGCGACGCCGAGTGGCGGGACGACGCCGTGGCGGGCGCCCACCGGTTCCTGTCCAGGCTGTGGAACCTCCTCGGCAGGATCGAGACCACCGCGGAAGACGGCCCGCGGGACGAGGCGCTCGAGGTCGCGCTCCATCGCGCCGTCCGCAAGGTGACCGAGGACATGCGCCGGTACCACCTCAACACGGCCGTCGCCTCGCTGATGGAGTTCCTCAACGTGCTGGCGGAGTCCGTGGAGAAGGGCAAGGCCGCCCGGAACCAGCTCCGGACCGCCTACGAGACCGTCCTGCGCCTGCTCCACCCGTTCGCCCCGCACATGACCGAGGAGCTGTGGGAGCGCCTCGGGCACGGCGAGTCGATCGTCCGGTCCGGCTGGCCGGAGTGGGACGAGTCGCTGCTGGCCGCACAGAAGGTCACCATCGCCGTCCAGGTCAACGGGAAGCTCCGGGGCCAGGTGGAAGTCGATCCGTCGGCGGACAAGGACGCCGTGGAGGCGGCCGCCCGGGAAACCCCCTCCGTCGCCCGCTGGCTCGAGGAGGGCCAGGTCGTCAAGGTCATCTTCGTGCCCGGGCGGCTGCTCAACTTCGTCGTGCGGAAGGGCTGAGATGCGACGGGCCTTCCTGGCGCTTCCGGCCCTCCTGCTGCTCGCCGGGTGTGGCTACCACCTGGTGGGCACGGCGTCGACGCTTCCGCCGGACCTGAAGACGCTCCACGTGGAGGTCTTCAAGAACTCGACGGGCTGGGCCGACGTGGACCAGCGGCTCTCGGAGGCCCTGACCGCCGAGTGGGTCCGCAGGCGCCGGTACGTCCTCGTGGACGCCCCCAAGGAC
>JAMOVQ010000019.1 GCA_027067575.1 Thermoanaerobaculia bacterium | reverse complement strand
CCAACACGCTCGAGGTGGAGAACCCCTCGGCCGGCCTCCCCGAACCGACGCTCTACCTCTCCGGCCGGGCGCTCCACCCCGTGGCCGTCGCCCTGGCGGCAGCTCTGGAGGAGGCGTTCGACGGTGCCCTGGACATCTCGTTCTCCGGCGGGGCGGACGCATGGAACGTCCCCGATCTCGTAGCGGCGGGCCTTTCTCCGGTGACCGTCTGCTCCGACCTGCTCCGTCCCGGCGGGTACGGCCGCCTGGGCCAGTACCTCGAGACGCTGGAGGCCCGGATGGCCTCGGCCGGCGCCCGGGACCTCGACGCCTTCGTCCGGCGGACGGCCGGCGTGGACGACGGCGCCCCCGTGGAGGCGGCGGCCCTCCAGAACCTCCTCTCGCTGGCCGGGCGGGTCCTCGACGACCCGCGCTACCGGAAGGCGGCGGGGCCGGCACGCACGATCAAGGGATCGCGGCCGCTGGGACCGTTCGACTGCGTCCACGCGCCGTGTGTCGAATCGTGCGCCACGGAGCAGGAGATCCCGGCGTACATCGGCCGGATCGCCGCGGACGACCCTGGCGGCGCCCTGGGGATCATCCTCCGGACCAACCCGCTCCCCGCCGTGACGGGCCAGGTGTGCGACCACCTCTGCCAGTCCCGCTGCACCCGGATCAACATGGATGGTCCCCTCCTGATCCGCGAGCTCAAGCGGTTCGCCGAGGAGCACGGCGAGCCCGTTCCCCCGCCCCGGCCCGCCCCCCCGGCGGGCCGCACGGCCGCCGTCGTCGGGGCGGGCCCGTCGGGCCTCTCCTGCGCCTGGTTCCTGGCGCTCGCCGGGTGGGAGGTGGAGGTCCTCGACGCCGCTCCGGGCCCGGGCGGCCTCGTCTCCGCGACGATCCCCGAGTTCCGGCTGCTCCCCGAGGCGCTGGACCGGGACATCGCCCGGATCGAGGCGGCCGGGGTGCGGTTCCGGTTCCGTTCGCCGGTGGACGCCGACCGTCTCGCCGCCCTCCGCCGCGAGCACGACGCCGTCTACCTGGCCGTCGGCGCCGGCGCGCCCCGGCGGCTGGGGGTTCCCGGCGACGACGAACCCGGCGTGCTGACCGCCCTCGAATTCCTCGCCGCCGTCCGCCGGGGCACGCCCCCGGCCGTCGGTCCCAGGGTCGCCGTCGTCGGCGGAGGAAACGCCGCCATGGACGCGGCCCGGACCGCGCTCCGGCTGACCGGCGGGAAGGGTTCGGTGACCGTACTCTACCGCAGGAGCCTGGCCGAGATGCCCGCGGACCGGCAGGAGGTCGAGGAGGCGCTGGCCGAGGGCGTCCGGATCGTCGAGCACGTCCAGCCCGAGGCGATCCGGCCCTCCGACGGGGCCCTCGAGGTCACGCTCCTCCGCACGGCGCCGGGCGATCCGGACGCCGACGGCCGGGCCCGGCCGGTGCCCGTGCCGGACTCGGCCCACACCATGACGTTCGACACCGTCGTCGCCGCCGTCGGCCAGGAGCCCCTCCTCGACCGACTCGGCCTCGCCGGACTGACCGGCGACCGGTCGACGGGCCGGACCGGCGTTCCCGGGCTCTACCTCGGAGGCGACGCGCTGCGCGGGCCGGCCACGGTGATCGCCGCCGTGGGCGACGGGCGCCGCGCAGCGGCCGCCATCCTCGAGGACGCGGGAACCCCGTTGGAGACGGCCGCCGATGGTTCGAGCTGGTCCATGGACCGGCGGGCCCACCGGATCGCCGCGGCCAGGCGCATCGACCCCGTCCCCCTCCCCGGGCTCCCGCCCTCCGAACGGACCGGGTTCGCCCCGGTCGTCCGCACGCTGACGCCCGACGAGGCCCGGAGCGAGGCGGCCCGGTGCCTCCGGTGCGACGAGGTGTGCGACGTCTGCGTCACCGTCTGCCCCAACCGGGCGATCCTCTCCTTCGACGCCGAACCCGTCTCGCTCGAGCTGGTCCCCGTCACCGTCACCGGCCGGTGCGTCACCCTCGGGGAACCGGTCCCGTGGCGGATCGCCCAGAGCCCGCAGGTCCTCGTGCTGGCCGACCTGTGCAACGAGTGCGGCAACTGCGCCACGTTCTGCCCCACCGCCGGCGCGCCGTACCGCGACAAGCCGCGGATCTGGCTGTCCCGGACGGACTGGGAGGCCGACCCCGGCCCGGCGCTGCACCTCGCGGCCACGCCCAGCGGGCTTCGCTTGAACCGCCGCGACGCCGAGCGCGAGGAGAGCCTCGTGCTCGGCGAGACCGGGCCCGCCGTCTGGACGGTCCCGGAGGCCAGGATCGAGCTGGACCGCCGGACCCTCGGGCCGCTGGCGATCGAACCGCGCGGCCGCGAGGGCCACCCCCTGGACCCGCGGTCCGCCGCGGAGCTGTGGGCGATCCTCCGCATGGTGCACGGCACGCCGCTCGCTGCCGCCGCGGCGGCAGCGGCCACGCCGGAGGACGCCGCCTGAGCGTCACCCGGCCGGGGTATACTCGATGGACCATCGGGAGCGGAGGTGGGACGATGCGGTTCAAGGATGTCGCAAGGGCGTTGCTGTTGACCGGGGCCGTGGCCTCCCTCTTCCTGTTGCTCGTACCCACGAGGCGGCGTCGTTACACACTGGTTGGCAACGAGCGGACGAAGGTGTACCACCACCCCGGGTGCCGGTTCGCCCTGGATACAGACACGGGGGTACCGTTCCGTGACGCAGCGGCTGCCGAGACCGCAGGGTACCGTCCCTGCCGCATCTGTATCGGCTGAAGAGACGGAGCCTGCGTTCCGGTTACAGCAGGTTCCGCCGCCGCGCCGCGGCCTCGAGCTCCTCGCGGTAGTCAGGGTGCGCGATGTCGATCAGCGCCCGGGCGCGCTCCCGGAGGCTCCGGCCGTACAGGTCGGCGATCCCGTACTCGGTGACCACGTAGTGGACGTCGGCCCGGGTCGTAACCACGCCGGATCCCGGCAGGAGCGTGTCGACGAGGCGGGAGACCGTGCCGTTCTTCGCCGTCGAGGGCAGGGCGATGATCGGCTTGCCCCCCTTCGACCGCGCCGCGCCCCGGATGAAGTCCAGCTGCCCGCCGAACCCCGAGTAGATCCGCGTTCCGATGGAGTCCGCGCACACCTGGCCGGTCAGGTCGATGGCGATGGCCGAGTTGATCGCCACCATGGCGTCGTTCTGCGCCACCACGTACGGGTCGTTGACGTAGTGGTTGGGGTGGAACTCCATGAACGGGTTGTTGTCGACGAAATCGAACGCCTTCTTCGTCCCGATCACGAACGAGGCGACGATCTTGCCGCGGTGAAGCGTCTTCCGCTCGTTGGTGATGACACCCATCTCGAACAGGTCCACGAGCCCGTCGGAGAACATCTCCGTGTGGACCCCCAGGTGCTTCTTGTCCTGGAGGAACAGCAGCACGGCGTCGGGGATCTCGCCGATCCCCATCTGGAGGGTGGCCCCGTCCTCGATCAGCGAGGCGATGTTCTCACCGATCCGGCGCGCCACGTCGGAGACCTCTGGCGCCATGGCCAGCTCGAGCACCGGTTCGTCCACCTCCACCACGTGGGTCAGCTTGGAGACGTGGACGAAGCTGTCGCCCAGCGCCCGGGGCATCCGCTGGTTGACCAGGGCGATGACGGTCCGGGCCTGCTCCACCGCCGCCTTGGTGGCGTCCACTCCCACACCGTAGGAGCAGAATCCGTGCTCGTCCGGCGGCGAGATGTGGATCATCGCCACGTCGATCGGCAGCCGCCCGCTGGTGACGAGGTGGGGCACCTCGTGCAGATGGATCGGCACGAAGTCGGCGCGGCCGGCGTTGACCGCCTCGCGGACGTTCCCCCCGACGAACAGGGCGCGGTGCCGGAAGTGCGCCTCCATGCCGGGCTCGGCGTACGGGGCCGGCCCCAGCGTCAGGATGTGGACGACCTCCACGTCCTCGAGCTCGTCCGCCCGGCCCACCATGGCGTCGATCAGCTTCACGGGGGTGTTGCACCCCGGGTGGATCCAGACACGGTCCCCGGAACGGACGCTCCGCACCGCCTCCTCCGCCGTAGTCACACGGCTCCGGTACGTCTCCATCCACCTCATGACCGCCTCCCGTCCGCCGGATCGATGGCGTGATACGGCACGCCGAACGCCCGTGCCAGGCTCTCCCGCACGCAGTGGCCGTTCCACGTGTACGTCCCCCGCCGGAGGGCGCCGTCCTCGCGGACCGCCGTATCGAACCCGTTCTCCGCGATCCGCTCGACGAACGGCAGAATGGCGTTGGTCAGAGCCCGCGTGGAGGCCCTCGACGCCGTCGACGGCAGGTTCGGCACGCAGAAGTGGACGATCCCGTCCACCTCGTAGGTCGGCCGCGAGAAGTCGGTGGGACGGGATGTCTCGCAGCAGCCCCCCTGGTCGATGGCGAGGTCCATCAGGATCGTCCGTGGCTTCATCAGGGCGAGCATCTCCCGGGTCACCAGGATCGGGGCCCGCTCGCCGTGGACCGCCACGGAGCACAGGAACAGGTCCGCGAACTGCAACGCCTTCTCGATGTTGCTCCGGCTCGCCACCATGGTGGGGATGTCGGTCCCGGCCCGCTGCTGGAACCGCCGCAGCGCCTTCACGTCCCGGTCCAGCGCCACCACGTGGGCCCCCATCCCCCGCGCGCAGATCGCGGCGCAGGTGCCCAGGGTTCCCGCGCCGAGGATGACCATGGAGGCGGGCGGGATCCCCGGCGCGCCGCCGATCAGCATCCCCTTGCCACCGAACTCGTTGAGCAGCAGCCCGGAGCCGATGATCACGGCGAGCCGTCCAGCGATCTCGCTCATCGCCCGAAGCACCGGGGCGTACCCCTCGTCGTCCTCGATGATCTCGTACCCCACCGTCGTCACCCCACGCTCGAGCAAGGTGCCGAACTGCTCCGGCCGGGCCACCGCCAGGTGCCACGAGGCCATCACGACCTGCCCGTGCTGGAACCGCTCGTACTCGTCCGGCTGCGGCGGCGAGATCCGGAGCACGAGCTCGGAGCGGAGCACCACCTCCTCCTCGGAGAAGACGATGGTCGCCCCGGACGCCTCGTACGCCTCGTCCGGAAACCCCGCCTCGGCCCCCGCCTGGCTTTCGACGTACACCCGGTGCCCCGCCCCGGTCAGCCCGCGCACTGCCGACGGCGTCAGCGCCACCCGGTGCTCGAACGGCCGCTTGTCCTTCACCAGTCCGATGTCCATCTGGCCTTCCTCCCGGCGGCGTCATGCCGCCCTGCGATGCGCGGATTCCAGCACACAACGCGCTTCATGGCAACGCCCGGCGCCTCAGGAACGGTCGAGACACGACCGGACGGCGTCGAACGCCTCAGTGGGAACCCACACCGCGACACGGAACACGGTGGCGGCGCGTTCCCGGCGCCAGGCCATGGCGAACGCCCACCGGCACGGGAGCCGCCCGACGAGCCCGTCCGGTTCCCCCGGAGCGTCCGGGTCGGCCTCCCCGGCATCCACGTGCTCCGCCAGCCACACTCCCCGGGGCAGGGCGGGCCACAAGGAGGTCCGGCCCTCGAGAGCCTCCCTGGCGAGATGGGTATGCACCCGGTCCCCCAGCGCCTGAAGGAGGGGACCGACGGCCCGGAGCTCGGCATCGGACGCCCCCGGCGGCCGGTACACGAGGTGGTAGATGTCGCCAGACCGGCCGACCCGGCCGGCGATCCGGACGATCGCCGTGGCCACACGGCGCCGCGCGGCCCGTTCCCCCTTCGAGGGCACGTCCAGCGTCCAGTCGAGCCGGCGGAGGACGCCGTGGTGTCCAGGCGGTGCCTCGCGGAGCGTGGAACGGACATCGTCTCCACGCCGACGCGCCCACCACCATCGGCGGATCGCGACCCCCGGTCCGATCACCGCCAGCGCGACGAGCCGGATCCCCGTCACCAGACACCCGGCCTTACCCGCTCCACCGCCGTACCGCACCCTGCCCATCACGGTCAGTGTACCGGTGCGGGCCGGCGGCCGTGCGATCGGTCCTCAGTGTTCCCGACGCACGATCACGACGATGCCGGCGGCCGCCCCCCCCTCGCCGTGAGATGCTGGATCTGATAGACTCGCACCGGCGACAGAATACGAAAGGGAGGAACGCACAATGAGTATCGTCAAGGTCATCGAGGTCATCGCATCGTCGAAGAAGGGCTGGGACGACGCCGCGAAGAAGGCGGTCAGTGACGCGTCGAAGACCGTCAAGAACATCAAGCACTTCTACGTCGAGAACATGACGGCCGTGGTGGAGAACGACGAGATCGTCGAGTACCGGGTGAACGGCAAGCTCTCGTTCGTCGTCGAGGACTGACGGCCGTGAGGTTGCAGGGCGGCGGCGCTCCGCCGCCCTGCTGCCCCCTTATCCTTCCCCCTCCCAGCCCGGGCACCGTTCCGTCCGTACGAGAACGAACGAAAGGCTCCCAAGAACTTCCTGCACGCGCTGTTCGTACGCCTCACCGAACACACGGTCCTTCAATCGATCCGAGGTGGGAAGGACCATCGGACAGGTTCGCCACGTGACGACCTCTCCCGTCACGGCATCCCGGACGCACCCCCCGTGGACCGCCGCACTGGCCTGAGCGAGGGGAACGCCCTCGAGCGCGCGGCCCAGGGCGCGAAACCACGCCTCGTCGGCGGGATCGAGGAACCGGACGAGCGTCCGGCTCTGAACGGCCACGTGGTAGTGAGAGGGGACGTAGTAGAGCCCGTCGAGATCGAGGATCTCCGCCACCATCACGAGCCATCCCAGGAACTCCCGGAGCATCCCGAGGCCCGGGTGCTGCTGGCCGGGCAGGCGTGGACGGCGCGGCGTGAACGGCATTCTCGGGTTTTGCAACAGCAGCCACTCGACGACGAGCACCTCCATGCCAGGAACGTGCCGGAGGCTCCGGTTGACCCGCAACTCCACCAGCAGCTCGGTCCGTGCTGGATCGCCCCAGATCCGGAGCGTCTGCCCCATCGGATGGTCGAGGTCCAGAGTGACGACAGGGTTGGTGAACCCCATGCAACGAAGCCGGTCGAGGATGCCGAACCGCTCGAGCAGCAGCTCGACCCCATGCCGGGAGAAATGGCCGAGATACCGGGTCTGGTGACCACCGCCCGGCAGGAGGCCCGCGAGATCCTCCTCCGTCAGTGACCAGCCCGTCTCGCCGGGCTCGGAGA
Organism: Thermoanaerobaculia bacterium; assembly: GCA_027067575.1. Classification (GTDB taxonomy): domain Bacteria; phylum Acidobacteriota; class Thermoanaerobaculia; order Thermoanaerobaculales; family Sulfomarinibacteraceae; genus JAMOVQ01. Next base: position 8,217 of record JAMOVQ010000019.1, on the reverse strand, counting down.
CGAGCGCCGCAGGATCGAGGGTCGCCTTGATCGCCCTGAACCGGCGCAACGTCAGCTCCTCCGTCGGGGGCGGTTCGACGGCCGTCCCGGAGACGAGCCACGAGAAGAACCGTGCGGAGTACCGCCACGCACCGTCGCCGTATCCACCTCCGAGGACGACGGCCATGGGAACGGGCTGCGTCCGCCTGCGGCACAGGTCGACGACGAACCGGTCCCTGGCCAGTATCCCCTCGGCGGTGATGCGCCAGTCGCCGAGCCGGTCGTCCGCAGCAGGATCACATCCTGCGAGGTAGATCACGAGGCCCGGCCGGACCTCCTCGAGCACGTCCGGGAGGGTCTTGAGCAGCACCCCGAGGTACCGCTCGTCCTCCACGTCGGAGCCGAGGGCGATGGCCGTGGAGGCCACGGCCTCCGTCGGCCCCCAGTCCGCGTTGTGCACCGAGTAAGTGTGGACGGTCGGGTCGTCGGCGAAGATCGCCCGAGTCCCATTCCCGTCATGAATATCGAGATCCACCACGAGGACCGGCTCCCGGAACCCCCGCCTCCGGAGCCGCCGCACGGCCACCGCGATGTCGTTGAAAGCGCAGAACGCCATCCCCCGGTCCCGCTCCGCGTGGTGGAACCCGCCGCCCACGTTGACGCCGATCCCGCCCGTGATCAGGGCGAGCCGTGTCGCCTGGATCGTCCCGCCCGTCATCAGGCGACCGAGCTCCAGGAACGCCTCGGCCTCGTGATCGTCCAGCGGCACACCGGCGATGGCCGTCACGACCTCCCGGCGCTGGAGCGACTCGACGTACGCCTCGTCGTGGACGGCGAGGATGTTGTAGAGCTGGGCCCTGCGCGGGACCGAGATGTCCTCCCGGACGACGAGCCCCTCCTCCACCAGGAAGGCGAGGATCCGTTCGCCCCGAGCCCCATCGAGCGGTGTGGCCGGCAACTTCCACTCGTACCGGCGGTGATAGACGAACCGCGTCGTCCGGGGCCGGAACCGCGCGCCGATCCTGCGGATCCGTCGCCGAAGGCGGCGCCAGACAACGTCGAGCGGCCGCACACCCGGCGGTTCCGGGCGCTCCACCACCGGCACGCCTCCGGTCTGCTCGCCACCGGTCTCCATCGCCGGAGTATACCGGGACCGGCCCGCGGTACACTCGGAGCGATGGCGATACGAACCTCCTCCGATGGTCCCGAGGAGATCCTGTCCGGCCTGTTCCGGATCCAGGTCCCCCTCCCCCGCTCCCCGCTGCGCTCGATCAACGCCTGGGTGATCCCCGGAGGCGACCGCGTGTTGCTCGTGGACACCGGGATGTTCCGGCCGGAGTGCGAAACGGTCTTGCTCGGCGGACTGAGTGTGCTCGGCATCGACCTGACGCGGCTGGATGTGTTCATCACGCACATCCATGCCGATCACTCCGGCCTCGCCGGGGTGCTGGCGGAACGGGGAGCGCGGATCCTGATGGGCCGCAGGGAAGCTGTGCTCCTCGATGCATTCGGTGACAAGAAACGTTTCGCCGCCGTGCTCGTGGAGCAGGGTGTCACCTACGGGATCCCCCGGCAGGATCTCGAACGAGCGGCTCGAGGTCATCCCGGACTGCGTTACAGCCCTGACGGCTACCCTCCCGTGACGACCGTGGATCCCGGCGACGTTCTCGCGGCTGGCGGCTACCGGTTCGAGGCCGTGGCGACACCAGGGCACACGCCGGGTCACCTCTGTCTGTGGGACGCCGGACACCGTTTGCTCATGTCCGGGGACCACATCCTCGGCGATATCACGCCCAACATCACATCCTGGCCGGGCGTCGCAGACTCTCTCGGCGACTACCTCAGAAGCCTCGATCTCGTGCGCCGGCTCGACCCGGCCCTGGCCCTGCCGGGCCACCGTTCCCCCATCACTGAACCGCTCGTACGGATCGCGGAGCTCGAACGCCACCACGAGGCACGGCTCGCCGAAGTCGAGGCGATCCTGGCCGACGGTCCGCTGACCGTCTGCGAGGTCGCCTCCCGCATGACCTGGGACATCCGCGCCGAGAACTGGTCGGCGTTTCCCGACGCCCAGAAATGGTTCGCCTGCGGCGAGGCCGCCTCCCATCTCGACCGGCTCGCGGTCCTCGGAAGGGCGCGTTCCGCGGGGGATCCGCCCCGATGGGAGGTGATCCCGTGAGCACCCCATCCAACCGCTGGCTCGTCCTGGCTTCCGCCGTTGTCAGCTTTTTCGCCGTGGGACTGACGTTCTTCGCCGTCCCACCGCTGATTCCCCTCCTCGTCGAGAGCCTCGGCCTGTCCAACCTCGAGATCGGGATCCTGATGGGCGCCATTGCGGTACCGGCGATCGTGCTTTCGATCCCACTGGGGGCCGCCATGGACCGATGGCCCTCGCGAGCGACCGGCCTGTGGGGGCTCGGCACGATGGCAGTCGGATCCGCACTGTTCGCCATCGGTGGCTCCTACCCCATCCTCCTCACGGGCCGGCTCCTGTTCGGTGTCGGCGGCCTCGTCATGAACCTCCTGCTCGCCAGGATGATCAGCGAAGCGTTCTCCGGCAGGGAGCTTTCCCTGGCCATGGGCGTCTTCAACGCCGTCTACCCCGCAAGCATGATCGTGATCTACACCTTCCACGAACCACTCCTGTCCACCCTCGGCTGGCGGGGTGAGCTCACCCTGCTGCTCGCCATGGTGCTCCTCGCCGTCCCGCTCCACCTGGCCGCCACGACCCGGGAACACCCTCACGAGTCACGGCAAAACACTGTCCCCCTCTCACCCCCAAGCCGGTCACTCTGGATGCTGGCCCTTTCCTGGATGTTCTTCTTCGCCGCGTTCGCCTCGGTCTTCACCTTCGCACCCCAGTGGGCCGGGGGAGGCAAGGCTGGCCTGCTGACCGTCACCGCCATCACCTGGGTCTCCCTCATCCTCAACCCCCTCGTCGGCACCGCCATCGACCGCACCGGCCGGCCCCATCTCTGGGCGCGGATAGGCCAGTCTCTGTTCGCCACCATCCTCCTCGCCATGGCCGCCGAAGAGGTTGCGCCGCTCCTGGCAATGCTCCTCGTCGGCCTCGCGGCCTCCGTGATTCCAACGGCCGTCTACTCCCTTCCGGCCCGCTTGGTATCCGCCAGCCGCATCGGGTTCGCATTTGGATTCATCACCGCCTTCTCGAACCTCGGAACCGTTGCCGGCCCCGCCCTCGCCGGTGCCGTCCGCGATCACACTTCAGCGTGGCCTCCACTCTGGATTCTCCTGGCCATCCTCGCCCTCGCCGGCGCCCTCCTCGTCCCCCGCCCCCCTCACCACCCGAACCACTGACCCCATCCAGAGACACCACAAGTACCGGCCCCCTCTCCCTTCCGGAGATGGGGACACTCCCCTTTGCATCTGCCTCGCATCCCTCGCCGGACCGCCCCGTATCCCTCTGCCTTGTGCTACCCCACGCACCCACCGGCCCAGGGACCAGCGAAGCGACGTCCCGGCTGGCGCCTCGGAGAACCAGGCCCTCCACGATCGGGACTGTCCCCAACCCGACCGATCCGCTGGCCGAAACGAGACCGCCCAGCCTGGTACCCCATTCACCCACCGGCCCAGGGACCAGCGAAGCGATGTCCCGGCTGGCGCCTCGGAGAACCAGGCCCTTCACGATCGGGACTGTCCCCACAACGGAGCCCCCCGCCATCCAGCGATCGAGCGCCCCACGAGGAACGGGCCGGCGTGGGGGCGGGGGCGGTCCGGCGACGGAGGGGAGGGCAAGCCCCGTGGAGGCGTGCACGGGCGGCGAGCGCAGCCGTCTTGGCCCGAGAGGGGGGCTGGGTGGGGGAAGGGTAAGACGGTGAGCACGGCGCACGGGTGCGTCGCCACGGGGTGCAGCCCGAGCCGGAGGAGCCGGGGCGCACACGCCCCCACGGCCCCGGGGAGCGGAGCGACCCGGGGGAGCCGCGCCAGCGGCGCCCGGCCAGCGACCGCCTCCCAACCAAGCGATGAGGGGCCGCGCGGATCGTGCCCCGGGGCCGTTCCCGCAAGGGCGCGAGGAGGAACTGACCTGGCGGTCGTGACGACGAAGCGGCCGCGGCGGGGGCGGTCCCGGGGTGCGAGACTCGCGGCCCCGTTCATCCAAAGTCGATGACCCGAAGCCCTCCAACGAAGCCCAGGCGGCCGGCAGCGACGCCGCAGGCGGCGCCAGCGCGTCGCACGGGCGAACCGGGGGGAGCTCGCTCCCACCGGGACGCACGGGCGAGGCGCGCAGCCCGCGCGAAGCGCGGGGGCCGGCCGCCGGTTGGTCTCGCGGCCGAGCTGAATGAAAAACACTGTCCCCTATTCGGACGGGGGGACGACGGCCTCCGGGACGTCCCCGCTTGTCCGGGCTCGCGGACGGCGGTAGAGTAGGCCCCATGAGGCGAACGATGCCGTTCCTGCTGGCCGTGTTCCTCGTGTTCCTCGGAGCGGCGCCCGTTCCGGCGGCGGACGAGCCGCCGACACCGAGCGAGAAGGCGGGCCAGCAGGCGTACCGGGAGGGCCGGTTCGCGGCGGCGGTCCAGCTCTACACGACCGCGCTGGCCGAGACGCAGGACGCGGCGCACCGTGCACGCCTCCACGTCCGGATCGCCTGGACCGACTTCGCACTCGGGAAGCGGGACGAGGCCCGAACCCATCTCGAAGCAGCGCTCCTCGAGGATCCCGGCCTGACGCTCGTTCCCGATTACTACACGAGCGATTTCATCGACCTGTTCGAGAAGGCCCGTGACGCCGTCGCCCGGAGGGCGGCCCGAACCGGAGAGGCTCCGCCACCCGAGCTCGAGGGCACGCTCGATGGCATCCGCCAGCGGCTCGAGAACGGGGAGGACCTCGAAGGGGCGCTCGCTGACGTGGAGCGTCTGATCGCGGCGTACCCCTCCGATCCGAGATTGCTCCCGCTCCGTTCGCAGATCCTCGAGCGGCTGGGGAGGAGCCCGGACGAGCCGCTGCCCGCCGGCACCTCCAACCAACCGCCCGTACCGGCCCCGGGCCCTGAGACACCGCCCGCGTTCACGTCGGTGGCCGATCTCGTCCTCCAGGCGAACAACCTCCTCCAGGACGGCGACGTGGACCACGCGCTCCCCCTGCTCAGGCAGGCGGTGGAACGCCAGCCAAGCAACGTCGCGGCCCTGGACCTGCTCGCGGAGGCGGCCCAGCGGGCCGGGCTCTGGCAGGAGGCACGGCTCGCCCTGAAGTCGGCGCTGGCGTACCAGCACGACAACATCGAGCTCAGCCTCCGGCTCGGCGAGGTGTTCCTCGCCATGGGTGACCGGTCGGCGGCGCGGGACGTCTTCCGCGGCATCGTCGAGAAGCACCCCCACTCCGACCGCGCGTGGGCCGCCCTCGGCCTCCTGGAGGCGGAGCTCGGCAAGTACGGCGAGGCGCTGGAGAAGCTCCACCGGGCCCTGGAGGAGAACCCGCTCCTCCCGGAGGCCCAGCTTGCCTACGGGGAGCTCCTGCTGCTTGCAGGCAAGCCGGAGGAGGCGCTGGCGGCGTTCCGGAGCGCGGAGAACCTCTTGGAGAACGACGGCCAGGTGGCCGCCCGGATCGGCCAGGCGCTGCTGGCGCTCGGGAAACCGGACAAGGCGCTGCCCCGGCTCGAGGCCGGGATCAAGGCGGGCTTTGCCCATCAGGACGTGCTCCGGGCGCGGATCCTGGCACAGATCGAGACGGGAAACCTCGCCGAGGCGCGCCGTTCCCTCGCCTCGGAGTCGCTCGAGAAGGGTCCGGAGGTGACACTGCTCGAGGGCCGCCTCGCCCTGGCCTCGGGCGATGCCGGCGCGGCACTGGAACGGTTCCGGCAGGTCGCCGAGGAGCGACCCAACGATCCGCGGGTCCTCAATCTGGTCGGTGTCGCGCTCTACGAGCTCGGCCGGTTCGAGGAGGCCGTGCCCGTGTTCGAGCACGCCGTGGAGCTCGCCCCCGAGACCGGCGCGATCGAGCGGAACCTCGAGCTCGCCAGGACGGCGCAGGCCGCCGTGGAGCTCGCGAACGACGCGCTTGCGGTCGCATCCGCGCCGCAGGGAACCTGACCGAACGCGCTCCCCCCGATCCCCTGGCGTGAGAAGCCAGCCGCCGGCGGCTCGCTCACGTCGAACCGGACCACAGGATCCGCCGGAGCGCCAGCAGGATCCTCGCCGTGGCGCCCCAGATCACCCGTCCCTGGTACACGAGGGCATCCCCGTGGATCAGCACGCCCCGGGAGCGCCGGGTCACCCTCCGGAAGGCGCCGGGACGGGTCAGGAACGCCAGGGGCACCGTCACGAGCTCCTCGACCTCACCCGCCTCCGGCCGAAGCTGCTGAACGCCCCGGACCAGGCCCACGATGGGTGTGATGACGAACCCGGTTGGTGTCCGGAGGTCCGACAGCGTCCCCAGGATTTCCACGTCCTCCGGGGCGATCCCCGTCTCCTCCTGCGCCTCCCGCAGGGCCGTCCTCTCCACCCGTCCATCCTCCGGCTCCACCACCCCACCGGGGAAGCCGTACTGCCCCGCGTGATGGGTCAGCCGTGCGCTGCGCCGCTCCAGCAGCAGCCGCGGCTCCCCGTCGCCGACGAGCACGGGCACGAGCACGGCGGCACGGCGTTCCCCTGGGCGGACGGACAGTCGGCTCGGCCGGATCCGCTCCAGCCCCTGCCGCAGACGATCGAGTAGGACGGCCTCTCCCTCACCGGCGTCCGTCACACACCCTCCCCCACCACCGCCAGCGAACGGGCCCAGGCATCCGCCATGACCCCGATGGAGTGGCAACGGCTCCAGTACTTCCGGACGCCGGGCCGGCGTGCCGCCAGGCGATCCCGGTCCTCCGCGGCCTCCAGGAGGAGCCTCGCCAGCTCCGCCCCCTCGCTACCCGGCGTCAGCCGGATCGCAGCCTCCCGGGGGAACTCGAGGAACTGAGGGAGCGCCGAGACGGCGACCGGTGTCCCGCAGGCGAGAAACCGCAGCACCGCCGCCGAGGTCTCCCCCGCCGATGGCCGCCTGATGACGACGCCGAGGTCCGCCGCGCCGGGCAGGCGGCGCATCCGGTCCGAATCGACCCACCCGGTCCAGGTGACGGCGCCAGCCACCCCGAGCGCCTCGGCGGCCCGCGTCACGACTCCGCCAGCATCGCCCTCGCCCACCAGGACGAGACGGACCGGCGCACCGGCCGCGCGGGCCGCTGCGACACCCTCCAGGACTGCCACCAGTCCCTTCGCGGGCGTCAGGAACCCCAGGTGCATCACGGCGATCTCGTCCTCGCCGATCCCGAGCTCCAGCCGCAGGACGTCACGCTCCACCGGTTCCGGGTCGACGACGCCCATGGGAACGTGGAACGCCGGAAGCCCCGGCACGTCCCGGCGAACCTGCTCGAGCGCCCAGCGGGAGTGCACGGCCACGGCATCGGCACGGTCCAGGACGAACCGCCGGGCGGGGAACAGGAACGGGTCCCGCGCCGACACGAACCCCCACGTCCGGCCGTCGGCAAGCGCCTCGCCCGCGGGGCCGTACTCCGAGGCCAACGCCCGGCGGTACCCGCCGGCATCCCCCCTGGCCACCGTGGACTCGACGAGGAGGTGGTGGAGGACGAGGTCGTGCAGGACCACAAGACCGCGATGCCGTTCGAGAAGTGGAAGAAGCCACTCGTGATAAGGGTTGTTCCCCACGTTCCAGACGGGGATCTCACCGGGGTGCGGCGCGCGGTCATCCGCGGCGGCAAGCCCGATGCCGTCCGGAAGGGCCCACCCTGCCGGCGGCTCCCACCCAGGAGGAGAAAGAAAGCGTATTCCGACACCCCGTCCAGCCAGCGCCGGGAGCAGTTCCATCGTGTAGTCGCTCACGCCCGAGCGCACCGGAGGAACGGGTGAGGCCCAGAGCACGCGAACCATCCCGGTCACCGTAGCACAACGGTGGGGATGGAGTACCATCACCCGGTGCGGGCACTCCGAATCCTCGCCGCCGTCCTCTATGCGACGTACCTCGTGCACGTCGGCTTGCTCCTCGTTCTCCTTCCATGGAGCCCGGCATGGGCGCAGCTGACGGCGACCCTCCCCCTCCCATGGATGCGCTGGCTCTCCCTGCCGGCGATCCGCGGGACGTTGACCGCACTGGGACTGCTCCACATCGTGCTCCTGGGAGCCGAGCTGATCGGCGCCGGAAACTCGACGAGAACCGGCGTCAAGACACACACCGAACTGCCCCCGCCGTATTGACGAGCCCCTCCAGCATGGCTAGGATGCCGAT
>JAMOVQ010000018.1 GCA_027067575.1 Thermoanaerobaculia bacterium | reverse complement strand
GATCCCGACCGTCCCCTTGGAGAAGAGGTCGAGGTCGACCCGGAGGTCGTACGACCGGCCGAGCGGGAAGAAGACCGCGTTGCCCAGGTACGCCCCGCGGCGCTGGGTGTACCCGAACGTCGGCACGAGCATCCCGGCGGCGCGCTCGGTCTTGAGCGGCCAGACGATGTACGGGAAGTAGAACACCGGGACGTTCTGGACGTCGAGCTCCGCGCCGTGGAAGTGGCCGTACCCCTCCTGCTCGAGGAGCGCGCGGCTGACCTTGAACCGCCAGGGGGGACGTTCACGGGCCTCGCAGCTCGTGAACGTCGCCTTCTCCAGCCGGTACCGTGTCTCGTCGAGCTTCTCGATCCCCTCCGCGGTGACGTGGTAGATCGGCTCGAGGTCCGCCGTGGCGTTCCTGAACGACCCGACCCGCGTCCTGAGGTTGAAGTCCAGCGTCTCGCAGGCGAACCGCTGGGGCCCCTGGTCCATCACCACGTGACCCTCGGCGTGGAGGTCCATGGTCGCGAGGTCGAGCTCCATCAGGTCGCAGGTGATCCGGATGTCCTGGTAGAGGACCTCCACGTGTCCCTCGAGCCGCCAGAAATCGTTCCGCCTGACGACCTGCCGGTCGGCCCTCCAGGTGACCGGCCCCTCGGGCTGCTTCCCCCCCGCGGCGTCCGCGGGCGCAGCGCCGAGCGCCACGCCCGCGAGCAGCACCACGAGGAGGAGACGGCGCCCCACGGACGGTGTCCGCTCAGCCCAGCCGCTCGACGATCATGGCGGCCGCCTCGCCGCCGCCGATGCAGATCGCCGCGCACCCGAGCCGCTTGCCGCGCCGCTCGAGGGCGTTGAGCAGCGTGGTCAGGATCCGCGCCCCGGAGGCGCCGATGGGGTGGCCGAGGGCCACGGCGCCGCCGTGGACGTTCATCCTCTCCCCGGGGATCCCGAGCTCCTTCATCGCGGCCATGACCACCACGGCGAACGCCTCGTTGACCTCGAACAGGTCGATGTCGTCGAGGCCGAGCCCGGCGCGGTCCAGGACCTTCCGGATCGCCCCGATCGGCGCCGTGGTGAACCACTCGGGCTCCTGGGCCACGGAACCCTGCGCGACGATCCGTGCGATCGGCTTCAGGCCATGCTCGGCCGCCCACCCCGCGGTGGTGACCACGACGGCCGAGGCGCCGTCGTTGATCTTGGAGGCGTTGGCCGCGGTCACCGTGCCGTCCTTCTCGAACGCCGGCCGCAGCTTCGGCATCTTGGCGAGGTCGGCGCGGAACGGCTCCTCGTCCCGCTCCACCACCGTCACGGCGCCCTTCCGGCCCTTGACCTCCACGGGGACGATCTCCGCGGCGAACGTCCCGTCCTCCGAGGCCTTCCGGGCCCGCTCGTACGACATCCTGGCGAACTCGTCCTGCGCCTCCCGGGTGAAGCCGAAGTGCCGCGCGCACGTCTCGGCGCAGTTGCCCATGTGCTTGTCGTCGTACGGGTCCCACAGGCCGTCGAACACCATGTGGTCGATCACCTGGCCGTTGCCCATCCGGTACCCCGACCGGGCCTTGGGCAGCAGGTACGGCGACAGCGACATGTTCTCCATCCCGCCGGCCACGGCCACGTCGTACTCGCCGCACCGGATGTCGTTGGCTGCCAGCATCACGGACTTGAGCCCCGAGCCGCACACCTTGTGGACCGTCACGGCGCCGGCCTCGTACGGGATCCCGGCGTAGATCCCGGCCTGCCGGGCCGGGGCCTGCCCGATCCCCGCCTGGAGGACGTTGCCCATGACCACCTGCTCCACCTGCTCCGGGGCAACGCCGGCGCGCTCGAGGGCGGCCTTGATCGCCACGGCCCCGAGACGGGGCGCGGGGACGGTGGACAGTGTTCCGAGGAAGGACCCGATCGGCGTCCGGACGGCACTCAACAGGACGATCTCGCGCTCCATGCTCTCCCCCTTTTCCGCTTCGGCGTCACCGGTCCTGCACGGCCGGCGTTCGCACCGCATTGTACTGCGGTTCCGGCGGGGACGGCACGGTAGAATGGCGCGATGCGGTACCTGTGCGTCGACCCCGGAGGACGCCGGATGGGGCTCGCCGTCGGGGACGGCGGCACGGGGGTCGTGACGCCGCTCGGGGTCGAGCGGTACGCCGGCGCCGAGGAGGCGGCGGCCCGGATCGCCGAGATCGCCCGCCGGCGCGGGGCCGGTGCCGTGGTGGTCGGGCTGCCCGTCCTCGCCGACGGCACCCGGACCGGGGGCTGCACCCGGAGCGAGAAGCTGGCCCGGGCGATCGCGGCGCACGGCTTCGAGGTCCACCTCCAGCCCGAGTACCTCACCACCGACGAGGCCAGGCGGCGGGCCCGGGAGCGGGGCCGGCCTCCGGGGGAACCGGTGGACGATCTCGCCGCCCAGGTGATCCTGGAGGAGTTCCTGGGGGGGGCGCCGTGACGGCCGGCCGGCGGCTCGTGGCGGCCGCTCTGGCCGTGGTGGCGGTCTCGGCGGGGTGGGGCGCCTGGGCGCTGCTGCGCCCCGGGCCGCCTCGGGCCGTCGAGGTGACGATCCCCCGCGGCGCGGCGGTCACCACCGCGCTCGGGGCGCTCCACGAGGCCGGGCTCCTCCCCTCCGTGACGGCGGGGCGGGCATGGCTCGCGGTGGCGGGGCGGGGGCGTGCCCTCCGGTGGGGCCGGTACCGGTTCCCGCCGGGGACGCGGCCCGTGGACGCCCTCCGCCGGGTACTCGAGGGGCGGATCGAAACGGTCCGCGTCACGATCCCCGAGGGGCTGACGGCTCGGGAGACCGCGGAGCGGATGGCGGCCGCCGGGATCGGCACGGCCGAGGAGTGGCGGGAGGCGGTGGCCGACCCGGAGCCCGTGGCAGGCCTCGCACCGGAGGCGCGGACGCTCGAGGGGTTCCTGTTCCCCGACACCTACCGGTTCGCGCCGGGGACCTCCGCGCGCCGGGCCGCCCGGCACCTCGTCCGGCGGTTCCTCGAGGTCTGGCGGGAGGAGACCCGCGATGCGCCGCCGCTCTGGGGGACCCCGTACGAGGTCGTCACCCTGGCCTCCCTCGTCCAGGCGGAGTCCGGGCTTCCCGGGGAGCTGCCCGTGATCGCCGGGGTCTACCGGAACCGCCTCCGGCGGGGGATGCTCCTCCAGTGCGACCCCACGGTGATCTACGCGCTGGAGCGCCGCGGACTGTGGCGGGGCCGCCTGCTGCACCGGGACCTGGCGATCGACGACCCGTACAACACCTACCGGTACCCCGGGCTCCCGCCCGGACCGATCCTCTCGCCGGGGCGCCTGGCGCTCCGCGCCGCCATCGAGCCGGCCGAGACACGGTACCTCTACTTCGTCGCCCGGCCGGAGGGCGGCCACGCCTTCTCCGCCACGCTCCGCGAGCACAACCGGGCCGTCGCCCGCCTCCGCCGCGCCCGCCGGCGCTGAGCGAGCCTCACGGAGTGGCTCACGCCGCGGCACGGGGACACTCCCCTGTGTGGTGAACCGGCGGCCGGCCCCCGCGCTTCGCGCGGGCTGCGCGCCCCGGCCCGCCGTCGCGGTGGAAGCGAGCTTCCCCCGCGCCGCCCGGCCGTGCCGCTGGCGCCGCCTCCGGCGTCGCTGCCGGCCGCCTGGGCTTCGTTGGAGGGCGTTCGAGTCATCGACTTTGGATGAACGGGGCCGCGAGTCTCGCACCCCGGGACCGCCCCCGCCGCGGCCGCTTCGTCGTCACGACCGCCAGGTCAGTTCCTCCTCGCGCCCTTGCGGGAACGGCCCCGGGGCACGATCCGCGCGGCCCCTC
>JAMOVQ010000017.1 GCA_027067575.1 Thermoanaerobaculia bacterium | reverse complement strand
GCCACCTCGGAGACGCCGGCAAGCGGCGCTCCGGCGGCCTGGAGAGCGGCAGCCTGCTCGCGAGGGGCTCGAGGTCGGCCGCCTCGACATCACCGGCCGCGACCACCAGCACGCCTCCGGGGCGGATGAGCGCCCCGTGTCGCCGGCGCAGGGTCTCCGCCGTCACCCCCGCCAGGGTCTCGGGAGTCCCGATCACCGGGCGTGCCAGCGGGTGGGCTCCCCACGCGGCCTCGAGCAGCGCCTCGTCGGCGACGTCCTGGGGATCGTCCCGGGCGAGGGCGATCTCCGCCAGGGCGATCCGCCGCTCGAGGTCGATGTCCCCCTCCTCGAACGTCGGGCGTGTCACGGCGTCCGCCAGGAGCGAAGCCGCCTCGCGGATGCCGTCCCGCGTGGTGGTCACCTCGAGCCCCATGGCCGTCCGGGAGGTCCAGGCGTCCACCGACCCGCCCAGCCGGTCGATGTCGCGGGCCAGCGCCCGGCGGTCCCGCCCGCCGCACCGGCGCAGCGTCAGATGTTCCAGAAGGTGGGTCACCCCCGCCTCGGCGGGTGTCTCCGTCGCGGAGCCCTCCGCAAGCCAGACGGCCAGGGAGACGGCCCGGCGGCCGGGGATCCTGACGATCCGGAGCGCGGGAAGATTCTGGACCCCTTCCACGGTGCGGAGTGTACACGAGGAGGGGCCGGTACGGCTCAGAACCCGGGGGTCCGCCTCACCGGGGGCGTCCTGAGGCGGATCGGCACACCCGTGCCCGGTCCGCCCCCCACACCCGGTCCGCCCGGGCGGCCGCCCGGCGTCGGCTTCTTCGGGATCTGGCCCCACGGCGTGTTCGGGTTGCCACCGCCCCGCCGGCCCTTCTGCGCCGTCTCCAGGACGAACTTCCAGTCGCAGTACCGGGTCCGCCCCTCGTACACCTTGATGCTTTCCCTCTTCGAGCGGGAGTAGACGCCGATGATCGGCCCCCGGGCTCCGGTTCCACCGGGACCGCCGGGGCCGCCGATCCCCCCAGGAGCGCCCGGACCACCGAACGTGTCGTCCCCGTCCCCGCCGGGCTCCGGCGTGGGCGCCGGGGTTGGCGTTGGAAGGGAGCCCAACCCTCCAGCCACCGGCGTGCCGCCGGGCCGGAGCTGGCGGCCCTGCTGGCCGAGGAACACCACGCCCCACTGGTACGAGTCGGTGATCGGGTCCTTCCACTTCTTCCGGATGACGCGGGGCTTGGCCTTCCAGATCTCCTTGAGGCTCATGGGGTACCGGCCGTACTTCTTCTGGAAGAGACGGATCGCCTCCACGTACTGCTTGCCCCGGAAGATCAGCTCCGCCTCCTTCTCGCGTTGCATCTGGAACGAAATCGACTCCACGGCCACGCCCATGAAGATCGCCATCACGATCAGCATCACCATCAGGCCGACGAGCGTGAACCCGTCTTCGGAACGGCCGGCGCCGCACGGCCAGTCGGCGGTGGTTCTCTCCGGTCCCGCCACCGTCAGTACTCCGAGTACGGCTTCCCGTCGAGACCGGTGCCGTCGGCTCCCGACCGGACGTCGATGATCCCCGGCCCGCCGCCCTCCTCGTCCGTGGGCTGGAGGTCCGCGTCCTCCTCGGCCTCGGCGAGGATGACCTGCCAGGTCTCGGAGGATTTCGTGATGGGATCTTCCGGGATCCTCCGGAGGTACCCCTCGTCCACGAGGGCCTGGAGCGAGGGCGGGTAGTGGCCCTTGTCCGCAAGGTACTGGTCGATACAGGACCGCATGGTGAACAGGTCCTCCTTGAGGACCGCCTCCTTCGCCTTCCTGGGGGCGTCCCGCATCGCGGGGATCGCCACCGTCGCGAGAATCCCGATGATCATCACGACCACGAGGAGCTCGATCAGCGTGAACCCGGCGGACCGGGAGCCCCACCCGGCATGATCCCTGGCGGATGTCGGCCACTCCGGACGACGCGGTGTGTCAGGTTCCATGGTTCACCAGTCCTTGTACTTGGTGCCGTCGATGGCCGTCCCGTCGGAGAGCGAGTAGACGTCGTAGACGTTCTGCTCGCCCCATGTGGTCGAGTCCGGTTCGTCCTGGTAGGAGCGCAGCCCCCACTTGGCCTCCCCCGTCATGGGATCCACGGGGATCCTCCGGAGGAACTTCTGCTTGACGTCCTTGCCCACGAGCTGGACGCCCTCGACGAGCGTCTCGAGATCGGGAGGATACCCCTCGCTCCCGACCTTCTTGGGGATCATCCCCTTGTCCGAAAGCCGCTTGTACTCGTCGATGGCGTTCCGCATCAGCCGGAGCGCGAGCCGGAGCTCCACCTCCTTGCGGCGCTTGACCGCGTACTTCGCCACGGGCAACGCCATGCCTGCCAGGATGGCGATCAGCGCCGCCACCATGACCATCTCGGCCAGCGTGAAGCCGGCCTCACCGCGGCGGATTCGCATCACCGTCATCACCTCCACCGGAAGCGATCGTCACCGTCGCCCCCGTCACGCCGACGGGCTCCACACGGCCGTCCCCGTCCACCATGCTCCCCCCACCGAGGACGATGGGAGCCGTTCCCGGTGCCAGGGGCGTCAGCACGAGGTGCGCCAGCTCGCCGCCACCACGCCACGCCTCTCCCGGTACGATCTGGAGGGAGACCCATCCGGTGCCGGGGGCGTGCTGACTCTCCACCATCACGCCTTCCACCGGCTCGACGGCCTCGAGCCGCAGGCGTGTGGGATCGAACGATACGGTCAGGGGCACGCGCACTCCCGGCTGGAGTCCCTGCCCGACGAGAGCGACCTGGACGGCCATGCCCTCCACCGTGGAGACTACCTCGGGCGTGAGGACGACGGAGGAAAGCACTTCGTCGCCGGCCGATCCATCCGGCCGGATCTCGTCCTCCCGATCCGGTGTTCCGTCCGTGGCCGGCGCCACGTCCTTCTTGCCGATCCCCGGAAGCGGTGTCCCAGGCGTCGGAAGCCTGCCCCCCCGGGGCAGCCCGTGGAACCTGCCGCCCTCCCGCGGTATCGTCTGACGGGGAACCTTCCCCTTCGCCGGCGACGGCTGGTTCGACCGGTCCTTCCCCGGCGATTTCCGGTCGGCAGCCTGGTCGAACGGCCCGACCGCCTGTGACCCAGAGTGAACCCGCGGCGAGGAGCCGTAGTACGAGATCCGGCTCTCCGTCCCGACCCACAGCGGCTGGAGATCCCCCTCCTCGATATCGGGGAACCGGATGATGTGGGGTGTCAGGGTCAGGACGAGGTCGGTCGTCTTGCTTGCCCGGGACTTCTGGGTGAACAGCCGCCCGAGGAACGGAATCTGGGAGAGCAACGGAACCTCGGTGGCGCCCTCCGCCGTGTCCTCCTTGTAGAGGCCGACGAGCATGGATGTCTCGCCGTCCATCAGGCGGATCACGGTGCTGATCGTCCGGGTCCCGATGATCGGATAGTTCGAGTCGGTGTACCCGTTGATGTTGGAGACCTCCACCTTGAGCTTGAGCGTGATTTCCCGGTTGTGGTGCACCCGTGGTTCCACCTCGATCTTGATGCCCACGTCCTGGTACTGGTACGACGTGATCGGCACCACGTTCCCGCCGATGGTGTTCGACGTGTTGAACGTCGTCACCGGGATCGGCTCGCGGTTACCGATCATCAGCTGGCCCTTCTCGCCCTCGGTGATCCGCATCTGGGGCTGGGCCAGGGAGACGGCGTCGGCCGAGTTCTTGATCAGCCGAATGATGATGTTGGGGACGTTGATCGTCCAGTCCCCCCGGGAGATGTTCTTCAGCTCGTCGAGATGAATCCCCGTGTCGGGATCGGCCGCCACGCCCGAGGGATCGAGGCCGAGAGTGAAGGTGTACTCGGACAGCTGCATTCCCAGGCTGCGCAGCTTGGCCGCGTTGACCTCCATCAGCTCCACGTCGAGCATCACCTCGGCCTTGGCCTTGTCGTTGGTCGAGATCAGCTTCTCCGCGATCGCCACCTTGTCCGCCGTGTCGCGGAGCGTGATGGCGTTGAGCTGCTCGTTGGTGGCCAGGCGCCGGGCCTCGATCAGCGAGCGGAGCAGCTTGTCGATGTCCTTGACCTCGGCGTTGGAGAGGAAGAACGTCTTGATGACAAGGTCCTCGTACTTCCGCCGGTTCTGAGGCGTGTCGTCGGCGACGATGATCGAGTGCTCGTCCAGGACCTTGTAGAAGTGCCCGGCCGCCTGCATCACCGTCTCCAGCGCACGTTTCGCCGTCACCTCGTTGAGCTCCACCGTGATCTTGTCGTCCTTGAGCTTGGGGTCGAAGAGGACGTTGAACCCGAACGCCTTGGCCAGCGCCCTGTAGATCTCCTTCACCGGCGTCGGCCGCGGGAAGCTCAAGGTGATGGGCTCCTTCGAACGCGGGTTGAGGATCGGCGGCTTCACCTTCGCCTCGCGGGCCCTCCTCTTCATCTCCTCGAGCGACTTCTTCCCCTCCGGCTGGGAGAGGATCTCGATCTCCTTCTTCACGCTCCTGAGCTGCTGCTCCGCGAACTGGTGGGTCGGGTCGAGCTCGACCGCCATCTCAAACTCGTCCCGCGCCGCGATGAGCTTCCCGAGCTTCCGGTAGGTCACGCCGCGCTTGAAATGCTCCTCGGACGCCTTCTGCCGCGCCCGGATCAGCGCCATCTTGTACTGCACGTTCTCCGGATCGTGGGCCAGGGCCTCGAGGTAGTAGTAGACCGCCCCGTCCCAGTTTCCGTGGCGCATGGCGTCCCGGCCCTGGTCGGCGACCTGGTGCGTGCTCGTGCAGGCTCCGGCGAGCAGCATCCCGCCGAGGAGCAGCGCCACGGCGATACCGCGGCTACCGTTTCTTCTGTGCCAGTGGTACACGGGTCGTGACCTCCTCTGGATAACCGACGAATCCGATGGTGACCGATTCGAGCCCCACACCCTGGAGTACGAACTGCTCCGCCAGAACGTCACCGGCCGTCGCCACATCGACCTCCTTCCCCTTCCGGAACACCGCCACGAGGCGGTCCTTCGGGCCGAAGTAGCCGATGTACTCCCGGTCGAACGGTGGCGGTGGCGGCAGCTTCCGGCCGTTGACCTCGATCATGTTGGGAGTCGGGGTCGGCCGTGGCGGCATGGTGGGAGCCGGGGGCCGCGTGGGTCGCGGCGTGAGGTTTGGGGTCGGGGTCGGAGGCGGTCCGTAGACGAACGGGTTCCGGCTCGCTCCACTCCCGCCGCCGTCACCCCCCGGCACATCGACCGGCAGGAGCTCGGGGAGCTGATGCGGCGAGAATTCGACGATCCCCTGCCCCTCACTCCCTGCGAGCCCTCCTCCCCCACGGTGCAACTGGAAGAGGGCGACCGCCGCTGCGACGGCCACCAGCACGCCCAGCAGCAGGTACTGGCGGGTGGTTCCCTTCAGCTCAATCGGAGCCACCAGCGCCCTCCTTCCGTTCTCCGTCCGGCGTCCGGACGAGCCGCTGAAGCAGTTCCCTGTCCGCCTCCACGAGGTACGTCGCCACGTGGATCGAGATCTTCAACGAGGTCGAGCGGTTTCCCTTCTCACCCGAGAGACTTAGACGGTCCACGATGAGGAACTCCTCGCTCTCCTGTAACGACTCGAGCAGCGTCTCGATCTGCCGGAACGTCCCCTCCACCGAGAACCGGACCCCGAACCGGGTCAGCCCGCTCTTCTCGTCCTCCTTGGCGTCGTAGGAAAACCTCGCGGGCCGGAGACCGGCCGCCCGGGTCGCCGTCTCCACCTCCCGGAGGATCCTCGTCAACCGCTGTTCGAGACTCCCGAAGACGTCCCTGTTGAGGTGCTCCAGCTGCCTCTTCAGCTCCTGGAGCTCGTTTCGCTCCTTCGTCACGAGGGCCTCGGTGTGCCGGAGCGAGGCGCACTCGGCCTCGAGCCGCTCGACATCCTTCTGGAGACCGGCCGCCCGCCCTCCCGTGCTGCCACCGAGGTAGGCGTAGACCCCGATGTTGAGCAGCAGGAACGCCATGGCAGGGCCCCAGACCCCGGTCCAGCGACGCCACGGGAGCCATCCGCCGACCCTCATGACCCCTCCTCCGGAAGGTACTGCACGGTGAGTGTGAACCCGTACGCCGTCCCCTTCCCGACCTCCGGAGACTCCTCGGAACGCGGAAGCGGCTTTTCGAACCGCGAGCTGTCGATCAGGTTCTGGAGGAGTTCCAGTACGGCCTCGCTGGTCTGAGCCTCCCCGGAGATCTGGAGCGTGACACCCGTCTCCGACACCATGGGCTGGACCTTGACCAGCCGGACCTGCCACGGAAGGGTCTCGCCAAGGTCCCGAAGCAACCTCAGCCAGGAGAATCGGTGTTCGGCGAGCGCCACGTTGATCCGCTCGAGACGCCGGTTCAGCTTCTTCCAGCGGACCGTGTCGAGAACGGCCTTCTCCCGCTGGATCGTGTCCACGAGTTCGCTCTTTTCCGCCTCCAGCTCGGCCTTCCGTGCCTGGAGGCGTTCCGTCACATGGGTCGCGCTGAAGTAGAGGTGGAGGTTGAGTCCGAGCAACAGGAGCCCGAGCGCCAGCGCCACGGCCGTGGCGATCCAGACCGGCCGGTCGTTGAGGAGCGGTCTCGCGGCGAGGTTGGGCACCCGGATCATCCGGCCCTCCCCACCAGGGCGTACAGCGCCCGACGGGTCGCCCGCCCGGCCTCCACCCCGGGAACCTCCGGCGGTGCAGCTTCCTCCAGCACCTCGAACCCGGCCGCCTCCCCGACGAGCTCCTCGATCTCCGAGCGCAACGCCTCGTCGTCGCTGCAGATCCGGACGTGGATCGGGGCTTCCTCCGGAACGCCGAGGTTCTCCCGGAGGAACACGCCGAGCAGCCTCAGCTCCGCCGCCGCCGTACCCTCCACGCCGCGGCCCGGAACCACCGTCCTGAACCGCGCCGCACGGGGAGACCCGTTCTCGTGAACGAGGATCCCGAGCCCATCCGGTCCGGCTTCCATGACCAGGAGCCACCCCGCCCCGCCCTCACCCAGGAGGAACAGCCGCGGCACGAGAACGCCCGGGACGAGTCCGGCCTCCTCGAAGGCGGCCTCGAGCTCCGTCGCGGCCCTGTCCAGGATCATCGCCACGAGCACACGCTCCCGATCCTCCTGGTCGGGGTACCGGACGAGGTCGATGCGGAGATCGCTGGGCGGCACGGGGAGCATCTTCTTCAAGCGCCAGCGGACGACGTCCTCCGCCTCCGCACGTTTCTTCGGCAAACCCTGGAGCTCGAACAGCTGGTACCGCGTCCACGCCGTCGGCAGCGCCACCGCCGGCCGCTTCCCGCCGCCAAGCTCGTCGTTCAGGCCGAGGAGCAGGGGCACCAGGGCGGAACGCTCGACCCCCTGGAGCCCGACGGGGCCCGTCTGGAAGACACCCTCTCCCACGGACCGGACTCCACCCCGGAGGCCTGCCTTCCTCCCGCGAACACCCAGAACGAGCCGGTCGTTCCCGAGCATCCACGCCGACGAGGGCGGCGGCGAGACGAGAAGCTTCTTCCAGTTCATTCGACGAACGTCACCTTGTTGACCTCGCGGAGGGTGGTCTCCCCCGCGAACACCTTCTGGAGCGCCGACTCCCGGAGGAACCGCATCCCCTCCGCCTTGGCCGCACGCTTGATCTCCGCGGCCGAGCGGCGGTCCAGGATCAGCTCGCGGATGTTATCCGACACGTTCATCAGCTCCGAGATCGCCATCCGCCCAAGGTACCCCGTCCCGTTGCACTCGATGCAGCCGGCGCCTTCCCAGAACGTCGAGTCGCCGTACCGGTCGGGGTCGAGCCCGGAATCCTCGAGCAGATCAGGAGACAATGTGACCGGCCGGCGGCAGTGCTCGCAGATCTTCCGGACGAGCCGCTGGGCCAGGACACAGTTCAGCGCGCTGACGAAGTTGTACAGATCGACGTTCATGTTGAGAAACCGGCCGATGACGTCCACCACGTTGTTGGCGTGCACCGTGGTGAACACCAGGTGACCGGTCAGGGCCGACTGGACGGCGATCTGGGCCGTCTCCTCGTCGCGGATCTCGCCCACCATCACCTTGTCCGGGTCGTGCCGCAGGATGGAACGGAGGCCCCGGGCGAAGGTCAGCCCCTTCTTCTCGTTGACGGGGATCTGGGTGATCCCCTGAAGCTGGTACTCCACGGGATCCTCGATGGTGATGATCTTGTCCTCCGACGAGGCAACCTCGGAGAGGCAGGCGTAGAGCGTGGTGGTCTTGCCCGATCCCGTCGGACCCGTCACGAGGATCATCCCGTACGGCTCGTGGATGAACTTCCGCAGGTTACGCTTCGTGTCCTCGTCGAACCCCAGGATGTCGAGGTTCAGCGTCTTGAAGTCCGCGTTGGCGGCCTCCTTGTCCAGGATCCGGATGACGGCGTCCTCGCCGTGGACCGTCGGCATGATCGAGACACGGAAGTCGATGGTCCGTCCCGAGTACCGGACCTTGAACCGGCCGTCCTGCGGGATCCGCTTCTCGGCGATGTCGAGCTCCGACATCACCTTGATCCGGCTGATGATCGTCGAGTGGTGGCGCTTGTCGATCGGCTCCATCGCCTGGTAGAGCACGCCGTCGATCCGGTACCGGACGATGACCTCGCGGGTTCTCGTCTCGATGTGGATGTCGGAGGCCCGCCGCTGGATCGCGTTGAACAGCACCGAGTCGACGAGCCGGATGATCGGGGAGCTGTCCGCCGTGATCCGGTCGATGGAGAGGATCTCCTCGCCGTCCTCCGCCTCCTGGACGAGCTGGAGACGGAACCCCTCCGTCGCCTCGTCGAGCACACGCTGGGTCGACTCCGACTTCTCCAGGATGTCCGAGATCCGCTCCGCCGGGCCCACCCTGACGTCGAGCGGCTTGCCCAGCGCCATCTCGAGCTCGTTGAGCGCCGAGACGTCCGAAGGATCGGCCATGATGATCACGAGGGCCCCGTTCTCCTCGCGCACGGGCAGGAACTCGTACCGGAGCATCATCTCGATGGGGATCACGCGGAACAGCTCCGGATCGACGTGAAACTCGTCGAGGGGGTCCATCTCGAGCCCGAGCTTCTCCGCAAGCTCCCGGGCGCGCACCACATCCTCGTTCTCCCGGGGCGCCAGAGGCGTGTCCAGGAGGACCAGGGTCTCGTCGATGTCGTGCCGTTCGTCGCTCATGCCTGCATCCTCGTCACCAGCGTCAGGAGAGGATAGTAGACGGCCAGGAGCAATCCGGCCACCACCGCGGCCATGAAGAGCAGGATCACGGGCTCCAGAAGCGTCACCACCCGGTTGAGCGTCAGGTCGATGTCCGAGTCGAAGAACTCCGACGTGTGCGTCAACATCTGGGGCAACTCACCCGTGGACTCCCCGACACGGACCATGGCCAGGGCGAGCTCCGGCACGATGCCCCGCCGCGCCAGGGCGTCCGAGAGGGCCTGTCCCTCGTGGACCTCGGGAACGCACTCCAGGAACTGTTCCGAGATGTAGACGTTGTTGACCGAGGTCGCTGCGGTCTCCAGTGCAGGGACCATCGGCGTCCCCCCGTCGAGCAGCACCGAGAGGGAACGTGTGAACTGGGACATGCCGAACAGCAGTGCAAGGTTCCCGACGATGGGGAGCTTCAGCTTCATCTTGTCGAGCAGCCGGCGTCCGGAAGGCGTGCGCACCCAGGCGCGGAACCCGAAGAAGGCGGCGAGAGAGAGCCCGGACAGGAGGAACACGTGGTCCGACATGGTGTTCGCGATGGCGATCAGGATCTTGGTCGGCAGGGGAAGCGTCGCGCCCATCCCAGCGTAGAAGTCGGTGAACTTCGGAATGACGTAGGTCATCAGCACGAAGACCATCAGGATGGAGAGGACGATCAGCGCCGCAGGGTAGGTCAGTGCCCCGACGATCTTCTTCCGCGCATCCTCCATCAGCTTCTGATACTCGATATACCGGTCGAGGACGTAGGGAAGGTCGCCCGACCGCTCCCCCGCCCTGAGCGAGTTGGCGTACATGGCGGGGAAGACATCGCCGAGTGACAGGAAGGCGTCCGACAGGGCGATACCGGTGGTCACCTGCTCGTGGACCTTGTTCAGAAGGGCCCGAAACTGGGGGTTCGCCTGCTGATCCTTGAGGAGTTCGAGGGACTGGGCCAGGGGCAGCCCGGCCTTGAGGAGCGTCCGCAACTGCGTGTTGAACACGAGGAACTCCCGGAGGGTGACCTTCTCCTTCCGGCGCAACCCCGGGATCCCAAGGCGCAGGGCCGGCTCATCGATGGCGAAGACGTGGTACCCCTCACCCTCGAGTTCCCGGCGCAGCGCATCGGCCGACACGGCGAGCCGGCGCTGCTCCAGCACCGACCCGTCCGCCGTCCCCACCCTGCAGAGGAACTCCGGCACCTACTCCTCCGAGGGATCGAGCGCCTCGACCACGAGGATCAGCGCGTTGGGAGCGTTCTCCGAGGCCGCCGCCCCGAGGACGACGCTCTGACCGGGTGTCAGCATCAGGGTGGTCTTCAGGAGCTCCCGCATCGGCTCACCGGCTCCCTTCCCTTCCGTCCTCTGGAGAAGCCGGAGGTGTTCCAGACGCAGACGCTCCTTCCCCGTCACTTCGCCGATCTGGCCGTACCCGTCCCGGCCCTTCACCTCGGGACGCCGTACCGGAACGGGTGTCCTCGTCCCCTTCGCACCCCTCGTCGGAGGGGTCTTCCTGCCGACTGGGATGGCGAGTGGAAAGGCGGGGAGCATCCTCGCCGAGAAGACGACCCGGTACCGGTCGTTCAGGCCGACCCCCAGCTCACCCCCCGGCTCACCCCGGACCACACTCCAGCCGAGCAGCTCGAACGACTCGTAGCGGAACATCCTGCGCATCTTCTCCAGCATCGCGGGGTCGATGGACGGATCGGACGGCCGGGCCGCCTTCTTCTTTCCGTTGCTCGCACGGAAGAGCGAGATCCGCACCCGGAACTCCGGCGGCACCGCGTCGAACTGCTGGAGGAACCTGGCGATTCTCTGGACGACCTCGGTGCGGTCCTGGATCGTCAGCCGTCTCTGCGCAGGCTGCACCGTCAGGCTCCCATCCTCCGAGAGCATCCGCTCGACCATCCGCCCGGCCTCCGAGGCGCTCCGGTGCCTGAGCACGAAGACCCTCGTATCCAGGTGCGATCCCGCGAACGCCGGGAGCGCCATCACCAGGGCGAGGGCGACCACCACAAGGCGCCGCGCGTTCACAGCCGCATCTCCGGGTTGACCACGAAGGCCACGGTAGTCGTCGCGTCGTCCATCTCCGCAAACTGGTACACCGTCACACCACCGTCCATCTCGACCTCCACGGCGGGCCGCTCCGTCCGGGCGATCGCGGGGGTTCCGCTCGAGACCTCCCCGGGATCCACTCCCCCGCCGAGGAACGTCAGACCGGCGAGGCCGCACCCGAGCACGATCACCGCCGCGGCGGCCCACCGGCGCACCCTGCCGGACCGCACGCGGCGCTCGATCCGTTCTGCCCGAGCCCTCGACAGTGCCGCGGCCAGGTGGCGTTCCACCTCCCGTTCGGCGGGGGGAGGAGCCTCGGCACGGAGAAACAGCAGTGACGGATCGTGCGCCATCGCGGTGTCCCGGCAGGCCGCACAGGATCCGAAGTGGCGGCGCCACTCGGCCCGCTCGGCGCCGTCGAGCCGGTCCTCCAGGTACAGGGGGATGTTCTCGAGAAAACGTTCACACTGCATGATCGGCCTCCTGCCGGCCAGGGGCCAGCTCAGGGTATCGCCGGAGCAGCTCGCTCCGGAGTGCCTTGCGCGCGTGGAAGATATGGTTCCGGACCGTGGCCGCCGAACACCCCATCACCCGGGCGACCTCGGCCGTGTCCAGCCCCTCCACCTCCCTGAGGATGAACGCGGCCCGCTGCTGGGGGCTCAACCCCAGGGCCAGCCGGCGGAGCACGCGCTCCACCTCACTCGCCTCGAGGCGCTGGGCCGGCGTCTCCTGGCTCGCCACAACCCGCAACCCTCCAGCCTCATGGGCCCGCTCCCGGCTCGCCCGAGCCCGGGCCACGTCGATGGCCAGGTTGGTCCCGATCCGGTACAGCCACGTGCTGAACCGCCACCGGGAATCGTACCGGTCGAGCTTCTGCCAGGCCCGGACGAGCGCCATCTGGACCACGTCCCACGCCTCCTCGTCGTCACCCAGCATCCGGGCCACGACACGGTGAAGCCCACCCATGTACCGGCGGACGAGGGCGGCGAAGGCATCCTCGTCGCCGGCACGTGCCGACCGGACCAGAGCCTGTTCGTCGTCACCCATCGTCGATACCACCTCGAGGCGTGCGGTCACCATGTCCATTCATCTCCCGTCCCGTCTACGGAGGCGGACCGCCGCCCGTTGAGGGCCGCGGGACGGTTGCCCGAATCGTACCACCGGGGTAGGATGGAGACCAGGAAACGGAGGCGCAAACGTGGAAGTTTCCATCACCTACTGTGTCGTTTGAAACTACCTTCCCAGGGCCGCCGGTCTGGCGGCCGAAATCGAGAAGGCGTTCGGCATCTCCCCGACGCTGATCCGGGGATCGGGCGGGGTGTTCGACGTGGTCGTGGACGGCGAGCGGATCTTCTCCAAAGGAGAGACCCACCGGTTTCCCGACCCCGAGGAGATCCTGGAGGCTCTCCGGAAGCGGGCCTGACGGCGCGCGCTACGCCTCCGGCTCCTCCGGCGGGCGCCGCCGGTAGACGTACCGCTCGAGGAGCGGCGAGTACGCCGTCCACGCCTCGCCCGTCTCGCCGCCATCCTCGATCGCCTGGAGCATCCCCGCGACCCTGGCGTCCATGTTGTCCACCGAGTGGACCAGCATAGCCTCGGGCGTCTTGGGCCGCCGGGGCGATCCGTAGGCGTACTCCCCGTGATGCGCCAGGAGGATGTGGAGGAGCTGGCGGCGCAGCTCTTTCGGGAACGCCTCGAGCTCGCCGATCCGTTCCTCCACGTAAAGGACCTCCATGGTCAGGTGCCCGAGGAGCCGTCCGCTGTCGGTGTACTCGATGCTCGGCCCGGGCCGCAGCTCCCAGATCTTGCCAAGATCGTGCAGCAGCGCCCCCGCGACGGCCAGGCTGACGTTGAGGCCGTAGTGCCGGGCGAGCATCGCAGTGGCCTCGGCCACGGAGACGGTGTGCTCCAGGAGCCCCGAACGGTAGGCATGGTGCATCGATCGGGCCGCCGGAGCCACCCGGAACGGTTCCCGCACCTCCTCGTCCATGAAAATCCGTGTGACGAGCTGGCGGAGGTTGGGGTCGGTGATCCCCTCGATCAGCGCCTCCAGGCGTGCCCAGAGCAGGTCGGGGTCGATGGGCGAGGCACGCAGGAACTCCCGCTCGTCCACCTCCTCCGGCGGGACGCGCTCGAGCTCCCGGACGACCAGCTGAAGCCGCTGGTTGTACCGCTGGACCTGGGCCTGAACCCGGACCACGTCGCCCACGGCGCAGGCCCGGTTGAACCGCTCCACGTTCTCCCACGCCAGGGCGGCCACCTGGCCGGTCCTGTCCGCCAGCGTCAGGGCGAGGTAGGCGCCTCCACCCCTCCGCTGCCGGACTTCCTTCGACCGCACGGCGAACGTCCCCTCCACCGTGGTCCCCGGCCGCAGATCCTTCACCCAGACACGATCGCCGGTCATGACCCCTGCTTCCCGGAGTCCGTCTCCGGCGCGCCCGCACCCGGAACGATCAGGTCGAGGAGCTCGGGGTGCACCTCGACGAGGTACTCCTTCTTCAGCTTCTCCACGAGCCCGCCCGTCTGTTTCTGGTACCGCTCCTGGGCGAGCTTTCGCCGGATCATGTCCTCGACCTCCTCGAACGGCCGGTACCCCTCTGGGATCCGGCGCACGAGCCGGAGGACCTGAAAACCGCCGGCGGTCTCCAGCGGATCGGTGACCTCGCCGTCCTTCAGCCCCTCGAGCGCCTGCTGGAGCTCCGGGCGGAGATCCTTGACCGGGATCGCGCCGAGGTCCGTCAGCTCCACGCCCGCCAGCGTCGCCTCCGCCTCGAGATCCGCCCCGGACCGGACCCGCGCCACGAGCCCCCGCGCCCGGCCGAGCACGGCCTCGCGGTCCTTGCCGTCGTCGGAGACCGGAAAAAACAGCTGCTGGAGCTCGACCTTGGCCGGCGTCCGGAACCGTTCCTTCTCCTTCTCGTACTCCTCGCGGGCCTCGGCGCCGGTGATCTCGATCTTTCCGACCTCCCGCTGGGCGACGCGCTGAAGCAGCATGCTCTGCCGGTACCGGTTCCGGAGGATCTCCTCCGTCAGACCAGCCTCCTCCAGCGCCTTCTTGAAGACGGCGTCGTCCTCGAGATTGTTCTGCTTCCGCAACGCCTCGATTGCCCGGTCCACGTCCTTCTCGTCCACCGAAATCTTCTCCTGCGCGGCCCGCTCGAGCATGATCTGTTCCTCGAGCACCGCGTTGTACAGGCTCCGGACGAACCGGACCAGGGCATCACCCATCGGCCGGTCGGGTCGCTGGGACAGCTCCATCTCGAGCCGCTTCTTGAAGTCCGTCAGCGTGACGATCCGGTCGTTGACCCGGATCAGGATCCCCTCGAGGAGCTTCCGTTCCCCGGCGGTGGCCGCCATGGAGACGAGCAGGACAAGGACCGCGGCCAGGAGCAGCCCCCTTCGGAGGAACCCGCCGCGCCGTCCGGTCCGTGTGTG
Organism: Thermoanaerobaculia bacterium; assembly: GCA_027067575.1. Taxonomy (GTDB): domain Bacteria; phylum Acidobacteriota; class Thermoanaerobaculia; order Thermoanaerobaculales; family Sulfomarinibacteraceae; genus JAMOVQ01. The sequence goes on along the minus strand of JAMOVQ010000017.1, from coordinate 964 downwards.
TTTCTTCTCCGCCGCCCCTGCCGCGCGGAACGGTGCGTCCTGCCGTGAACTATCCGGACTTGCCATCGTCATCCGTACCCCCAGTGCGGCGCCCATCGTACCCGAACCAGAGCCGGTCCCGCATGACGACCAGCCCGGCCTCCCGGCGCAGCCTCTCGAGGCACGCCGACTGGTGGCGGCGGGCGAGGGAGCTTACCAACGCAGACAACACTTTCTTTCGCACGGCGTCACGGTCCGGCGGACCACCGTCGCACCGCTCGAGGATCTCGAACACGTGGAACCCGCCCGGCCCCTCAACCGGACCCGTCACCGTCCCGACCCGGGCCGAAAACAACGCCTGCTCGATCCCGGACGGCAGGACACCCCGCTCGAGCCATCCGAGCCCCCCACCCACCTTCGCGTTGGGTGCGAGACTCGAATCCTTCGAGACCTTCTCCCATGGTTCCCCGGCCCGCAACCGCGCAATCGCCCTCTCCGCCTCGGCCCGGGTACGGTAGACGAGCTGACGGGCCTCGACCCGTTCCGGCCGGGGCGTTGCCATCTCCCGCTCCACCGCGGCCTCGACCTCCTCGGGCGACGGCGTTGGGGGCGGCCCGCACAGCCCGGCGAGCAGCTCCGGAACGTCGGCATCCTTCCCCGAACCGGCGGTGCGGTGGAGCAACCCCCTGGCCCTCGCCGCCTCCAGAACCACCTCCCGATCCAGGAACTGGTCCAGGAGCCGGCACGCCACCGCACCGTCCGCCGCCGTCCAGGGCCGGCCGGTCTCCCGTTCCACGAACCACTGAAACGCCTCGAGCCGGACGGGATGGCCGCCGACCACCGCCACGGCATCGTCCGGCGGTCCACCCGAACATGCGGGGAGCATCGCCAGGACGAAAACGAACACGGGCCAGAGGATCCGACGCGCCATGGCCCTCCATTATCGGTCACACCGTCCCGGCTGGCCAGCCACCGACCCGTTCCC
>JAMOVQ010000016.1 GCA_027067575.1 Thermoanaerobaculia bacterium | reverse complement strand
GGTACCCCGTGGACGGCGCGCTGCTCGGCCGGCTCCGCGACGGGCTGCTGCACGCCCTGCGGTCGGACTCCCGGGTCCTCCTCTCCGGCGCCCAGCTCATGGAGCGCGCCTGGGCGCTGGCCGCCCTGGCCCGGCTGGGCTCCCTGGACCCGGCGTACGCCGCCGAGCTGGCCCGGGCCGCGGGGCGCATGGACCTCGAGTCCACCGCCCTCGTGCTCCAGGCCGTGGTCTCCGGCGACACGGGGATCCCCCGGAGCACGGTGGACGCCCTGGCCGGACGGCTGGTATCCGGCGTGGTGGTCCGGTTGCGGGACGGCCGGGAGGTGTACGGCGGCCTCGACGAGGACCTCGCCTCGATCTCTCCGTTCGTCCTGCCCTCCGAGGCCCGCACCCTGGCCACCATGATCCGGGCCCTGCTGGCCGCCCGGCCCGACGCGCCCCGCCTTCCGCTGATGGTGGACGGCCTCCTGGCCGCCGGCGACGGCCTCGGGTGGGGCTCGACCAACGCCGACGCCGCGGCGATGGAGGCGCTGGCCGACGTCCTCGCGAGGGCCCCGGGCGGCGGGACGGGGTGGAGCCTCGCGATCCGGTCGGTCGACGGCACGCGGACCGTCCGCGTCGATGCCGGCGGCCCGATCCGGGCGCTCTCCCTCCCGGCCGAGGGCCCCGTCACCCTGACCATGACGGCGGGCGAGACGCCGCTCACCGTGCTCGACCGGTGCCGCTGGCTCCCCGAGGAGCCCGGCGCCGAGGCCGAGGCGGAGTCGTCCGGCCTCGTGGTGCAGCGGGAGGCGCTCCTGGTGCGTCCCGGGGACGCCCCACCCGTCCGCGTCCCGCTGGACGGGCCCGGCCGCACCCTCGAGCTCGAGACCGGGCGGATCGTTGAGGAGCACGTCCGCGTCGTGAACCCGGTGGACCGGACCTGGATCGCCGTGATCGTCCCGCTGGCTGCCGGGATGGAGCCCCTGAACCCGGCCCTCGCCACGGCGCCGCCCGAGGCCCGGCCCGCCCACGCACCGACCGTGGAACCCGCGTACACCGAGCTCCTGGACGACCGGGCGATCTTCTACTTCACCGAGCTCCCGGCAGGCACCCACGACCTCTACTTCAGGACCCGCGCGGTCACGCCGGGCCGGTTCGTCCAGCCTCCCGCCCGGGCCGAGGCGATGTACGGGCGCGACGCCCGCGGCTCCAGCCCCGGCGCGTGGGTCGCCGTGAGGCACCCGGCGGAGGGCGGGGGGGACTGACCGGGGGAGCCGTGGTGCGCGTTCGGGGCGTGGAACCGGCCCTGCGGCGGTGGCGGTGGCTCGCCGCCGCCGCGGCGGCCGTGGCGCTCGCCACCGTCGGGGCGGGCCTCCTCCGGGCGCGGCTCGAGGCGCCCCCGCCCACCCTGATGCTGACCGACCGCACGGGGCGGTTCCTCGGCGAGATCGGCGCCGGGGAGGACGGCCGCGCCGGGTACTGGCCCCTCGCCACCATCCCCCGGCGGGTCGCCGCCGCGACGATCCTGGTGGAGGACCACCGGTTCTGGCGCCACCCCGGCGTCGACCCGGCCGCCGTCCTCCGCGCCGCCTGGCAGGACCTCCGGAGCGGCCGCCGGGTCTCCGGCGCGTCGACCCTGGCCATGCAGGTGGCCCGGCTCCAGCGGCCCGCCCCGCGGACCCTGCGGGCCAAGGCCGTGGAGGCCGTCACCGCAATCGCCCTGACCGCCCGGTACGGCCGGGAGGCCGTGCTCCGGCACTACCTGCGGATCGTCCCCTACGGCAACCGGATCCACGGGATCGCCTACGCCGCCCGCCGCTACCTGGACAAGCCCGTGGAGGACCTCTCCTGGGCCGAGGTCGCCTTCCTGGCCGCGATCCCCCAGGCGCCGGCCCGGATGAACCCCCTCGACCCCGCGGGCCGGCGCCGCGCCGTGGCCCGGGCGCAGCGGATCCTGCGCCTGCTCGCCCGCCACGGCGACCTGGGGCCCGGGGAGCTCCGCGCCGCCCTCGTCCAGCTCCAGCGCCTGCGGATCCCGCGCCCCCCCACGCGCCCCGGCGCCGCGCTCCACGCCGTGCTCGGCCTCGAACGCCGGCTCGCCCCCCACCGTCTCGAGCTGGCACGGCGGAACCCTGTGGTCCGGACGACCCTCGACCTCGAGCTCCAGGAGGCGCTCTCCGCCTCGCTCCTCGAGGCGCTCGAGCGGTGGGAGTCGCGCGGCGCCGGCAACGCCGCCCTCGTCGTGGTGGACCTCGCCGACTGGTCCGTCCGGGCCTGGGTCGGCTCCTCCGACTACTTCGACCGCGCTCACGCCGGGGCCATCGACTACGCCCGGGTCCCGCGTTCCCCGGGTTCCGTCCTCAAGCCGTTCCTCTACGCCCTGGCGCTCGAGCGCGGGATCGTCACGCCCCGGACCGTCCTGGACGACCTGGGCCGCGGCGCCGGGGGGATCGGCAACGCCGACGGCCTGTTCCTCGGCCCGATGCTCCCCCGGACCGCCCTGGCGAACTCCCGCAACGTCCCCGCCGCCGACCTCCTCGCGGACGTCGGGGTCGAACGGTTCGCGGCGTTCCTCGCCCGGCTCGGCCTGGGGGACGGCTCCCGGCCCGCCGCGCACTGGGGGCTCGGCCTGGCCATCGGCAACATGCCGGTGACCCTGGAACACGTCCTCGAGGCGTACACCGTCTTCCCCGGCGGTGGCACGTCCCACCCCCTCCGCTGGCTCGCCGTCGACCCGGTCGGGACCGGACCGCGCCTGCTCTCCCGGACCACCGCCCGCCGGATCGCCCTGTTTCTCTCGGACCCCATGGCCCGGCTCCCGACCTTCCCGCGCATGGGAGCGCTGGAGTACCCGTTCCCCGTCGCCGTCAAGACCGGAACCTCCTCGGGCTACCACGACGCCTGGACCGTCGCCTGGTCCCGCCGGTACCTCGTGGGCGCCTGGGCCGGGCACCCGGACTACCGGCCCATGGCGGGGCTGTCCGGCTACCGCTCCGCCGCCCGCCTCGTCCGGGACGCACTGCTCCGCCTCCACCCTGGCGAGACCGACGGGCTCGACGACAGCGGCTTCCCCCCGCCCGCCGGCACCCAGCCCGTCCGCCTCTGCGCCCTGACCGGCGCCGCCGCGGGCCCCGCCTGCGACCGCGTCGTCGTCGAGCCGCTGGGCCCCGGCGACGCTCCCGCCGGGCCGTGCACCGCCCACGTCCGGATCGCCATCGACACGCGCACCGGCCGGCCGGCCACCGCCGCGACCCCGCCCCGCGCCGTCGAGACGCGGACCTTCGTCGACCTCGGGCCCCGGTACGCCGCCTGGCAGCGTGCCGCGGGCCTCCCGTTCCCGCCGGCCCCGGCGCCCTTCCTCCCGGGGCGGCCCGCGGGGGCCGCGCCCGCGACCCGGCTCGCCGTCCTCTCGCCGGAGCCCGGCCTGACCCTCGTCCTCGACCCCGACACGCCCCCGCGCCTCGCCACCCTCGCCCTCCGCGCCCGCATCGAGCCCGCGCCACCCCAGGCCGTCTGGTCCGTCGACGGCACCCCCTTCGCCACCGTCGACCCGCCGTTCACCGCCCGCTGGCCCCTCGCCCCCGGCGACCACACCGTCCAGCTCTGGATCCCCGCCACCGGCCAGCGCTCCCGCCCCGTCCCCTTCACCGTCCTCCGCCCCGGCGGCTGATCTCCACGGGGACACTCCCCATCCATCGGACCTTTCTCTCTCGGTGACGTGTGAAGACAGCTGGAGTGTCCCTTCCGCTGTCGGGGACCGGCCGGTTGGGCCATACTGGAGCGGTGGAACGGACCACCGAACGCCTCGTCGCCCGCGCAGCGGATCTTGGATTCGATCTCGCCGGGGTAGCCGCGGCGGGGCCGGCGCCCGGGGCGGAGCGGCTCCGCACCTGGCTGGCCGCGGGGATGCACGGGACGATGGGCTCCATGGCACGCACCGCCGATCTCCGTGCCGATCCGCGAACCGTTCTCCCTGGGTGCCGGTCGGTGGTCGTGGTCGCCATGAGCTACCACACGAACCGGCCGGCGTCCCGGGAGGCGCTCGCCGGCAACCCGGGAACGGTCTGGATCTCGCGCTACGCCTGGGGCCGGGACTACCACCGGGTTCTCAAGAAGCGGCTCGTGCGGCTCGGGCGGTGGCTGGCCACCGAGGCGTCCGGCTCGGACTGGCGCGCCTTCGTGGACACGGGGCCCGTCCTCGAACGGGAGTGGGCCGAGCGGGCGGGGCTCGGGTGGATCGGGAAGAACGGCTGCCTGATCAACCGGCGGCTGGGTTCCGAGCTGTTTCTCGGTGTGCTGCTGACCACGGCGGCCCTGGAGCCGACGCCCCCGGCGACGGACCACTGCGGGCGGTGCACCGCCTGCCTGGACGCCTGCCCGGCGGACGCGTTTCCCCGACCCGGCGTGGTCGATGCCCGCCGGTGCATCGCGGCGCTGACGGTGGAGCACCGGGGACCGATCGCTCCGGAGCTCCGGCCGGCCATCGGGCGGACAGTGGCCGGGTGCGACGTCTGCCAGGAGGTGTGCCCGTGGAACCGCCGCGCCCCGGCGGACCGCCACCCGGAGTTCGCGCCGGCGCCCCACCGGTACCTGCCGGCGCTCGAGACGCTCGAGGCGCTGGACGAGGAGGGGTGGCGGGAATGGCGGCGGGGCTCGCCGCTCGGGCGGATCCCGTTCGAGTCGCTCGAGCGCAACCTGGCCATCGCCCGGGAGAACCTGGAAAGGGAACGCGGGGAGGCCGGGGCCTCCCCGCGGTGATGGTGCCGTCTCCGGCCGCGATCAGGCGCCGGCGGCGCGGGCGATGGCCCGCTCCAGCGCCTCCACACCCTCGCGGATCTCCGCCTCGGTGACGTCGAGGAACGGCCGGAACCGGATCGACCGTTCGCCGCACGCCAGGGCCAGGACGCCCTCCTCGCGGGCGAGGTCCATCGCCGTACCGCGCAGCTCGCCCGAGGACAGGTCGAAGGCGCACATCAGGCCACGGCCCCGGACGTTGGAGACGAGCCCGGGGTGGCGCTCCTGGATTCCGCCCAGCAGCTCGAGCAGGAGCGCGCCCTGCCTCTCGGCGTTCTCCACGAGGTTCTCGTCGGCGATGATCTCGATGTAACGCGTCGAACGGACCATGTCCACCAGGTTTCCGCCCCAGGTGGAGTTGATCCGGGAGGAGACCCTGAACACGTTCTCGGCCACCTCGTCGATCCGGCCGTTGGCGGCGAACCCGCACGTCTGGGTCTTCTTGCCGAAGGCGAACATGTCGGGCTCGACGCCGAGCGACTGCCACGCCCACCAGGCGCCGGTCAGGCCGAGGCCGGTCTGGACCTCGTCGAAGATCAGCATGAAGTCGTGCTCGTCGGCGAGCCGCCGCAGCTCGGCCAGGAACTCGGGACGGAAATGGTTGTCGCCGCCCTCACCCTGGATCGGTTCGATGATCAGGCAGGCGATGTCCGCGCCGTGCTGCCGGACGGCCTCCTCGATCTGCTCGATGGCACGCGCCTCGGCCGCTTTGACCGCGTCGAGGTGCTCCTCCAGCGGGAAGGTGACCTTGGGGTTGTCGATCCTCGGCCAGTCGAACTTCGGGAAGTACTGGGTCTTTCGCGGGTCCGCAGTGTTCGTCAGCGACAGGGTGTACCCCGTGCGCCCGTGGAACGCCTGGCGGAAGTGGAGGACCTTCGATCCGACCTCCTCCTTCGAACCCGCGGCAAAGTTCTTCCGGACCTTCCAGTCGAAGGCGGCCTTCAGAGCGTTCTCCACCGCCAGTGCGCCGCCGTCGATGAAGAAGAGGTGACCGGCGTGGCTCGCCGGCACGGCGATCCGCGCGAACGTCTCGACGAACTCGGCCATCTCCACCGTGTAGACGTCGGAGTTCGCCGGCTTGACCGAGGCCACCCACCCCAGCTTCTCGCGGAAGGTCGGGTCGACGATCCTCGGATGGTTGTACCCGATCGGCGTCGAGGCGAAATGGGTGTAGAAGTCGATGTAGCTCCGGCCCGTCCGCCCGTCGACCAGACGGGAACCCTTGGACGCCCGGTAGTCCGGCACGAGGTGGAAACCGTCCACGAGCATGTGGCGCGCCAGCGTCTCGTGGACCTGCTGCGGCTCGATGTGGATGTCACCGTGGTTGGACACAAGCTCCTCCTTCGTCGCGGTATACGTGGTTTCTTCCGGTCGGGGGCTTGCGCCCCGCTTTCTCCGGTCAGCTCTTCTTCTTGAGCGGGATCAGCACCATGGTCAGGTCCCGGCCCTCGAGCTCGGGCGTGGGCTCACGATCCACCTTGGCGATGTCCTTGAGCTCCTCCACGACCCGGCGCAGGATTTCGTACCCGTTCTCCGGCCGCCGCATCTCGCGCCGCCGGAACATCACGGTGACCTTGACGTGCTTGCCCTGCTTGAGGAACCGCTCCGCCATCCGGGTCTTGGTCTGGAAGTCGTGCTCGTTGATGTTGGGGCGGTACTTGACTTCCTTGATCTCGATCTGGTGCTGCTGCTTCTTGGCCTCCCGGGCCTTCTTCTCCTGCTCGTACCGGAACCGCCCATAATCCATCAACTTGCAGACGATGGGCCGCGCCCCGGGCGCGACCTCCACGAGATCGAGCCCCTTCGAGCGGGCGATCTGCAGCGCCTCCTCGACCGGCATGACGCCGAGCTGCTCGCCGTTCTCGTCCACCAGCCGGACGGGCGAGAGACGGATTCGTTCGTTGATCCGGACATCGGGCTTGTCGGGGGGCTCACGGAACGCGAGACGACGCCTGGCGATGATTCTCCTCCTCTTCCTCGGTTGACGTTGCTGCCGGTCCCGCCGACCGGCCTCCGCGCGGAGTATAGCAAAGGAACGGCCCCGGGACACGAAGAAACGGCGGGCCGTCACGGCCCGCCGCCATTGAACCGTTCCTCGGACTCCGGTCAGCTCAGTGGCATGAAGTGGTTGATGATCTCCTGGGTCGTCGGCGGTTCGCCGTCGCCCTGGGCCACCATCCGGATGTGCTCGAGCCGGTCGCCCAGCGTCGGCTCCTCCACCCGGTACAACACGCCGGTGGTCACCACGTCCTTCTCCCGGACGTACCTGAGCGCCGCCGTCCGGTCGGTTGCGTCGTGATCCTCCGGCAGGTAGCGCAGCTTCTCCTTGATCTCCTTGAACTGGTGGTCGCCACGGAAGGTGACGCAGGGAGAGATCACGTTGAGGAAGGCGAACCCCTTGTGCTCGATCGCCTGGGTGATCAGCTTCGTCAGGGTCTTCATGTCGCCGGAGTATCCACGGGCCACCCACGTGGCACCGACGGAGATCGCCAGCTCCACCGGATCGACCGCGGGCTCGGGGTTGCCGTAGTAGCTGGACTTGGTCTTGTCGCCCGTGGGCGTGGTCGGCGCCGTCTGGCCCTTTGTCAACCCATAGATCTCGTTGTCCATCAGGATGTACGTGACGTCCAGGTTCCGGCGGCACGAGTGCATGAAGTGGTTGCCGCCGATGGCCATGCCGTCGCCGTCGCCGCCGACCGCGATGACGTGGAGCTCGGGCCGGGCCGTCTTGACACCCGTGGCCAGCGCGAGGGCGCGGCCGTGGATCGAGTTGAACCCGTACGTCGCCACGTAGCCGGGAAGCCGGGAGGAGCAGCCGATACCCGAGAGCACCACCGTGTTCCACGGCTCGAGCTGGAGCTCCGCCATGGCCCGGTACAGCGCGTTGAGCACCCCGTAGTCACCGCACCCGGGACACCAGACCGGCTTGAGATCCGTCTTGTAGTCCTTGACCGTCAGCTTGTTGACATCCGGGCTCATACCAGCACCTCCCGCTTGGTGGCCGCCAGCGGCAGCACCTTCTCGATCTGCTCCTCCACCTCGGTCACGGTGAGGTTCTTCCCGCCGGACCGCTTGAAGATGTGGGTGTGCCCCTCGGGAAGCTGGAGGAACGTTCGCAGGTACTTGTAGAACTGCGCCGAGAAGCTGACCTCCATGACGATGACCTCCTTGACGTCGCGGAGGAACGCCTCGAACTCGTGCTTGGGGAACGGGTAGAGGATCTGGGGCACGAACGCTGCAACCTTCTTGCCCGCGGCGTTGGCCTTGATGACGGCCTCCTTGACCGGACCCTTGGAGGAACCCCAGCAGAGGATCCCGATGTCCGCCTTCTCCGCGCCGTACCGGCGGTAGAAGTGGTACTGCTCGCGGATCGGCCACAGCTTACGGTACCGCTTGTCGCTCATCTTCTCGTGGAGGATGTGCATCGAGGTCGGCCGGCCGTACTCATCGTGCTCCAGGCCGTTGGTCTGGTAGACGCCCCCCTTGATCCCCGGCCACGTCATGGGCGAGACGCCCGACGGCGTGTCCTTGTACCGCTTGTAGTCCTTGAGCTCGTCCGGGGTCGGAACGCGGCGGTTCTTGACCTCGTGGTTGAGCGTGATCGCCGAGAACGTCTCGCGCCGCTGGGCGATGTTCTGGTCCGACAGGACGATCACGGGGATCTGGTACTCCTCGGCGATGTTGAACGCCTCCACCGTGGCGTGGAAGCAGTCCTCCACGTCCGCCGGTGCGATGACCACGCGCGGGGCGTCGCCGTGGCTGCCGAACAGCGCCTGCCACAGGTCCGACTGCTCACTCTTGGTGGGCAGGCCCGTGGAGGGGCCGCCACGCTGCACGTCGAAGATCACCGCGGGAACCTCGGCCATGGAGGCCAGCCCCAGCGCCTCGGTCATCAGAGCGAGGCCTGGTCCCGAGGTGGCGGTCATGGACTTGACACCCGCGAAGGAGCCGCCGATGACGGCGTTGATCGCCGAGAGCTCGTCCTCGGTCTGGACCACGTACCCGCCGACCTTGGGCATCCACTCCGACAGGAAATGGAGCACCTCGGAGGACGGGGTGATCGGATAGCCCGCAAAGAACTTGCACCCCGCGTGGAGCGCACCGATCGCTGCACACTCGTTGCCCGACATCAGGAGCTTGGGCTCGCCGGGAGTGTAGCTCAACCGCCGCGCCGAGAAATCCCGGTCGATGGAGCGGGCGTGCTCGATCCCGGCCTCGAACCCCTTGAAGTTGGCTTCCAGAACCTCCGCCTTCTTCTTGGAGAACTTCTTCTCGATCGCCTTCCGGATCCACTCCTGAGGCAGACCGAACAGCTCCGAGAGGATCCCCAGCGTGACGATGTTCTTCGCCAGCGTGGTGCCCGCGGACTCCTTGGCCAGGTCGATGAACGGCACCTTGATCCAGATCGGGTTCCCCGTGGCGCCGAGCTCGGCGAGGTCCACCTCGGCCTCGTCCCGGGCCTCGGAGAAGATCACCGCGTCCGGCTTGGCGACGATCTCGCCCTTGAACCGGGCGAAATCCTGCCAGTTGAAGACGACCAGCACGTCCACGGCGTCCGCCTGCGCGAAGATGTCGTTCGCGCTGACGCGGACCGTCGTGGAGGACTCGCCGCCCCGGATCTGCGGACCGTACGCCTCCACCTTGATGACGTTGAGGCCGTCCCGGGCCGCAGCAAGCGCGATCATGTCACCCATGGTGACCACACCGTCGCCCCCCGATCCGACCAGTGCGAGTGTTAGATCCTGGATGGCCATCCTGTCGATCCTCCCTTTGCGGTCGTCCCGCTCGACGGATTGTGAACCGCCGCACAAGTTTTGTCCAGCCGTTTGAATCACAGAATCACAATCTCCTGATACCCGCCCCGCAACACTCGAGCAGCCAGTGGCTTCTCCCGCAGTTCACCGGCAGCGCCACGCCATCTCGCGCCAGCGCCCGAGGATGGCGTACCCGATCCCGGCCGGGGCGCCACAGACCAGCGCGACGCGCCCCTCGAGGCCCGTGTTCATCCCTCGTCCTGCTCCACCGTGTAGACCGGCTCCACGTCCACCGGCACATCGTGGAGCGACTCCAGCAACGCGCCCATGGCCGGCGAGACCGTGCCGTACCGGTCGATGAGCCTCCGCGCGTCGCCGTACGACCCCAGCGCCTGAGCCATCAGGATCTCGTGGACGAGGCCCTCCAGCGCCGCCGGGAACCGGTCCGGGAGGGGGCGAAACCGGCCGTCCTCCGTCACCTCGATCGCCCCCTTCTCCACGAGCCAGTTGAACTGGAGCACCACCCCCAGGCCGTGGGCCTCGTGAGTTCCAAACCGCGCCGAACGGAACAGCCCGGCCACGTAGGTCCAGGGCAGGTGGTCCACCACCTCCCGGGGCACCACGCCCCGGTCCGCCAGAACGAACAGGTTCCACGCTCCGAGGGTGTCCGCCTTGGCCTCCTCGATGGCCGAGTAGAGGTCCTTGAGCTCCAGGCGGACTTCGGTGTTCCGGCCGTCGACGGTGATCCGCCCGGGCCCGAGACCGTGGGCGAGCTCGTGGAACAGGATGAAGTGGAAGTAGCTGTCGAAGAAGAGCCGGTCGGTTTCGTCTTCGGGCAGGACGCGTTCCGCGATCGGTGCGAGGATCGCTTCGTACTTGGCCCGCATCATGTTCTTGAGCAGGACCTTCTTGGAGCCCTTGGCCTCGCGGACCCGCTCGTCGTTGGGCAGGTTGAACGCCAGCGTCTGGACCCCGGCCCGTGCATCGCCGGCGGTGACGATCTCGTCGGCCACGCGGATCGGCGAGGCCGTACCCCGCGCGAGGTTCTTGTGCTCGTCGGGGATCGGGAGGTTCCGCTCGAGGAACGGGAGCTGCTCCTTGTACACCGCGAGCCGCCTCGAATCCTCCGGCTGGGCCAGGCAGACGAACGCCTCGAACGCCGCCTTGTACCCGAACAGCGAATCCTCGTATGTCTCGTACGGCCCGATGACGACCTCGAGCGGCGAGTCCAAGTCCATCCACGCCATGTCCGACTCGAAGTAGTCGTCGTCCCGGAACGCCTTCGCCCGGAGCCGGAGGAACCGCGCCAGCGACTCGTTGTCCGTGGCGGAGGCCGCCGCCTCGAGCTCTTCCGCCGCTTCGCCCAGGAGGTCGGCGTACGCCTCGCTGTACGGCACCGCGATCAGGCGGTCCCCGTCGCGCCGGACGATGGTGGTCAGCGACGTGAACGCCTCCCGGTCGTCCGGGTGCGCCTCGAGCCACGCCTCGAACTCCCCCGCCGTCATATCCTCGGGGTAGAACCCCGCGCCCTCGGGCCGGTCGCGGTCTCCCAGGAACGGCTCGAACCCCTCGAGCCGGTCCCACGGCCCCTCCATGATCCGGTAGTACGCCTTCGCCGGCGCAGCCAGCGGACCCGTCAACGCCTCAACCTGGTGCTCGAACTCCGGGTTTTCGGCCCACGCCTGCCGGAAGAACACCCGGTCCACCAGGTGGGCCGCCCGGACGAGGTGGCCCAGCGCCGCGCGGTCACCCTCGGACAGGACCGCGAGGTCCGTTCCCATCTCCATCGGCACGAACCGCGCCCGCCGCTCGGCCACGTCCGGCGCGATCCTGAGCGTCGCCGCCGGAGGGGGCGCCGCCTTCCGGCCACACCCGGCCAGCCCCGCCATCAGTACGATTCCCGCCATCACCGGCACCATCCGAATCTGCATCGCCTCCTCCTCACTCCCCACGCCGCGCGACCAGCAGGTAGTCGCGTGGTCCGTTGACGATCTCGTCGAGTCTCCGGCGCAGCGCCTCCAGGTACCGGAGGACCTCGTCCTGGGCGCCCTCCGCCGGGGGTGCCGGAAGCCGCTCCGGATCCGGGAACGGCCGGAGGAACCGCCGCTCCTCCACGGCGAACCCCGAAGCCGCGAGCAGGACCTCGAGCAGCCGCGCGGGCATCGGGCGGACGTGGGTCGGATCGTTCCAGAACTCCTCGGCCCCCACACGCAACGTGGCCGGGTTGGGGCATTCCGCAAGCAGGACACCCCCGGGCCGCAGGATCCGCCGGATCTCGGCCAGCACCCGCAGGAGACGGTCCGCCGTCAGGTGCTCGAACAGGTGGATCGCCGTGACCGCGCCCGTGGCCCCGTCGCCCAGCCGCAGCAGGACCTCCAGCACGTCGCCCTCCACGACCCGCAGCCCCTTTCTGCGGGCCGAGGCCGCCAACACGGGATCCGCCTCGATCCCGGTTGCCTCGGTCCCCCGTTCCGTCAAGAGACCCAGCAGCTCACCGCGGCCGCAGCCGAGGTCGAGCACGGGCTCGTGGCCCTCGAGGAGCGGGAGGTACGCCTCCAGCCGGTGGGCGATCTCGGCCTCCGCCCCCCTGAGCCGCTCGAGGAGCACGGGCTGGATCGCCGCCAGCTCCTCCGACATGGACGTCTCCGCCGGCGAGGCCGGGGGCAGGGGCAGCGGCTCGCGGGCCGCCACGCGCTCGGCGAGGGAAACCGCCTCCTCCACCTGGAGCGCCAGACGATCGATCAGGGCATCGGCGCGGCGCACCGCCGCCGGAAGGCGCTCGTCGCGGATCTCGGCAGCGACCCGCCCCAGTTCCGCGGCGGCTCCCTCCAGCTCGTCCAGACGGTGTTCGAGCCGGTCGACGGTCTCCCCCAGCCGCTCCTCGACGCCGGCCGCGTGGGTCTCGCCGCGGTCCAGCCGGGCCTCGATCGAGGGAACACGCCCATCCCGCAGCGCCTCCACCTCACCCTGCAACCCGACCACTGCCTCATGGAGCCCCCGGCCCGTTCGCCCGAGATCTTCCGCCAAGTTCCGGAGATCCTCCCGGAGCGATACGAGCTCCGCCCGGCCGGATTCGAGATCGGCCGACAGCGTGTGGGCGTCGAAACCGACGAGGGCCCTCGCGACCCACGCGCGAAGGCCCTTCCCCTTTCGAGAACGTTCCCTGTCCCCGTCACGGCCGGTGTCCGGCCCGGGCTCGTCGGGACCGCTCACCGCGTCACTCTCCTCCGGCCGTCTCCACGACCTCCGTCATCGTCTCTGCCTCTTCCAGCGTCTCCGGTGCCTCCACCGCGCTCTCCTCGGCCTCGGCCTCGGCCTCGGCCCCCGGCTCTCCCGGCTGTTCACCCGGCCGGACGACATGAACCGTCAGATCGACCTTGAGGTCCCTGTAGACCTGAACGGGAACCGTGTACGTCCCGAGTGCCTTGATCGGATCGTGAAGCTCGACGCGCCGACGCTCGATCTCCACGCCCTTCTCCGCCAGCGCGTGGGCGATGTCGTGACTCGTCACCGAGCCGAACAGGGTGTCGCTCTCGCCGGCCCTCCGCTCGAACAGGAGCTCCGTCCCCTCCAGCTCGGCCACGAGCTTCTCCGCCGCTGTCCGCCGCCTGAGGTCGATCTCCTGCCAGCGCCGCTGCTCCTGCTCGAACAGGCGCCGGTTACCCGGCGTGTCCGGGTAGGCCAGCCCCTTCGGCAGGAGGTAGTTCCGGGCGTACCCCGGCTTGACCTCCACGACGTCGCCACGCTCCCCAAGATGCTCCACGTAATCGTTCAGAATGACCTTCATTCGTTCCTCCCGTCATCGGTCACCGCCGCCGGCCGCAGGCTCCGGAAACTGTCGATCATGCCGAGGGCCGCCACCAGGAACACCAGCGGCACCTGGAGACAGATCAGCCCGAGACCCCAGCGCACCAGCAACCCACGCCCCACGAAGCGGGCGACGTGGGCCCGGATGATAGCCAAGCCCTGCACGAAACACAAGATGAGGACCACCATGAGGGCGTTCACAGCGACCCACCGCGGGACCCCGTGCAGCAGGACCGTGCCTGCGCCGGCCGCTGCGAACGCCGCCGGCAGCCACTCGTCGTTCCTGTACTGTTCGAACGGTCCGACCTCCACCGGAAGCCCGACGAAGGGAAGCCGCGGCCGGAGCCAGAACAGTGTCATGACGAGGTACCCCGTCAGCATCCCCGGCAGGACCCAGCCCAGCGTGCGCTCGGCACGGTCCAGCATCAGCGCGATCTCGCCCCGGCCGAACCCGAGGTCGAGGTACATCGGCTCCGCCTGGAGCCCCGCACGGTGGATCAACGCCCGGGTGGCCCCAACCGGGTCGCCTCCAGACAGGGCCGCCGCCAGCGCCAGGACCAGGACGAGCCCGAGCGCCGTGGTGACCGCCACCCACCGGCCTTCGGTCCACCCGCCCTCGCTCCACCACTCCGCCGTCGTCGCGGGCCAGGCGACCAGGAGCAGGTAGCCCACCAGGACCCCGAGCGCCGTCGCGCCGCCGACCACTGCCACGGTGGCCAAGAGCAGCGCGGGCCACCCCCACGCCAGGACGGGGGGCCGCCCGCCGGCCCTGACCTGGATCACCGGCACCGCTGCCATGGGAGCTACAAAGACACCGAGCAGGGGAAGCCCCAGCAAGCTGAGGTAGAGCAGCACGGAAAGCAGGCCGGCCGTCACCACGCCCAGCCGCACGGGCAGGAACGGCTCCAGGTCCGGTGTCTCCCGCGGCTCCACGGATCGGCCTTCCGGGGACCGGCCGGCCACCGAGGGCCGGCCTCCCCGAGCTCAGTCGCCCACGTACGGCAGAAGCGCCATGTAGCGGGCGCGTTTGATCGCCCGGGTCAGCTTCCGCTGGAAGTGAGGGCTGGTGCCCGTCACCCGCCGCGGCAGGATCTTGCCGTTGACCGGCGTGTACTCCCGGAGCAGGTTGACGTCCTTGTAGTCGATGTAGTCGATCTTCTCCGCCGTGAAACGGCAGACCTTCGCGCGATGGCGGAAACGACGCTTCCTCGCCATGACGACCCCCTCACTCCTCATCGGAGACCGCAGCGGCCTCCTGCTTCGCGGCCTTCTTCTCGGCCTTGATCCTGTCGAGCCTGACGCGCTTACGCTTCCGCCGGAGCTCCCGGTCCATATTGAGGATCAGCGACCGCATGACGTGGTCGTTCATCCTCAGCTCGAAGTTCAGCGCGTCCATGCCCGTCTCGGGCATCTCGAGCTTCCAGAAATGATAGATCCCGTGGGTCTTCTTGCGGATCGGGTACGCCAGCTGGCGCCGGCCCCAGGCGTCCCTGTCCAGCACGTCGCCGCCGGGCTCCGTGACGAGCTTCTCGAGACGCTCCAGAACCTCCGTCTCCTCTTCGGGGCTCACTTCGGGATCGATGATGATCCCCAGCTCATACAACGGCATGTTGCCTCCTCGTGGCCTTCGGCCCCGGCCTCCAGACCGGGGCAAGGAGTCTCGCGGTCTCCCGCGGAACGCGCATTGTACACCACCCTCGCCCGATGGCAAGAACCGCCATCCGTATCGAGGCCGCTGCGGTATACCCCGGGCGGCCCGCCCGCCCCCTCTACCGCTTGGCGCCCGGCGTGACGACGCCGCACCGGAGGGATGAGCCGGAGGCGAGCCGGCGCCCGCAGCCATGATGGTGCCGGTGTCACAAGACACACACCGTCCCTCTCTCCAAAGGCCGAAAGACAGACCCCGTCCCCTCTCCTCTCCCCAACCCTCCCCAGGGACGAGCCAAGCGATGTCCCAGTTGGCGCTTCGAAGAACCCCGGCACGATCGGGACTGTCCCCACGCCGACCAGCCCGATGCGGGCTGAAGCCCGCGCTCCGGGGGGCCGTACCGATCGAAAGAAGATCACAGCCCCCTACCCTCACCCTTCGCCCGAAACGAAGCACTCCCAGCCGGCACCTCACTCACCCGTCCTCTCAAGGACGAGCGAAGCGATGTCCCGATTGGTGCCTCAGAAAACCAGGCCCTTCACGATCGGGACTGTCCCCACAACGGAGCCTTCGGCTATCCAGCGATCGAGCGCCCCACGAGGAACGGGCCGGCGTGGGGGCGGGGGCGGTCCGGGGACGGAGGCGAGGGCAAGCCCCGGGACGGCCGCCGGGACGCCGAACGCAGGCGGCTTGGCCCGACGGG
>JAMOVQ010000015.1 GCA_027067575.1 Thermoanaerobaculia bacterium | reverse complement strand
AAAGGCCTTATCAGGCAGCACCCATGGCTCGCGAGAGTGGGCGGCATACCCTGTCAAGCCATATCGGCGGGACACTGACAGCCATACCCACTCTCGCCCCTTTTCTGTTATAGGCCTTCCCTTTCTCTTTCTGAGGCGCCGAAGACGGCGAGTGGCACGCGTTCCCGGTGCGTCGCCACGGGGGGCTTGCTCCCATCGGGACGCACGGGCGGGACGCGTCGCCCGCCGGTTCACTCCACCGAGGGGAGTGTCCCTGCGGTCAGCGGGCCTTGGCCCCGTTGCGGGCGTCGAGGCGGCGGGTCACGCGGTCGAAGACGACCAGCGCCGCGAACGCCAGGAGGCCGATGGCCGTGAAGGTGTACCAGATGTAGTGGGCGTGGGCGTACGCCGCGGGCAGGGCGCCGTGCCCGGCCATGGCCGCTTCGTACTGCGCCCGCGCCGCCGCGGGCAGGGTCCGCGGGTCGGGGCAGAACGCCTCGAGCAGGTACCCCGAGAGGATGAACCCGAACATCCATGCGAAGAAGGTGTTGGTCTGGGCGTACCCCAGGTAGAGCCCCTCCTGCCCCTTCGGCGCCTGCTTCGAGGCGAACTCCAGGTAGCGGGGCGAGAGGAAGCACTCGGCGAGCCCCTGGATGGCGATTCCCAGGACCATCATCACCGTGATCGGGTGCAGGTCGAGCCCGAACAGCGCGATCCGGCCGTGGATCGCGTGGGCCATGGCCATGGTCAGCGGCGACATGGCCACGAGCAGGAGCGCGATCCCGATGGAGCGCACCGGCTCCATCTTCCGCACGAGGTGCGTGATCGGCACGACGAACAGCACCACTACCAGTGGGTTGACGTTGGCGTACCACTCGGGGCTCGCGTGCTCGCCCACGAGGCGGAGGACGTACTTGGGCATGGATGCGTACAGCTGGCCCTGGATCGCCCAGAACCCCGCCGTGATCAGGATCAGCGCGAGGAACCGGACGTTGGAGAGCGCCGTCGCCATCCCGCGGAGCGTCTCGCCGATGTTCCGCGGCCGGGCCTCGGGGTCCTCCTTCGGCCAGTAGGCGAACGCCACCACGAGCAGCGCCACGAACGCCGCCCCGGCGGAGTACAGCGGCACGTGGTCGAGCCCGAGCTCGACACGGACCGGGCGCGCCACGGTCTTGCCCGTGAACGAGCCGATGTTGACCATCATGTAGAACAGCGAGTACGCCCGGGCCCGGTTGACAGCGTCCGAGGAGCGAGCCACCGTCCCGGTGATCACCGGCTTGACGAACGACCCCCCCGCAACGATCAGTGCCAGGGAGGCGAGGACGGGGAGCTTGACCGGGAACAGCCCGAGGGTGGCGTACCCCACCGAAAGGCAGGTAAATGCCAGGATGAGCGCCGCCCGGAACCCGATCCGGTCGGCGATCGCCCCGGTGAAGAACGGCAGGAAGTAGATCATCGAGGAGAACAGCGCCCCGATCCACCCCGCCTGAACGTCCGTGAACCCCACCACGCGGGTCAGGAAGACGGCCAGGGTGATGAACGTGCCGTAGTAGGCGGCGCGCTCGAACAGCTCGATGGAGTTGGCGATCCAGAAGGCGGCGGGAAACCGCCAGGTGGTCGTTCCGTCGCTCATGGTTCCTCCGGGGCCGGTCGGCCGTGCGGCCACTCTAGCACGGGCGCCGGTGGTACGATGCCGGGCATGGGCAGGACGGTTCGATGGCTGGCGATCGCGGCGGTGGGGATGCCCCTCGCCATCGGCGCTGCCTCGGGGTTCCTCCCGGCCCGGCGTGCCGCGGCCCTCGATCCCGTGGACGCGCTCCGCGCCGAGTGACTCGCCGCGGCCGACGACAAAGGGGGCGCCCGGCGGCGCCCCCGCGTCGAACCTTCGGGACGGCAGGCTCAGGCGGCCGGAGCCGCCTCCGGTCCCTCGCCGTCCGGACCCTTGATCGAGAAGAACCGGACGAGTCCCTCGATGGCGATCCACACCGAGATCAGGAGGATCACCACGTTGAGGACAACGAGCAGCATATTGTGCTTCGCCAGGAACTTCGTCTGGTTGAGCACGAGCGCCCAGATCGTCATGACCGACATGAACACCGCCGGAAGCCCCGGGACGAGCCACTTCAGTCCACCCTTGTACCGGAGGTACACCGTGGCCACGATCAGCGCCAGCGCCGCCAGCGTCTGGTTCGTCGCGCCGAACAGCGGCCAGAGCTTCAAGGCGCCCTTGCCGTTGGGACCCGAGATGAACGCCAGCGCCGCGGCCGAGCCGACGGCGACGAGGGTCGCCGGGTGCCGCCCGGTCAGGAAACCGAGCTTGAGGTCGCTCGCGAGCTCCGAGACGACGTACCGCTGGATCCGGGTTGCCGTGTCCAGCGTCGTCCCGGCGAACGACGCCACGAAGACACCCATGATCACCACGGCGACCCCGTTGGGGATCCCAAGGTGCTCGATCATGTTGGCGGAGCCCGTGACGAACGCGCCGATCTTGGCCGCCAGCCCGCCGGCCGCCGCCCACGATGCGTAATGGTCGGTCCACGCGGCGAGGCCGGTCACGGTCTCACCGGTCTTGGTCACGTACCCCAGCCCGATCCCGGCGCAGGTTGCGATCACCACCAGGGTGGAGAGCACGCCCTCCATCAGCATGGAGCCGTACCCGACGAACAGCGCGTCCTCCTCATTCCGGACCTGCTTGGAGGACGTCCCCGACGACACCAGCGAGTGGAACCCCGAGATCGCGCCGCACGCGATGGTGATGAACAGAAACGGCCACATGGGCGGGGCGCCCTCGGGGGCGGGGTTGATCGCCGGGGCGACCATGTGAAGGCCTCCGAATGCGGACACGACCACTCCGAGTACCAGCAGCGCCAGGGCGATGAACAGCTCATGGGCGTTGATGAAGTCCCGTGGCTGGAGCAGCGTGGTCACTGGCAGAACCGAGGCGATGTAGGCGTAGATCAGCAGGATGATGGTCCAGACCCCGGTGGGCGGAATCCCGGCGACCGACGGGAGCTCGATGGGCCAGCGGTATCCGAGCACCACCGTGACGTACATGGCGATGACCGCCAGGATCGACCAGCTCGTGATGCTCTTGCCGCGCTTGTAAATCATGTGCCCCAGCAGCACGGCGATGGGGATCTCCATCCACACCGGGAACACCGAGCCGGGAAACATCTTGAAGATGACGGCGATGACGAGCCCGAAGATGGCGATGATCAGCCACAGCTCGAGGAAGACGATGACGAAGAAGAAGAACTTGATCCGGGCGTTGATGTACCTGGCGCTGAACTCCGCGATGGACTTGCCCTGGTTGCGCATCGAGATGATCAGGGAGCCGAAGTCGTGGACCGCACCCATGACGATCGACCCGACGAAGATCCAGATCAGGGCGGGCACCCACCCCCAGATCACGGCGATGGCCGGTCCGACGATCGGCCCCGTGCCCGCGATGGAGGCGTAATGGTGTCCGAAGATCACCTCCTTCGGGGTCGGGACGTAGTCGATCCCGTCCTCGAACTCCACGGCAGGAACCTTCGCGGTCCTCGACAACATGTAGATCTTCCGGCCGATGAACTTCCCGTACAGTTGGTAGGCCGCGATGAACCCCACGAAGACGACGATCATGACGAGCAACGCATCCATCTTCCCCTCCTTTCCCCCGGAGACCCGGGGAGACCCCACAACGAGTCCATGCCGGACCACACCGCGGCGGTTCCCCGGTCTTCGATACTGGCCACGGCGTTCGCCCGATTTCTCTGCCCGGATTCTCCTCCCGTGTCTCCCCGCCTGTCAAGGAGAAGCATGCGGTCGGGCCGACCGCCGCGGTGATCACTCACGGTTCGTCGCGTTCCAGCCGTGCCGAACCGCCCCGGCCGTGGGGCGAACCGGCGGCCGGCCCCCGCG
>JAMOVQ010000014.1 GCA_027067575.1 Thermoanaerobaculia bacterium | reverse complement strand
TGCGACCCCCTCGGCAACGACCGTTCGCCGGTCTCCCCGCACCGTTCACCGTCTTACCCTTCCCCCTCCCACGCCCCCTCTCGGGCCAAGACGGCTGCGCTCGCCGCCCGGGCACGCCTCCACGGGGCTTGCCCTCCCCTCCGTCCCCGGACCGCCCCCGCCCCCACGCCGGCCCGTTCCTCGTGGGGCGCTCAATCGTTGAATGGCCGAGGGCTCCGTTGAGGGGACAGTCCCGATCGTGAAGGGCCTGGTTCTCTGAAGCGCCAACCGGGACATCGCTTCGCTCGTCCCTGGGCGGGCGAGGGATAGGGCACCAGGTGGGGCGAGCTCGTTTCGTCCGAGGCTGGAATAGGGGACAGTGTTTTTCATTCGATCGGTGGGTGGCCCGACGGAGCGCGGGCTTCAGCCCGCATCGGGCTGGTCGGGGGGCCAATCCCGATTGTGAAGGGCTTCGTTCTTTGAAGCGCCAATCGGGACCTCGCTTCGCTCGTCCCTGGGCGAGCGGGTGAGTGGGGCACCAGGTGAGCGAGCTCGTTTCGGACGAAGGGTGAGGGTAGGGGACATTTCCGTCGATGGGTTTGATTCTGGGAGGTCTGGTGTCTGGATTGGTACCGTATACTTCACCACAGGCCGAGGCTATCGCAGCGGTCCAGAGGTGTTTCGAAACCGAGATCGGGTGCCTCTTCTGTTACTCTCTCATCGTGTTGCCCAACGGCACGGTGAAGACCTCGACTCAGCTCTTCTGCTGACAGGGTCTCCTTGGAGGGACTATGAGAAACAGGCGTCGCCCGCTGTTCGTGGTTCTCGTCTTCATCTGGACTCTCGCGGCGCACGGGACTCCGGCGGTCGAGTCGGAGGACCCCGGCGGGTCGCCTGAGCTCCCAATCGTCCGGACGGATCTGAGTTCGGTGCCGACCGCACGTTACGTTCTGGCTGTGGACGGACACTCGTCACGAACCGTCCTCCTGGACACGGCGTCCCACACGGCCCTCGTCTTTGATCGCCGTGGTCGGGAAGATGGAGTCGAGCGCCTGCAGGTCGCACCGACGTTCTCCTGGGACGTCATCCTCGCCATGGCCATTGCTGACGGCGGCGATGTCCTGGCGCTGACGACATCAGGCGGGATCGCCCTGTTCGAGGACTTCCAGTTGCAGAAAATCGTGCCGCTGGATCGGCCTCCCTCGGTCGCCACGGACTTTGCTTTCGAGCGAGGGGGCGATCTCCTGTTCAGCCGGATGCTCCTGGTCGATCCGGCACTCTTCGACATCCACGAGACGTTCACGATCCTGGCCCTCACCAATGCGGACGGGAAGATCGAGAACGTCGCGTTTCCCATCGAGCCGAAGGGGGCGGAATCGTACCTCCGGTGGACATCCCAGCGCCAGGTCAGGATCGCCGTGGATGAGAAAGGCGCTGTTTGGGTGGCGGACGACATGGCGTACCGAATCCGGAAACTGAGCACAGCCGGACGCGTGCTCGAGATCGTGGAGAATCCGGACGAGACGGCAACCGTGGAGAACGATCCCGATTACGACCCGGCGGAAGGCCACGGCAGAACCGTTGCCGGGGAGGGGCAGGGTTCGGACCCCACGGGCGAGTCGCTCGTCATTCGTCCGGTGATCCGGGACATCGCCGCCGCCGGGGGATACCTCTGGGTCCTGGCCCGGGACGATGCGGCTCCCGGCGGAGAACGGCTGGACATCGTGCGTCCCGGGACAGAGCTCGAGCGCGTGTCTCTGCCCTTTCCGTCATCCATGAAACACATCCGTTCCCTCGGTGTCACCCGGCGCTTCGTGGTGCTTTGCACGGCGGACGAGGGGCGTCCGGTGACCCTTGACCGGGACGAGCTCGAGCGTCTCGCGGAAAGACGGATGCTGGAGGAGCAGCATGACGGCGCAACGGCAGAGACCCACGGGAGAAAGTCACGGGTTCCGTCCTCCACACCCTCTTCCCAGCCCGACGAGAACCCTGCCATGGAAGGATCGGATGACGGTGACGGTACCGTGCCCTGACGGCGAGAGCAGCAGCCATCCTGGCGGGGCCTGGCGGCTGCCTGACGCCGTTCATTCTTCAGGCGGCCGGCGCTCTCACCCTGGCCCCGTCAGGATCGCAGTGGCTGCTCTCGGGCCTGTCTGAAGCGCCGGCACGGCTGCTCGCCTGGAAGGCCAACCCTGCGCTGGACCAGGAGGAGGGGACATTGTCTTTCATTAGCCCGCTCCCTGGTCGGTTGGGACAGTCCCGATCGTGGAGGGCCTTGTGTCGTACCAAGCCTTCGGCGACCGGGACTGTACCCTAGGGCCCTCATCTTCCTTTCTCCCCTCCCCGCCCCGTGGTACGCTGCGGGCGCCCTGTGAAGGAGGTGCCGCCGTGTCCCAGCGCATGATCGACCAGTTCATGGAGATGGTCCGGATCGACAGCGAGTCCGGGAACGAGGCCCGGTTCATCGCCTACCTCGAGAAGGAGTTCCGGGCGCTCGGCGCCGAGACGACCCTCGACGCCCACGGCAACCTGGTGGCGAAGCTCCCGGCCAGGGGTGCCTCCCCCGACGCCGGGCCGATCCTCCTGTCGTGCCACGCCGACACGGTGCAGCCCGGCGTGGGGATCGAGCCGGTGCTCGAGGACGGCGTCATCCGCTCCGCCGGTGACACGATCCTCGGCGCCGACGACAAGGCCGGGATCGCCGAGATGCTCGAGGCGCTCCGGATCGCTCCGGTCCGCCCGCCGGTGGAGGTCGCCATCACCCGCCAGGAGGAGGTGGGCCTCATCGGGGTCAAGAACCTCGACTTCTCCCTCCTGACGGCGCGGCGCGGGTTCCTCCTGGACAATGACACGCTGGACACCATCGTCATCGGCGGCCCGAGCTACTTCGCCGTGGACGTCACGGTGACCGGCCGATCCGCCCACGCGGGGATGGAGCCCGAGAAGGGGATCAACGCCATCGCCGCCGCCGCGAGGGCCATCGCCGCGCTGGAGCTCGGCCGCCTCGACGCCGAGACCACGGCCAACGTCGGCGTCATCCGTGGCGGCATCATCCGCAACGGCGTCCCCGACAGCTGCACCTTCCTCGCCGAGTGCCGCTCCCTCGACCACGGGAAGGCCGAGCGCACCGTGGAGCGGATGACGGCCACGATCCGCGAGCAGGTGGAGGCGGCCGGCGCCTCGGTGGAGATCGCCGTGGATCCCATGTGCCGCGCCGTGGCGATCCCGCCCGACGCACCGACGGTGGAGATCGCCAAACGGGCCCTTGCCACCGTCGGGATCGAGGCCACCACGACCTTCATCACCGGCTTCACCGACGCCTCGATCTACAACAACCGCGGGATCGAGATGGCCGTGGTGGGGATCGGCGCCCGGGACGAGCACGCGACCACCGAGCACATCCACGTCGCCGACATGGAGAAGGCCCTCGGCATGATCGTGGAGATCCTCCGCCTGACCGCCTGAACCGGCCCTCATCCGTCGGCCCCCGGCTCCGCCCGGCCCTCGCGCTCCCACCGCCTCCGGGCGGCCGCGTCCCCCCGCGCCGCGAACGCCGGCACCCCCTCCACGCTCCGGTACCCCTCCACCGTCACGACAAGGGCCCCGCCCCGAGGCCGAACGCCCCCGCAACCGCTCCGCGTCCGCCCAGGCCTGGAGGCCCGCCGTGCCGTGCTATATCCGGTAGCGGGCCGCAGGGGCGGCCGACATTCAGTCATCATCCAGCTGGATCGCCCGCATGACGGCCTGGTACCGCTCGCGAGACCGTCCGGACAGGCCGGACTCCGGGATGGGGCGACGCCGAAGAAGCTCCCCGAGGCGGTCCATGTCGAACAGAGACCTCGCCACCGCCCCGTCGAAGACCCAGCGCCTGCCGTTCCCTCGCGTCAGGAACGGCACGATCTGGGGA
>JAMOVQ010000013.1 GCA_027067575.1 Thermoanaerobaculia bacterium | reverse complement strand
CCGCGGCGGGAGGGCACCCGGCTGTACAGGTGGTACCAGGTGTCCACGTGGGAGAACTTGAGACGGGGCATCCGGGGCATGGTGCGCCTCCTTTGGATTGTGATGGGAACAGGGTAGGGCGGGGAGGAGAGGTTGTCAAGAGAAAAACAGTGTCCCTATTTCGACGCGGTTGGACGTCAGGTCATGTCTTCGAGGCGGACGGAGACGATCTTGGAGACGCCTGGTTCCTCCATGGTGACGCCGTACAGGATGTCGGCCCGGGCCATGGTCCTGCGGTTGTGGGTGACGAGCAGGAACTGGGTGTGCTCGGTCATCTCGCGCACGAGGTCGGCGAGCCGTTCCACGTTGGCGTCGTCGAGCGGCGCATCCACCTCGTCGAGGATGCAGAACGGCGAGGGCTTGATCCGGAACAGCGCCACGAGAAGCGCCAGCGCTGCCAGCGCCTTCTCGCCGCCGGAGAGCAGCTGGACGGACTGGACGCGCTTCCCCGGAGGCCGCGCCACGATGTCGATCCCGGACTCCAGCGGATTCTCCTCGTCCACGAGCTCGAGCCGTGCCGTCCCGCCGCCGAACAGGTAGGCGAACGTCTCGGCGAACACCTCGCCCACCTTCCGGAACGTCTCGACGAACCGTTCCGTGCACGTCTGGTCGATCTCCCGGATCGTCGCCTCCAGGGACCGCAGCGAGCGGACGAGATCCTCGCGCTGCTCGTGGAGGAACCGGGACCGCTCTTCCAGCTCCTCGAGCTGCTCCAGCGCCAGGAGGTTGACCGTGCCGATCCGCTCCAGACGCTGCCGGATCGAGGCAACGACGGACTCGAGCTCGGCCACCGCCTCCGGGACGAGCTCCTCCCCGTCCACCGTCGCGAGCAGCTCCTCCAGGCCAATCCGAAGCTCACCCGCCACCGCCTCGCCGAGCGCCTGGAGCTCACCCTCCAGCCGGGTCTCCTCCATCTGGAGCGCATGGAGCGCCTCGCGTCGGCGATCGTACTCCTCCCGCCGCGTCCGGACCTCCCGTTCCAGCCGCTCCGCACGGGCCGCCACCGCTTCCACCGCCTCGGCGGCCCGCCTCTCCCCCTCACGCGCCGCCGTCAGCAGTCCCTGCTCCTCGGCCAGTCTGTTGCGGGTTGCGACGATCTCGGCCTCGGTCGCCGTGATCCGCCCGGCCGCGTCCTCCGCCGCCTTCCCGAGCTCACGGCCCCGAACTTCGAGCCGCTCCAGCTCGGTGCGGAGCCGCTCCACCTCGGACCGGGCCGTCTGGACCCGCTCCGACGTGAGCCGGACTTCCGCCGCCGCCCGGTCCGCCTCGCGGGCCGCCTCCGCCGCTCGCGCCCGGAGCGATTCGAGCGACCCGGCCAGCCGTTCGACATCAGCCTCCAACGTCTCGTTCCGCGACTCGAGCTGCGCCAGTGCACACTGGAGCTCCTCCCGCTGCGCGGACCGTGCGGAGGCGAGCTCACGGTTGCGGCCCAGCTCCTCGATGACGGCGTCCAACTCCCGTTCGAGCCGCGCCGCCTCGGCCGCAGCCGCCTCCTCCACCGCGGCCAGGCTCGCCCTTGCCTGTTCCGCCTCCACGAGCTCGGCGGCCCGCGTCTCGGCCTCCGCCGAGAGCTCCTCGTGGCGCCGGGCCAGCTCGGCCTTCCGGCCCGAGAGCGTCTCGAGCCGGGCCGCGCCCTCCTCAAGCTCCCTCCGGAGCCTCGCCCGCTCCTCCCGGAGCCCGAGAACGCCCTGGAGCTCCGCACCGCCGGTGGGCAGCTCCACGGCCCGACCACGGACCACCGTGCCGTCGGCTGTCACCACCACGGCCCACGGAACCGCGTCGGCCCCGGCGAGGGCCGCCTCCACCGTGGGTGCAAGGAACACCGGCGGGAGCACCCGGCTCAGCCAGGACGCCTCCCCATCCGGTATCCCCGCCCGGTCGGTCAGCGGTTCGAGCCCCTCCGGGGCTCCGGGCGACGGCACGGCCGCCTCCACGCCGCCCCGCACCGCCACGAGAAGCCGTTCCTCGATCCGGGCCAGGCCGGCGCGGTCCAGCCGGCCGAGCTCGCCGGCATCCACGACGGGCAGGTCGAGCCACGTCCGCCACGCCCGGTCCAGCAGCGCCGCGACCTCGGGGTCGGGGTCGAGGAAGTCGCTGACCTGGCCGCTCACCCGCGTACCCGAGAGCAGCGCCTCGAGCCGTTCCGCGGGGCCAGTCCGCCGGGCGAGCTCCCGTTCGAGGCCGTTGAGCGCGTGGCGGGCCTCCCAGAGCTCGTGCCCCAGCCGTTCGGTCTCCCGCCCCGCCTCGGCCAGCTCCACGGCGAGGGCCTCGCGCCGCCGAAGCAACTCGGAGCGGCCCTCCTCGAGCTCAGCGACCCGACGGGCCGCGTCCTCCGCCTCGGACCGGGCGTT
This sequence comes from Thermoanaerobaculia bacterium, assembly GCA_027067575.1. Taxonomy (GTDB): domain Bacteria; phylum Acidobacteriota; class Thermoanaerobaculia; order Thermoanaerobaculales; family Sulfomarinibacteraceae; genus JAMOVQ01. Next base: position 13,416 of record JAMOVQ010000013.1, on the reverse strand, counting down.
CGCCAGACGGTCCAGAGCCTCCTCTCTGCGGGCCGTCAGCCGCTCCCGTTCCTTCTCGAGCTGGGCGGTGGCATAGACGATCCGGTCCCCCTCGCGCTCGAGATCCACGAGGCGGTTCCGGGTGGCGGTCAGCTCGGAGATCGCCTGGAGCATCGCCTGCCTGGCCTCGGCGAGCGCCTTCTCGCCGGCATCACGAGCCTTCCGGGCCTCACTGGCCGCCTCGGATCGCGCCGTCGCCTCGGTACGGGCCGAGGCCAGCGCGCTCTCGAGCTCCTCGAGCCTCGCGCTCGCGGACTCGAGCTCCTCCTCCAGCCGGCGCCGCCGCTCCCCGACCGTCCCCTCCTCGGCCAGCGCGCGGCGCCGGGCCTGGTGCAGCTCCTCCAGGAGGTCGGAGGAACGCTCCAGGAACGCCTCGGCACGTTCGCATGAGGCGAGGAGGGCGGCCACCTCCTCCCTCGCCTTCTCCATCTCGGCCCGCCGGGCCTCCAGCTCCTTGCGCGCGGCGGCGAGGTCCGCATCGGCGCCCCCGAGTGCGGAGGCGGCCGCGGCCACCTCGTTCTCAGCCCGGGCCCGTTCGCGCTGGAGTTCCGCCGTGCGGCGCCGGAGCTCCCGGACCTCGTGGGCGCGGAGCCTCGCCAGCGCGCCGTTGAGCTCGGCCTCCAGCTTCCGGTACCGCTCGGCCTGCCGCGCCTGCCGCTTGACCTGGCGCAGCGAGCGGTCCACCTCTCCCACCACGTCCTCGAGCCGGAGCAGGTTCTGCCGCGTCTGCTGGAGCTTGAGCTCGGCCTCGTGCCGCCTGACCTTGTACCGGACGATCCCGGCCGCCTCCTCGATCAGCGCCCGACGGTCCGTCGGCCTGGCCGAGAGTACCTGGCCGATCCTGCCCTGCTCGATGATGGCGTAGGAGCGGGTCGCCAGCCCGATCCCGGCCAGCTCGTCCACCACGTCTTTGAGCCGGACGGTTCGCCCGTTGATCCGGTACGCCGACGGGCCGTCCCGAGAGACGCGCCGCGAAAGGGTCAGGATACCTCCCGTCTCCTCCCACCGGCCATCGTCGGCCGAGAGCGTCAGGGAGACCTCGGCGGCGCCAGCAGGCGGACGGGAACCGGAACCCGAGAACACGAGGTCGCCCATCTGCTTGAGCCGGAGAAGGCTCGGACTCTGTTCACCGAGCACCCAGAGGATGGCGTCCACGATGTTGGACTTCCCCGAACCGTTCGGCCCGACGACGGCCGTCACCGGGCCCGGAAACTCGAGCTCCACCGGGTCGGCGAACGACTTGAACCCGGTCAGCTTCAGCGCCGAGAGACGGATCCTCCCCATAGGACGCCGAACGGTACCACACCCTCCCGTGGAAGCGCCCACCTCACCGGCGGGTGCTCGGACAGCGGTACGGACACGAACGGGGTTCCGGTCCCACCCCTGCTGTGGCACCGCCGAAGCGATCCTGAAGGTGAGCCTCGCCACTCGACGGCCGTGAGGACGTACAGTAAAGTATTTCCATGATGAAGCGACTCGTCCGGGCGGTGTTCGGTGTACTGATGGCCGTTCCGCTCCTCGGCTGTCCCGCTGCCGTCGTCGCGGTGGGAGCCGGCGCGGGCTTCGTGTGGCTGAACGGTCAGCTCGAGGAGACCATCGATCGGGCCCTTCCCGACGTGCAGCAGGCGGCCGAAGGCGCGCTGGCCGACCTCGACCTCGTCGGGATCGACACCACGGCGGACAAGCTCAAGGCCGAGGTGTCGGGCCGGATGGCGGACGGCACCAAGGTGACCGTCTGGCTCAAGGCGGAGGACTTCCAGAGCACCAAGGTCACCATCCGCGCCGGGGCGATGGGGGACAAGTCCGTCTCGCTCCAGGTCCTCCGGCACATCAAGAAGCGCCTTGGGATCGAATAGGGTACCGCCAGCAGAACGACGTCTCCCCACTCCCAACCGGTGCGGGAACCGTGATCGATGGTATCCTTGGAGCCGATGGGGGAGGCCGTCAGGCGCCGCGTAGTGATCGTCGACGATTCGCGAACGCAGTGCGAGGTGTGGAAACGCCTCCTCCAGGCACGGTACGGTGAACGGGCGGCCGTGGAGATCTACACCGATCCCCGCGAGGCGGTCCGCGTCTTCGGTCCGGACATCCATCTGATGCTGCTCGACTGGGAGATGCCGCAAATGGACGGTCAGGTCGTGCTCGAGCATGCGCGGGCTGCCGGTGTCAACCTCAAACGGATCATCGTCACGTCATCGCACCCCGCGAATGAGCTTCACGAGGTGTTCGACGGGACGGGCATCCTCGCTGTCATCGAGAAGAGCGAACCGGAGCAGCAGGCGGCGTTCATGCTGATCCTCGACTCGATCATGAAGCGGTAGGGGACGCAGCAGCGATCTCCGCTCTCGACTCTCAACACCAGCCGTCCCGCCCGAGCCCCATCGCCGCGAGCACGGCGAAACGCAACTGACGCCAGCGTCCTTCGAGCAGCCGCATCCCTTCGCGCCAGCGTGATCCCCTGGCGGCCTGAAGCAGCACGGCGGCACCGGCGTCCGGTGCCCCCCGGCGGCCTACCACCACGTCGGCGAGTGACTCAACGGCGTTCGCGAGTGGTGCAAGTCCCCACCCCGTCAGCCGTTCCCTCCACCGGGCGGCGGCCCGGCGATCGGCTGACGTCCCGAGAGTTGCTACCTCCACGAGGTGCCATCGCCAGAGCGGCGCTCCCGCCAGCAGTTCCACACCGGCCCTCAAGACCGCCGCGGCACGGGCCGCCGCCGGATCCAGCAGCCGCAGTCTGCCCTCCCCTCCCGTCGTGACAGAGCGGGCGAACGGCAGAACCGGCACGTCGCCGAACGGAACAGGCACGACCCTTCCCCTGAAGATCGGGCGCACGACGGCACCGCCGCGGGCAACGATCCGGAGCCGGAGGCGGGGAATATCCGCCCGCGCCATGTACAGCTCGAGGGGAGCGGTTCGGACCGCCATCTCCGCGTCCACCCCGAGGCGGACGGCCATCGCCGCCGGACCCGTCACTCCCCACGGCTCGATCCCTTCGAGGAGCTCCAGAAGCCCGGCACTCGCTCCTCCAGCCCACGAATCCGGGCCGCCGGGGCCCCTCTCACCGGTGGGCCCGACCAGGCGCCACGCAGCGGACCAGCCACGTCCGCCCTCGGCTTCCAAACGGCCGAACGCCTGCCGGCACGGCTCGAGCACATCGGCCACACGGGTTCGCACCGGGAAACGGGGAGCACCCAGCCCCACTATCCCGACCTCCCGGATTGGGTCGCATCCTTGCCGCCGGGATCTGTGGGGGGACTCAAGAGGTAGGGCAGGGATCCCGCGAGTTCCATCGTGGCGCTCCTTTCGATCGTGGTGCTCGGCACGGTGACCCTGATCGCTGCATTCTATCTCGTCCTCCAGCAGACGGCGCAACCCGAGGAGATGACACCGGACGTGCGTCTTGGACGCCCTCGCGCTGCTGACGACTGTCACGGCATCCTCTTCTTCCGCTCGGTACACCGAGCCAGACGACGTCTCTCGAACGGCCCCGGTATAATGCCGCGCTGGAGGGACGATGATGAACCAGCGATACGGACTTCTCGTGACGATCCTCGCCGCCGGGCTGGTGGCGGGATGTGGCCAGGGCGGCGCGAAGAACACGGCAAAGGACGCAGGGAAAGAGGCCGCCCCGGTCCAGTCCGATCATTCGAAGATGCCGAAGGACGATGTCCACGGAATGCTCTCGAACATGCCGAAGGATGACGTTCACGCAAAGGCGATGGCCGAATCAGGCGAGGGGATGCACGGCAGCATCGGCGTCAACACCGAGCTGCATCTCGATCCCGCGATCACGGCCGCGTGGACAGGAGTCACCCTCCGTGTCACCGATCGCAACGACGGCTCCGAGCGGGATGTCACCGTTCCCCTGGGGAAGACAACCCCGCTTTCCGACACCGATCTCGTGGTTACGGCGGATACCTTCGTACCCGACTTCGTCATGGGTGCAGACGGGATCGGAAGCCGCTCCGCCGAGCCCAACAACCCGGCCGTCCACGTGACGATCGAGGAGGCTGGGAAAACCGTCTTCGACGGCTGGCTGTTCCAGAAGATGCCGGACATCCACCCGTTCGCCCACCAGCGGTACGCGGTGGTCCTCGCGGGAGGAATCCCGTCGAAGGGCGCCCGGTGATGGTTTCCCTCCCCGACGGCGTCCCCGCCTGAGGTTTCGTGGACCAGCTGTACGAGGCGGTCCGCACGGCGGTGTTCACCCTCAACGGGGTGGTATGGGGGTGGCCTGCGGCGCTCCCGGCGATCGTCGTCCTCCTGGTCGGCACCGGGATCGTCACCACGTTCCGGCTGGGCTGGGTCCAGATCCGGTACTTCCTGCACGGCCTCCGGGTGGTGCGGGGCGACTACGACCGGCCGGAGGAGGATGGCGACCTCTCGCACTTCCAGGCGCTGACCACGGCGCTGTCTGCGACGGTCGGGATCGGCAACATCGCAGGGGTCGCCACGGCGATTCACTACGGCGGGCCTGGAGCGCTGTTCTGGATGTGGGTGACGGCGGTGTTCGGCATGGCGCTCAAGTACACCGAATGCACCCTGGGCCTGAAGTACCGCCGGATCTTGCCAGGCGGATCGGCTGCGGGTGGGCCGATGTACTCCATCGAGCGGGGACTCGGCCGTCGCTGGAAGCCGCTGGCGGTGGCGTTCGCCACCTTCGCCGTCATCTCGTCGTTCGGCTCCGGCAACGCCGTCCAGTCGTTCACCGTCGCGGACCAGTTCCGGCAGGATCTCGGGATCCCGACCTGGATCACGGGCCTCGTGATGGCTACCCTGGTCGCCGCGGTGATCCTCGGCGGGATCCGCCGGATCGGCCGGGTGACCTCGAAGCTCGTGCCGTTCATGGCGGCGCTCTACGTCGGGGCCGGCCTGATCGTCCTGCTGTTCAACGCGGGCCGGATCCTCCCCACCCTGGCGCTGATCGTCCGCTCGGCGTTCGAGCCCGCGGCGCGCGTGGGCGGGTTCGCAGGAGGTACGTTCATCTTCATGCTGACATGGGGGGTCAAGCGGGGGCTGTTCTCCAACGAGTCCGGTCAGGGCTCCGCCCCCATCGCCCACGCTGCCGCGAAGACCGACGAGCCGGTGCGCGAGGGGATGGTGGCGATGCTCGGACCGTTCATCGACACGCTCCTCATCTGCACCATGACGGGACTCGTCATCCTGACAACCGGGGTGTGGAAAGACCGCCAGCCCCAGCGTGTGACGGTGAACCGCCAGGCGGCCATCGTGGCCGTGACGGCCGGCGCTACCGTGCAAGAGAACGGTGTGGTCCGGGAAACCGACCGGGCCGCGGGCCGGTTCGCCGTGAAGGATGGCCGGCCGGAGGGACTCGCCTTCGTGCGCAACCACGGGCTGGTGGAATCGCCGAGGCTGCTCCTCGAGCGCAGCGGACGCCCGTTCTCGGGTACGCTCGTCATCCCCTCCTCCGCGCCGGGCGAGATCGCCGCGGCCCGGCTTCTGGGCCCGGCCGGGGAGACGATCACGGAGGGCCTCGTGCTCTCGGGAGCCGCACCACAGAACGGGTCACCCCTGACCGCGTGGGCGTTCCAGCGCGGTCTGGGACGGCTCGCCGGAGGGTTCGGGCACCTCGTGGTCACCCTGGCCGTCTTCCTGTTCGGCCTGTCAACCGCGATCTCCTGGTCGTACTACGGCGACCGGTCGATCTTCTACCTGGCGGGGCCGCGCTGGGTGCTGCCGTACCGGATCGTCTTCTGCGTGATGCACTTCCTGGGTGCGATCTACTCGTTGGAGATCGTCTGGAGCTTCGGTGACGCCGCCCTGGGGCTGATGACGCTGCCGAACCTCCTCGCCATTCTCCTGATGACGGGGAGGGTCCGGAGGTGGACTCGGGAGTACGTCGCCTCCGGGGGAATGAAGCCACCGGGATCCGCGGATCACTGAACCAGCGGAGACGGGAGATCCAACCATGATCCATCGAACCGATCGCGGAACCCTCACGACTTTCCTTCTCGCCATGGCGTGCGTGCTGGTGGCGCCCGGGGGCCGTGCGGCGGAACGGCCGCTGCCACCGGGACTCTCCGGAATGGCCGCACCGTCAGCCGACGCGGTGGAGGTGCCGCCCCCGGATCTGGCGCCGATCGTTGCGGAAGACGCCCTGCGCGACCGGCTCGGCATCGGCCCGTTCCGGTTCGCCGTCCCGCTCGAGGCCGACCTCGCGCCGGACACCGCCGGATCGTGGCGGGCCCTGCCGGACGGGCGGTGGTGGTGGCGGCTGGAGATCCGTTCGGAGGGTGCGACGAGCCTCAACCTGGCCATGAGAGACGTCCGTCTGCCCAAGGGGACGGGGCTGTGGCTCCACGACCCGGCGGGGACCGTGGTCCGGGGCCCGTTCGGCCCGGCCGACCTGACGCCGGACGGCGAGCTGTGGACCCCCATCGTCCCCGGTGACGTGGCGGTCCTGGAGGCCGCCGTGCCGGCCGGGGTCCGTGACCGGTTCGCCCTGACCGTGTTCCGGATCAACTACGGTTACCGGTCCGCCGCCGGTGGCATGGAGAAGTCCGGCACGTGCAACGTGGACGTCGCCTGTCCCGAGGGCGACCCGTGGCGGGACCAGATCCGTTCCGTCGCCTGGTACACCCTCCAGGGCTGGGCCACCTGCTCCGGCTACCTCGTCGCCGACGCACCCCACGACGGTACGCCGTACTTCCTGACGGCGGACCACTGCGGTGTCCGGGCGTACAACGCGGCCACCATGGTGTTCTACTGGAACGACCAGTCCCCGACCTGCGGGCAGCACGGCGGCGGGACGGCGACGGACACCCAGTCCGGCGCCATCTTCCGGTCCACATGGGAGCGCTCCGACACGACGCTGGTGGAGCTGGAGGAGCGTCCCCCGGCAGAGTACGGCGTCTACTCCACGGGGTACGACGCCACCGGCGCCACGCCTTCCACGGGGATCGTCGGGATCCACCACCCGAACCTCGACGAGAAGTCGATCAGCTACGACACGGACACGGTGGCCACGGTCGACGAGACGTACTGGCGGGTCCAGTGGGACGTGGGGACGACCGAGGGCGGATCCTCCGGGTCGCTGGTGATGGACCGTGCCTCGGGTCTCGCCGTGGGTGTGCTGACCGGGGGGTACGCCTCCTGCCAGAACCGGGACGGGTACGACTACTACAGCAAGCTGGCCGTCGCCTGGGAGGGCGGCGGAACGCCCGAGACCTCTGTCAGGCCCTGGCTCGACCCGAACGACACGGGAGCCCTCGTCGTGCCGGGGATGGAGCCTGACGGCACCCCCGGCGGTCTCCGGTACTGGGTCCCCGTCGTCATCTCGGACGCGGGGTACGCGGGGTCGTACTGGAAGACCGACGTCACGCTGATCCGACGGGGAGGGGGGCTCGGCGGGGCCACCGCGACGCTCATCGTCCACCTCCCGGACGGCGACCACACGATCCGGCGGGAGATCCGGGCCGGTGAACAGGTCACGGTGGAGGACGTCGTCGCGGCCGCGGGCGGCAGCGGCAAGGGCACGCTGGAGATCCGGATCGACACGCCGCTCGGGGTCACGGCGCGGGTCTACGACGACACCGGCCACGGAACGTTCGGCCAGTTCGAGCAGGGTGTACTCCATGGCGGGGGTCTCCTCGGGGGTGAGACCGCCGTCCTCGCGGGACTGCGCCAGGAGGAGGGACGGTTCCGGACGAACCTCCAGGTGGCCAACATCGGTTCCCAGGACGCCTCGGTCCGGGTCCACCTGTACGACACCACCGGTCTCGAACTCGCCGACTACGACCTCGACATCCCCGCCGGGGGCGTGGTGCAGGACATCCAGCCGTTCGACCGTCGGGCGAACCGGCCGGGCCTCGGCTGGGGGTACGCCACGGTCCAGGTGGTCTCCGGCATGGAGATCCTACCCACCGCCTCGGTCATCGACTCCCGGACCAACGACGCGGTCACCGTCGAGCCCACCGTGGCCACGCCAGAGTACCGCGCCACCGACGACGCCGACGAGAGCCGCTGGCTGCCCGTGGTCGCCCGCCTCGACGGCTCCGCGGGGAGCCGGTGGCGATCGAGCATCGCCGTGATCAACCGCGGCACGCTCACATCGGCGGCGACCCTGGCTATCAGGCTGGACGACGGGACCTCCTGGACACGCCCGCTGGAGATCGCCCCGGGCGAGCAGGCGGCGTGGGACGACATCCTCGGCGCGGTGGGCGCCAGCGGGAAGGGGACCCTGGAGATCCAGCTGGCCCGGGGGCTCGCCGCCGTGGCACGCCTGTACAACGAGAGCGCCGATGGCACCTTCGGCCAGTGGTTCGGCGGCATCACGGCCTCGGAGGGGGCCGCAGAGGGTGCGACGCTCCTCCTGCCGGGCCTCCGCCAGCAGAGCGGGCTCTGGCGGACGAACCTGACGCTGGCCAACGCCGGGCAGAACACGATCACGGCCCAGGTGACGCTCCACGCCGCGGACGGGGACACCGTTACCGCCTACACGATCGAGATCGACCCCGGCGCGGTGGTCCAGGACCTCCAGCCGTTCGACCGCCGCGCGAACCGGCCCAACATCGGCTGGGGGTACGCGACGATCCACGTGACCGGCGGCTCCGGCCTGCTCCTCTCCGCCTCGGTCATCGACTCCCGGACCAACGACGCCACCACGGTGACACCTCTGCCCTGACAGGTTCGCCGATCTGGCTCTTCTTCCTGCCCGCCGCTCCAGACAGGACGTGGCATCAGTCAGTGGGGCCCCATGGTGACTCCATGACATCCGGATGGGGATGCCAGACCCGACGAACAGAAGCAGCTGCCAGGCACCGTGATCCCGCTGACGGTCCCGCGGTTCCTTCCGGACCGATATCCCTCCGGCCGCGCCGTACGGTCAATAACCGGCCCGCACGAACCGATGACGGCGGCCAGAACTTCCCCGTCTCGAAGATCAGAACCTGTCACGGACTGGGGTGACGGCACGCGGCACCATCGGGTGTGGAACGCAGCGGGAACCCGATCCTCTTGGGCGGAGCCTGTCAGATCACGTCTGGAGCACACCCTGGCGGAACGGGGGAATCTCCGGCTGGTGGGCCGCGGCCTCGATGGAGCGGGCGACGACCTCACGGGTGCGGCGCGGGTCGATGATCTCGTCCACCCAAAGCCGCGCCGCGGCGTACCGGGGATCCATGGCCGCGCGGTACCGGGCCTGGATCTCGGCCAGCAGCTCAGCCTTCTCCTCCTCGGAGACGTCTTCCCCCCGGTTCTTGAGCTGGATCGCCAGCAGCGTCCGGGATGCCTGCTCCCCACCCATCACGGAGATCGACGCCGAGGGCCAGGCGTAGTAGAACCGCGCGCCGTACGCCCGCCCGCACATGGCGTAGTTCCCCGCGCCGTAGGAGTTGCCGACGAACACGGTGATCTTCGGCACCACCGAGTTGGCCACCACGTTGACCAGCTTGGCGCCGTCCTTGATGATCCCCTCGCGCTCGGACTTGGAGCCCACCATGAACCCCGTCACGTCCTGGAGGAACAGCAGCGGGATCCCCTTCTGGTTCATCAGCTCCACGAACCGCGCGCCCTTGTCCGCCGCGTCGGAGTAGATGACGCCGCCGATCTGCATCTCCCGCTCGCCGGGCTCCAGCCCGCGCCTGCGGTGGACGATCAACCGCTGGTTGGCGACGATCCCCACGGCCCACCCGTGGATCCGGCCCGTGCCGCAGATCAGCGTCCGGCCGTAGGTCGCCTTGTACTCGGTGAACTCCGACCCGTCGAGCAGCCGTCCGAGGAGCTGGTAGGTATCGTACGGCCGCGTGCGGTCCACCGGGAGGATCCCCAGCAGCTCCTCCGGATCGCCGGCGGGCTCCCGCGGGTCGATCCGGTCGAACGGCGCGAGCCGCGGCCGCGCCAGCTCGCCGATCCGCGCCCGGATGTGCTCGATGGCCGAGGCGTCGTCCGGGAACCGGTCGTCCACGACGCCGGAGATGTCCACCTGGACCTCGGCCCCGCCCAGCGCCTGGTTGTCGATCTGCTCCCCGATCGCGGCCCGCACCAGGTGGGCGCCGGCCAGGAAGATCGTGCCGTTCCCCTCGACGATCAGCGCCTCGTCCGACATGATCGGCAGGTACGCCCCGCCGGCCACGCAGGAGCCCATGATCGCGGCGATCTGGTAGATCCCCTCGGCCGACAGGCGGGCGTTGTAGTAGAAGGCCCGCCCGAAGTGGTCCCGGTCCGGGAAGATCTCGTCCTGCATCGGCAGGAAGACGCCCGCGGAATCCACGAGGTAGACGATGGGCAACCGGTTCTCCAGGGCGATCTCCTGCGCCCGGAGCACCTTCTTGCACGTCATGGGGAACCACGCCCCGGCCTTGACCGTGGCGTCGTTGGCCACGATGACGCACTCCCGCCCCGAGATCCGCCCGAGACCGGCCAGGGTCCCCGCCGCCGGCGCGCCGCCCCACTCCTCGTACATCCCCCACGCGGCGAAGGTCCCCAGCTCGAGGAACTCCGTCCCCTCGTCGATCAGGGCGGCGATCCGTTCCCGGGCCAGCATCTTCCCCTTGGCCTTCTGCTTCTCCGCCGCCCTCGCGCCCCCGCCCTCGGCGATCTTCCGCCGCTGGGCCTCGATCACCCGCAGCTCGTTGAGCCAGTGGTCGCGGTTCGCCTCGAAGGCCAGGTCGTGCTCGATGGACGTGGGCAGCGTACGCGGCATGGACGGACCTCCGGCCGGGAGTGTAGCACCGCCCCGTCCCCCCTGGACCACCGCGTTCCGGGGTAGAATGGCGCCGTGTCTTCCCAGACGGTTCCGGGCGAGGACGGAGCGCCCCCGGTGCTCGGCGAGGCGGAGGCCGAGTTGCTGGTGCGCCGGGTCCGCGCCGCGGTCCGCTCGACATGCCCGCCGTACCTGGCCGGCCAGGCCGACGACATCGCCCAGGAGGTCCTGCTCCAGCTCTCACGGCGGCTCGGCCGTGGTGAGGGAACGGACGGCTTCTCGACGATGTACCTCCTGAAAATGGCGCACGGGGTGGCCGTGGACGAGATCCGGCGCCGCAGCCGGCGGAAGGAACGGACCGGCACGGAGGACGAGATGGTGGAGTTGCCCCAGAATACGCCGGACCCCGAGCGCAGCGCCGTGGGACGCTCCCTCGGACGGGAGATCCGCCGCTGTCTGGAGAGCATCGTTCCCACGCGGCGCGTCGCCGTGGTCCTGCACCTGCTCGGGTGCACCGTTCCCGAGATCGCCCGCCGGCTCGGCTGCCCTCTCAAGAGCGCGGACAACCGGGTGTACCGCGGGATGAAGAACCTGAGAGACTGTCTCTCGACGAAGGGACTGGCGCCATGACGACGGACGGGAACGGAGGGGTCGAACGTCTGCGGGGTGCGTTCACCGGGCACCCGTCCGGCGAGAGCGGAGACTGCCCCGACCCCGGAACCCTCTGGGAGTCGGCCCGCGGGAGGCTGGATCGGACCACCGAGGAGGCGCTGATGCTCCACATCGCGGACTGTCCGGACTGCGCCACGGCGTGGGCGCTCGCCAGGAAGATGGCGGACGGCACGGCCGAAGAGGCGGGTCGCGCCGTCCCGCTGGCCCCGCGCCGGCGCCCCGCCTGGCGGAACCCGCGGGTGCTGGCCGCGGCGGCGATGGTCCTCCTCGCGGTCGGCCTTGGAGGCAGCCTCCTGCTCAGGAACCCCGCCCCCGAGCCAGTGGTCTACCGGGAACAGGCCGGGGGGACCGTCGTCCAGGCCGACCCGGCCAGCCTGCGCCTCCCGCGGAGCGCGTGCCGACTGCGCTGGACCGGGGCACCGGAAGGCAGCCGGTTCGACATCATCGTCACCAACGATGATCTCGATATCCTCTGCGAGGCACACCGTCTCACGAGGCCGGAGTTCCTCGTCCCCGAGGCGACACTCCCGCCGGCCTGCGGGACGATCCTGTGGCGCGTGACGGTCCACACTCCCGACGGCGAAACCGTGATCTCCCCAACGTTCGAGACGTCGATCGTGGACTGAGGCGCACGGGATTCCCACCGCCGTCGTGATATTCTGCCGAAAACTACCTCGTTCTCCCACGAATGAGGCTAGGAGGAGTTCCCGATGAGACGCAAGCAGTGTATGAATCCCCATGCCATCCTCATCGTAGCCGCTGGCGTCCTGCTGGCGGCAGTGTCCGTTTCTGCTGCCGTCCCAGAGCTGCATCGGGTCGATGCCCTCACCCTTCCGCTCGACGGGACCGTGACCGTGACCCTCCCCCCTGACCCGCGGCCCGCTCCAGAGAAGATCTCGCCGGCGCTCCGCCGGCCGGGCTTCGCCAGCAAGACCGGAACCGTCCGGGTGCTCGTGCTCCTCCACGAGCCGCTCGAGCTCTCCGGCGGCGGGAAAGCGATCGGCGCGGCGGCACGGCGCGCCACCCTGGCGAGGCTCGAACAGGAGTTCGTCGCCAGGACCGCGCCGCTGGGACTCGTCGCGAGGCGGGGCCTGACCGAGCTGCCCATCGTCATCGCCGAGGTGCCGGCATCCGCTCTCGAAGCCGTGGCGGCGGACCCCGCCGTGCGGGCGATCGACGCCGACCTGCCGATGCACGCCTCCAGGGCCGAGGGCGCCGCGCTGATGCACGCGGACCAGCTTCGGGTGCAGTACGGCGCCGCCGGCGCCGGAATCGGCGTGGCCGTTCTCGACACAGGGATCGACATCACCCACCCGGAGCTGTCGGGCCAGGTCACGGCGAAGGGGAACTACACCGACTCCCCTGGTGACGGCACGAGCGACGTGCCCGGACACGGCACCGCCGTGGCCGGGATCATCGCTGGGACCGGCGGCGGGATGGCCCCCGCCGCCCACCTGTGGGCGCTCAAAGTGCTCGACGACAGCGGCTCCGGCTCGCTCACCGGTCTCGTCTCCGCTCTCAACGACGTGCTGGACAACCGGAATCAGTTCGGCGGCGTCCACGTGGTCAACATGTCGCTCGGCGGACTGGGCGGGTACAGCGGCGACCAGCCGTGGACCGGTCCGTGCGACAACGACATCCCGAGCCTTGCCACAGCAATCGACCAGCTCGTCGCCGCAGGAATCGCCGTGTTCGCAGCCGCCGGCAACGAGGGGTGCAAGAGTGGAATCGGCTGGCCCGCCTGCGTTGACAGCGCCATCTCCGTGGGGGCCGTGTACGACGCGAACATCGGCTATGCTCGCTTCCCGGAGGGTGTTACCTGCGAGCCGACGGACACCTGCACCGACAGCTCCACAGCCGCCGGGATGGTCACGTGCTACTCGAACTCCGGCTCGATCCTCGACGTTTGGGCTCCTTCCCATTGCGCGCGGACGACCAGAACCGGCGGGGGGTACGAGACCTGCTTCGGTGGCACCTCGGCGGCCTCACCGTACGCCGCCGGCGTCGCCGCGCAGCTGTACGGCGCGGTTCCCGGACTGACG
>JAMOVQ010000012.1 GCA_027067575.1 Thermoanaerobaculia bacterium | reverse complement strand
CCCTCCTCGTCACGGCGAGTGGCGGTCGCAGGCCGGGCGCCGCTTGCGCGGCTCCCCCGGGTCGCTGCGCTCCCCGGGGCCGTGGGGGCGTGTGCGCCCCGGCTCCTGCGGCTCGGGCTGCACCCCGGGACGGCTCGCCGGATACGCCGTATTACTCGCCGCCTTCGGCGTCGGTGACGGTTTGGGAGACCGGACGGTCGTAAGCCGTCCACCCGCCCTCTCCGGCCCTGACGGGCCTGCGACCCCCTCGGCAACGACCGTTCGCCGGTCTCCCTGCACCGTTCAGCGACTTACCCTTCCCCCGACCCGCCCGCCCCGCCGGGCCAAGCCGCCTGCGTTCGGCGTCCCGGCGGCCGTCCCGGGGCTTGCCCTCCCCTCCGTCCCCGGATCGCCCCCGCCCCCACGCCGGCCCGTTCCTCGTGGGGCGCTCGATCGCTGGATGGCGGAGGGCTCCGTTGGGGGGACAGTCCCGATCGTGAAGGGCTTGGTCCTCTGTGGCGCCAGCCGGAACATCGCTTCGCTCGTCCCTGGGGAGGTGGGTGTGTGGGGCACCAGGCGGGGCGCCTCGTTTCGGCCAAGGGGTCGTGCAGACGGGGACGCTCAGCGGAACGGGACCATTCCCTTGTTCATGGGGTCGCAGTCGTCGTCCGGCGTCTCGCCACACTGCTCGGAGTAGTCCGCCCACGAGGTCTGCGCCAGGGAGAAGACCGCGCCGCCGGTCCGGTTGTCCACGGTGGAAGCGTGGGCCAGCAGGGCGGAGGACTCCATGAACTGCCCCGTGTCGCAGATCGAATAGCCCTCGAAGCTCGGATCGACACTGGCCTCGATCTGGCCGGGCCGGGCCAGTGTCGGCACGCCGAGCTGGGTGACGTTCCAGCGGTATGACGAGGATGTTGCAAACCGGTTTCGTTGCGGCCATCCTCTCCCGGATACGATGCGGGGATCGGGGGGAGTGTCCTCAGGACCTTTCCGGTTCATTGAGAGCGCCTTCACACTCCCCGCCTTCCTCCGGCCCGGAGCAGTTCTACCGCGCCCTGAGGACGACCTTCCCCTCGGGCCCCTCCAAGACGACCCGGTCCGTCTGGATCCGGACCACTGTGTACCCCTCGATCTCCCAGCCCTCGTGAAGCTCCACCCCGTTGATCTCCGCAAACGGATCCGATGGCCGGTAGACCAGGTAGTCGAGCCGCAGTGTCGTGCCGCCCAAGGTGGCCTCGCCGCGGAACTCCCGTCGTGCGGGCGTGGAGCGTGGCGCGGCCGGCGCCGGGGCAGCGGGGGGCGGCGGGGTCGTGGTGGCCGGGCGCGGCGTAACCGGCGGGGCCGGTGGTGGTGCGGCGGATGCGTCCGGTGGCGGTGTGGCCGCCGGAGGTGCGATGCCGGCCCGGCGTTCGTCCCCCACGTGGTGGGGTGATGCGGATGGGGCTGGTCCGGCGGTTGTGGGTGCAGCGGGGCCTTGCGGGTCCCGTGGCGAGGAGGACGGCGTCACGGTCACCGTCGCGTCCCGGGCGTTGCTCCGGGTTCCGGGCCGGACGGCGAGCACCGCAACGAGCACCCCGATCAGCAGCGCGCCGAGCCCCACCACCATCAGGACCCCTGCCGGCGGAAGCGATGGAAGACGACGGCGCGGTGGCGGGAACACCGGTTGGGGCAGGCCCTTCTCACGGGCCTCCCGTTCGGCGGCCTCCTGGCGGGCACGGCGGAGCGCGTCGTTGATCAGGCTCACCGCCGCCCCCCGAGCTCGCGGATGGCCCGCCTGACGTGGCGCCAGCGGAGGCGGTCCTCCCCGTCGGCGAACCCCGCGAGCAGCGTCATGTCGCAGACGGCGTTGATCAGGCGGGGGATGCCCCGGGACCAGCGGTGGATGGCGCCGAACGCCCGAGGCGTGAACTCCGGGCGGCCTGTCGATCCGGCGACCTCGAGCCGGTGGCGGATGTACGCCTCGGTCTCCCGGCGGTTCAGCCGCCCCAGGTGAGTCCGGACGGTGATCCGCTGGGCCAGTTGGCGTAACGAACGGCTCCCGAGCTTCTCCACGAGCTCGGGCTGGCCGACGAGCACGATCTGGAGCAGCTTCCGGTCGTCGGTCTCCAGATTGGACAGGAGCCGGACCTGTTCGAGCAGCTCGGCGTCCATGTCCTGGGCCTCATCGATGAACAGCACGACGTCCTCTCCGGCCCTGAGACGGTCGAGGAGGAACGTGTTGAGCCGTTCGTTGAGGCGGACCCGGTCGTTCCCGCGGGCGTCCACTCCGAGCTCTGTCAGGATCGTCCGAAGCAGCTGGATCCCCGTCATGACCGGGTTGAGGACCAGGGCGGTGTGGAAGCCGTCGCCCAACTCCTCGAGGACCTTCCGGCACAGCGTGCTCTTGCCCGCACCCACCTCTCCCGTCAGCTGGATGAACCCCTTCCGCTGGGTGATGCCGAACAGGACGTGCTCGAACGCCTCGCGGTGGCCGTGGGAGAAGTACAGGTACCTCGGATCGGGGGTGATATTGAACGGTGGCTCGCCGAGCCCGTAGAAGTCGAGGTACATGGTCGTTCCGGACGCCTCCCTCGCGCCGATTCTACGCGCCCCGGAGGGGAGATTTCAGGCGGTGACGCCGAGCACCTCGAGGTCGGCGCGCACCATCATCCGGATGAGCTCCGTGAACGTGACGCGGGGCCTCCAGCCGAGGTCCCGGCGCGCCGCGGAGGGATCGGCCAGGAGGAAGTCCACCTCGGCCGGACGGAAGTAGGCCGGATCCACCGTGACACGGATCTCGCCGGTCCTTGCGTCCCTGCCGGTCTCGTCCACGCCCTCGCCCTCCCACTCCAGCTCGATCCCTACTTCACCGAACGCCGTCTCCGCGAGCTCCCGGACCGAGTGGGACTCGCCGGTCCCGATAACGTAGTCGCGCGGTTCCTCCTGCTGGAGCATCCGCCACATGGCGTCCACGAAATCTCCGGCGTACCCCCAGTCACGGCGTGCCTCCAGGTTGCCGAGCGCCACCGATTCGCGGCGTCCGGCCACGATCTCGGCCACGGCCCGGGTGACCTTTCGCGTGACGAAGTTCTCACCACGCCGGGGCGACTCGTGGTTGAACAGGATGCCGTTGACCGCAAACATTCCGTACGCCTCACGGTAGTTGACCGTCGCCCAGTACGAGTAGAGCTTGGCGACGGCGTAGGGCGACCGCGGGTGGAACGGAGTGCGCTCGTTCTGGGGGATCTCCTTGGCCTTGCCGAACAGCTCGGAGGTGGAGGCTTGGTAGAACCGTGCCCCGGGACAGAGGGTCCGCACGGCCTCCAGGAGCCGGACCGTGCCGAGGCCAGTGACCTCTCCGGTGTACGTCGGCATCCGGAACGAGATTCCGACGTGCGACTGGGCCGCGAGGTTGTAAACCTCGTCAGGCTGCACTGCCGTCAGCACGGCGATGAGCGACTCCGTGTCACCGAGATCCGCGTAGTGAAGGTGGAACCGGCCGCGTGTCGAGGGATCGTTCCGCAGGTGATCGATCCGCTGGCGGTTGAGCGTCGAGGCCCGCCGGACGAGCCCGTGGACAGCGTACCCCTTCTGCAGCAACAGCTCTGCCAGGTACGACCCGTCCTGGCCCGTCACCCCGGAAATCACCGCCATCCTCACCCTTCCATTCTACCCGCTTCCAGGACGGGGTGTGTCTCGCGTCTCCGAGTCTCCGGGTCGGGAGCGGCGGGATCGCCGGGAGGTCCTGGCTCGCCGGTCTGCTCATGAAAGGAGTGTGGCTCACCCCCCTCTCGCCCCACGGGGGCGGGGGAGGGTGAGCCACGTTCAGACCGGGCCGGCGGGCCTCCGACGACGAGTCGCGGCGTGGAGGCGTCGTGCCGGAAAGATGGTCCTACTGGCGGTTCAGTTTCTCGAGCCAGCTCCGTGTGGCCTCGGCGGCGATCTCCCGGCATCCCAGTCCGAACGCCAGGGCGAAGGCGACGGCGATCGCCCCGAGCAGGAGGCCGAACGCCAGTGTGATGATCTCATTGGCGAGGCCCATCTGCCGGAGAGCCATGGCTCCAGCGAGGACGACGATGGAGATCCGGGTCGCCAGACTCAGGAGACGGGCCTGGGCGGACGCGGAGGCCTGGACGGTCTTCGCGGCCAGGTCGGCCAGGTAGAGCCCGACCCCGAAGATGACGAGCCCCAGCAGGATTTGGCCGGCGAACACCAGGAACTCGGCTAGCAGGGCGCCGAGAACATCGAACCCCAGCATATCGACGGCCTCGATCGAGGCGAACAGCATGATCGCGACGAGCACGAGATGCCCGACGATCGCCGAGGGGGTCGCCGCGCCGCCCGAAGGTTCCTTGCCGATTCCGAGCTTGACGAGGATCGAATCGAACCCGACGCCGGCCAGGAGGTTGCTCAGGAGCCCCGAGACGGCCCGGCCGACGAAGTAGGCGATGACCAGGATCAGTGAGGCGCCGAAGACCAGCGGCAGGGCGGTCAGGATCGTGTTGAGCATCTCGGAGGCGGGCCGCGTGACTGCATCGAGTTTGAGCGTGTTGAGAGAGGCGATGAGAACCGGGATCAGGACGAGGACGTAGACGATCAGCCCCACGAGCCCGGAGAGCCGCTGTTCGCCCAGCGCCGTCTGGAGTCCCGCCTGCTCTCCGATGCGGTCCACGCCGGCCGCTGCCAGCAGGTTGGTGACGATCCGTTGGAGGACCCGCGCCAGGAGCCACCCGAAGAAGAGGATCAGGCCGGCGGCGAAGAGCTGGGGCAGGAACCCTAAGACACGATCCATCATTCCCTGGACCGGTGCGAGCAGACCGTCCAGGTCGAGGGCTCCGAGGATCGCGGGGAGGAACAGCAGGAAGACGAGCCAGTAGACCGTGTCGCTGACCGATTTTGCCAGCGGAATGGCCTTCTCGTCCTCCAGGCCGGCCTTGTCGCTGAGCTTCTCGTCGAGCTCGAGACTCTGGAGGGCCCGGCGGACGACGAACCGTAGGGCGGTCGCGACGATCCATGCGACGAAACCGAGAATGACCGGTCCCAGGAGCCGCGGCAGGTAGTCGAAGATCCTCGTCAGGAACCGGTTCAGCGGTTCGGTGATCGCTGCCAGGCCGAGAACCTGGAAGAAGCCGACGAGGACGAACAGCATCAGGATCCAGAAGACGATCCGCCCGATCCATCGTTCGACCGGGAGGCGCTCGGCCCGATCGGGACCCAGGAGCCATGCTGCAAGCCTGTTGTCGATGTCGGTGCGTTTGAGCGTTCGCCGGACCAGCGCTGCAACAATGAGCGCGATGAGCCAGCCGCCCACAAGGACGCCCAGCGCCATGAGTACCGGCCCGAGGTTGTTCATCACCATTTCCGAAAGACGAGTCATGAGATCAGCCATCGTTCCCTCCGATTCACTCGCGAGTTGTTCTCCCTGCCCATTGTACGTGCTCCCGCGCTGCCTGAGTACCGGCGTCCCAGGATGGCACGTGCCGTGTCCGTTTCGGGACACCGGTTCAAGTACAATGCCTCTGAAGCGACCACGCCGGGGGGCGCCGCAGTTGGCGGGGCTTCCGCCGGGTGGTGGCTGATGGACTGACCTCCCGGGGGTGTCACCCGAGTGTCGATCAGCGGAAACCTTCGAACAATGCCCTTCGCCGACCTGCTCCAGTGGGTGGCGCAGAGTGCGAAGACCGGTACGCTCGTGGTGAGCGGGGACGCCTTCCAGAAGAAGATCTACTTCCAGGATGGCTCCATCACGGCGTCGGCCTCGGACAACCCGAAGGAGTTTCTCAGCTACTACCTCGTGGGCTGGGGAATCCTGGGCGAGGAGGAGCTCGAGCACATGCTCCAGCTCCAGGAACGGCACGGCACCATGCTCGGAGAGCTGCTCGTGATGATCGGCCGGCTCAACCGGGAGGAGCTCGATCGGATCCTCCGGGTCAAGACCGAGGAGCTGATCTACGACCTGTTCCTCTGGGATGAGGGGGAGTTCCGGTTCCTGGACAACATCTTGCCAGCCCGAAAGTTCCAGGCTCAGGCGATTCCGGTAGACCTGTTGATTCTCGAGGGGGTCCGCCGCAAGGACGAGTGGCAGAGGATCCGGGATGTGGTCCCAGACGCGGCTCACGTGCCAAGGATCGTCCGGGCGCTCGATGTGCGAAAGATGGGACCGGTGGAGATCGCGATTCTCAGGGAGATCGACGGGGCGAACAGCGTGGAGCGGATCGCACTCAACTGCCGGATCGCCACGTTCCATGTTGCTCACTTCGTCTTCCAGGGGATCCAGCAGGGTGTCTTCGAGCTGTTGCCTCCCTCGGGTGAGCCGGAGCCGATCCCCGGCCTGGGCGGAGGCGCCTGGAGGTTTCTCGTCAAGGACGTGGAGCGGGCGCTGGCGGAGGGCCGTCTGCTGGATGCCCTCGCAGGCCTCACCGGCCTGGAAGAAAAGTACGGAAGCCAGCGAAAGGTTGCAGAGCTCCTGGGGACGTTCCGGTCTCGGATCCAGGAGGCCCTGGACCGTTCGGGGCTCGACGACAGGGCGGTTCCCGAGCTCGCCATCTCCATGGCCGACCTGCCCAACGTCGAGTGCGGTCCCGAGGAGGGGTTTCTCCTCTCCCGGATCAACGGTATCTACACGGTGGACGAGGTCCTCAA
This sequence comes from Thermoanaerobaculia bacterium, assembly GCA_027067575.1. Classification (GTDB taxonomy): domain Bacteria; phylum Acidobacteriota; class Thermoanaerobaculia; order Thermoanaerobaculales; family Sulfomarinibacteraceae; genus JAMOVQ01. The sequence goes on along the minus strand of JAMOVQ010000012.1, from coordinate 57,390 downwards.
GCTGATCCCGGGCGATGCCATGGAGAACCGGCTTCGCATGAAGGGACTTCTGGACCGTGGCTTGTTGCGACTCAAGCGAAACTCACCGGAGCCCTGACGCTCCCGGTCCTCCCGGTCGGGGTGTGTCTGTGTTCACCGTGCATGCCGCCAGCCTGGCGGCATCGGGTCAGACGCCTCAGGTGAACCCCGTGCACGACGCCGCACCGGTTGAGGTTCCGGTTCCGCTCGAGGAGCCCGAGGCAAAGGTGGACAGCATGCGCTCCACTTTCTCGGAGCCGCACTTCGGGCACCGCACGCCCTCGCTGGTCGCGCCAACCCGCTGCAGCTTCGAGAAGACGGCGCCGCATTCGAGACAGCGGTACTCGTAGATCGGCATGGTTCCTCCTCAGCAGCCGAACGGGAGCCGCTGCCACACATCGAGCGGCACGCCGTCCGGAAAGACCTGGCCTGTGTAGAACACGTTCTTGCAGCTCCGGCACCGCCAGAGAATGGCTCCTCAAGTCGGGACCGGCAGCACCTCGCCCCGGCAGTCCGGGCAGGTGCCCGTGGGGATGGCCGGAGTCGTCGTCGTTCCTCGGTGGTCGTTCATCAGGTTCACTCCGATGGGTTCGCCGTCAGTCCGGGGACCCGGTTCCCGTGTCCATGCGGCTTCTCGCCTCCGCCAGCGTCTCACGTTCACGGTCGAGGCGGATCTGCAGGGAGTCGCAGACGTTGCGGCAGATGGCGAAGACGCCGTCGTCCGAGATGTGGTAGAACACGTTCAGCCCCTCCCGGTGGCATCCGACGAGCCCGGCGCGTTTGAGCACGGACAGGTGCTTCGAGACGTTGGCCTGGCTTCCCCCCACATGGCCCAGGATGTCGCTGACACACAGCTCCCCGTCCTGCAGCACGTGGAGGATCCGGAGACGTGTCGGATCGGCGAGCGCCTTCAAGACATCGGCGATCTTCTCGAGGACTTCGTCGGACGGAAGGGCTCGCACCGGCACCCTCCTTTATAATCATCGAGGAATATAGCCGTGCCCCGTTGTTCCGTCAAGGGGCAGGGGTTCGCGGCGGTCATGAGGGGAGGCGCACATGGCGACGATCTTCGAACGGATCGTGGCGGGCGAGATCCCGTGTCACAGGATCTGGGAGGACGGGGAGCACCTGGCCTTCCTCGATATCAACCCGAGGGTCGAGGGGCACACGCTCGTGATCCCCAAGCACCCCCACGAGGAGCTGTTCTCCATGCCGGAAGAGGCCTACCACCGGCTGTGGGATGCAGCGCGGACGGTGGCCGCGCTCCTCAAGGAACGGACGGGCTGCGCCCGGGTGGTGACCATGGTGGTCGGGTACGAGGTGCCCCACGTTCACGTCCACCTTCTGCCGACGAACAGCCTTGCGGACTTCCCGCTTCCGCCGGTGGACCGGGAGGCGCAAGCCCGCCTCGTGGAGACGGCCGCGAGGATCCGCGGGGAGGCCGTGGATTGAGCGGATGTGGTGCCGGAGGCGGGAGTCGAACCCGCACGAGGTGACCCTCGGGGGATTTTGAGTCCCCTGCGTCTGCCATTCCGCCACTCCGGCGCGCCGGCCATTCTCCGCCGAACCCCACCGGCCGGTCAAGGCTCTCCCGGGACGTGCCCGTGGACGCCGTCGTATACTCCTGGCAGTGGCATCACGAACGGAAGGGAACGGCCGGTTCGAGGCGCTGGTCCAGCGGTACGCACGGCTCGTCCGCTCGGCGGTGGGACGGGTGGCGGGCCCGGAGAGTGCGCTGGTCGCCGAGGACGCGGAGCAGGAGGTCTTTCTTTCGCTCTGGAAGGCCCTTGGCAATGAGCGAACCCCGGGGCATCCCGCCTCCTACATCTACAGGACGGCGGTGCGGGAGACCGTGCGCCTCTTGCGAAGGGTGCGCCGGGAGCAGGAGACGGCGATGGACGCCGTCGGCGAGCGGGCGGCGATGGACCCGGACCCGGAGGCGCGCGCGTTCTCGCGCGAGCTGGGACGGCAGATCGCCGGCTCGATCGAGACGCTCTCCCCTGACCGGGCCCGTGCGGTCCGGGCGCACCTGGCGGGGTACGACGTCCGGGAGGTGATGGAAATGTTCGGGTGGAGCTACCACAGGGCGCGGAACCTGATCTCCCGGGGGATGGCCGACCTCCGGAAAGAGCTCGCGCGACGGGGGATCCATGCGTGATCCGGACGAGCTGGGCCGGGCGTACCGGGCGTGGCCGCCCGAGGAAGCGCATCCCACCGAGGCCGAGTGGGAGGCGTTCGCCACGGGCGAGCTCGCTCCGGAACAGGAACGGCGTCTCGTGGAGCACGCGATCCGCTGTCCGTCGTGTTCCGTGGTGCATCGGGCCCTTCTCCAGCTCGCCCGGGAGGCGCCCCGTTTCGACCCGGATGCCCCGGTCCGGGGCGGGGGCCGTCGCCCGGCTCTTCGACCGGTCCGTCTCTTTGCGCTGGCCGCCGGCGTCGTGCTCGCGGTGACCGCCGTGCTCCTCGTTCGTCCGGGACGGGAGGGGAAGGCGCCGGTGGTCCGCGAGGTGGCGCCAGCGGCTCCGCAGCTCCTCCGACCGGTGGGCGACGTCACGGGTCCGCCTCCCCCGTTCGACTGGACCACGGTTCCTGACGCACGGGGTTACGTGGTGGAGCTACTCGACGCCGGGGGGGCGACGCTCTGGCGCAGTCCGGAGGTCGAGGGTCCGCCGGTCTCCGTGCCCCCAGGCCTCTTGTTCCGTGGCGGGACGTACCACTGGCGCGTCGAGGCGAGGCTGTCGCCGGCGGGTCGGCCGCTCCTGTCGCGGATCGCGACGTTCACCGTGGCGGGAGGTGAAACCGCCAGGAGCGGTCCGGGTTGAGGATCACCACCAGTCGCCAATCACCCGGAACGCGGCCCAGTGGGCCGGATGACGGAGGTCGTGCCTCCCGGCCCCGGCAGTGTGCAGGAGCTCGTGCCGTGCCTGCCGGAGGGCGTCCGCAGTGGGAAGGCCCGAGGCCAGCCCGGTGTGGAGGCGGGTCATCAGTGCAGTGGTCGAACGGTCGGGGACGGGCCAGAGCGCGGCGACGACCGTATGCGCCCCTGCGAGCTGAAACGCCCGCGCGAGGCCGGTGATCCCCGGATCCCCGGGGACGGCACCCCCCGCGGTGCTGCACGACGAGAGGACGACGACCCGGGCGTGGGCTCGCAGACGGATCGCTACGTCGCCAGCGGTCAGGCGGCCCGTTGCGCTCCCGTCCCCCGGAGCCAGTAGGAGGGCGGATTCCCACGGTTCCGACCGGTCGAGCTCGCCGTGGACGGCCATGTGGATCAGGCCGGCCTCGGGGGCGTGCCGGAGGAACGCGGCCACCGTGGCCCGTGGTCCCTCGAGCAGGAGTGCGCCGGGCCAGCGGGCGGCGATCCGTTCGGCCTCGACATGGGTCGAAGGGATGGGAGGCGGGGAGCTTCCCCTTGCGCCCGAGCCGGGATCCGGGACGGCAACCACGAGAACGTTCCCGAACCGTCCGGCCGCTCCCCGCTTCCGGACCAGGCCGGCGAAGACCGCTCCCGACGGTGCAACGGTGATCGGTCGCCACGCTCCGAGGAAACGGTTCCGCTGGAGGTCGAGCAGTGCCCCGAACGGGAGGGCCTCCAGAGGGCCGTCCGGTACGATCACGACTCGTTCCGCCGCCCCGATGGCTTCCGAGGCCGGGCCGATCAGAAGATCGTGGAGCGCTCCGAGCTGGATCCGGAGCGCCTGTTCGATCGGCAACGTGGCAGCCGGGGAACGAAGGAACCCTCGCACGAGCTCGACCCTCCGCGCGAGCGCCGTCTCACCTTCAGGGATCTCACGGGTCTCGAGGAGGAGCCCGCCACCATCCCCCTTGCGCGTCGCGAACAGTGTCGTTCCCGAAGCGGTCACGCAGTATTCGAGGAGGAGCGTTCCTCCGGAGAGCGCTTCTGCGAGGAGGTCCTCGTTCAGCACCCCGGGATCGAGGAGAGCCGCCAGACCCGGGTCGGACCGGCTCGCGGTCCCAAGCAGCCGCCGGTGCTCGGTCTCGAGCTCCGTCAGCCGGTCTTGTATCTCCCGGAGCGTCCCGGCTTCGGCGCCGGTTCCGCTCCGGGCCAGACGCCCGCGGATTCGGTCGATGGCAATCTCCAGACGAACCAGCTTCGCCGCAGTGGGGCCCGGGAGTGCCCGGTGGATGACGGGCCGGCTCGCCAGGATCGCCCGGAGGGTCGCCGCCCGCGATCCGTCGAGGAGCCGGAACGCCTCCACGTTTCGCCCTTCCGAGGCCAGGAGACGGGCCAGCCGCCGGGCAGATCCGCCCAGCGCCCCGGCCAGCCTCGCATGATCCTCGGCACCGGCCGTCAGCCGCGAACGGTGGCGATCGGCCACGGTAAGGGCCTCGCTCCACCGTGTCTCGGCGGCCGTGTCCTCTCCGGCGGCGAGGTCGATATCCCCGAGCGCGAGGAGGGCCTCGGCCTCATCGAGGCTTCCGGGCACGATGGTCCGTCGGAGCCGGAGCGCCTCTTCTGCCGCGAGGCGGGCTCCTTCCGGATCGCCCTGCCGGGACCGGACGGTGGCGATCTCGAGCAGGGTGTTGGCGACCGACAGCGTGCCGGGGCACACGCGGCGCTTGATCGCCAGGGCGCGCTCGAAGAAGCGGAGGGCCGTTCCGTCCTCCCCTCGCCTCGAGGCCACGAGTCCGAGGTTGTGGAGCGAGGAGGCCTCTTCGGCTCCACCCTTGTGGAGCCTGTGGCGGAGCCGGGCCGCCTGCCTGTGCCAGCGCCAGGCTCCGTCGAGGTCGCCCTGGCGCATGGCGGCGTTCCCGAGGTTGTTCAGGAGGCCCGCCACCTCGACGCCGTCGGGCCCGATGCGTCGGGCGACCTCGAGGGCCCGCTCGTACCAGACGGCCGCCCGGCCAAAACGGCCGGTCCTCTTGGCGACGAGCCCCAGCGCGTTCAGCGCGTACACCACCTCCCGCGAGGCGGGGTCGATCCTCTCGTGGATGTGGAGGCTCTCCTCGACGAGGCGGGCCGCCTCGGCGTAGTCGCCCCGTTTCTGGAGGAGCAGGCCGAGGTTCCCGAGCACCATCGCCCGCCGTTTCGAACGGGGGGCCAGTTCCACGAGGATGGCAAGGGCCTGCCGGTACAGGCCCTCGGCGGCCTCGAGATCGTCCCCGACATGGTGGCGGATCGCCAGGTCGGCGAGCACCACGGCCCGTTCCACTGTCGGGTGGCCGAGTGAGGCATAGATCGCCTCGGCCTCCTCCAGTTCCGTGCCGAACCCCCGGAGGTTGGTGCGTGAGAGCTGATGCACCGTCCACGCCACGGTGGGCGAGTCCGGGAGGATGCGCCTCCGGAGGGCCAGCGCGCGGGTGAGCGGTTTCACGGCGTCCCGCGGGTGGCCCGCCCCGATGAGCGCCGAGCCCTCGAGCTCGAGGAGGACCGCCACCCCCGATGGGTTCCCGAGCCGCTCCTCCGCCATCGCGAAGCACCGCCTCGCATCATCGAACGCCCTGGCGCAGACCCATCGTTCCCCGGCCCTGGCGAGGAGCCATGCGGCGAGACGGGCGTCCTCCACCGAGGTCGCGGCGAGCCGCTCCAGTGCCGTGGCCGCGGTTGCCGGGTTCGCGGGACCGGAGAGGAGGTGCCGGTACCGCGCGAGCGACCGCGGCGGCATGGCGGGCCGGCAGTTGAGGCCCCAGAGCCCCCGGGGCAGGACGACGGGGCGCGTACGGCCGTTCCGGACGAGAGTGATGGTGACGGGGCCACGCGGGGCCTGTTCCTCTTCCACCGCGGTCAGGTCCAGTGGGTCCCGGAGCGTGCCGTGGCCGCTGGGTCCGGACCATGCGGTGAGACGGTCCCCCGGGAGGATGCCGGCCTCCGAGGCAGCGCCGCCCGGCTCGACACGTTCGACGACTGCGCCGGGCCCCTCCCGGTGCCGGCAACCGGAGGCCGGCACGACGAGGGCCGCGGCGAGTGCGACCGCCACGGCGACAGTGTGGTGGCCCGGGATCATCGTCCTCGTTCCCTTCGGAAGGTCATCCCCATTCTAGCGCGGACACCCGCGGCCCGTCCGGTGGTCGGCGCGCAACGGGGAGATGCGCGGAGGGAAGCGTCCGAAAAAGGTGGCTCCCCGCCGGGGGGCGGGGAGCCGAAGGAAGGAGGAGGAGGTTCGGTACTGCTTAGTTCTTCGCGGTGCCGGACACGAGGTCCATCGGCATCTTGATCGCGCCATCGGGTTGTTCGATCACCAGCGTCCAGGTGCCCGGCTTGAACCCGTTCGGGAGCGGGAACGCCAGGACCCCGTCGCACACGCGCCAGTTGTCAACCTGGACCTGGTCGAAGACGACCTTCCGGCCGGGCTCCGTCAGGAACTGGAGGTCACAGGAGCGCCGGAGCGGGGGGAAGTACCCCAGCGGGTCCCGCGTCACCATCATCCGGCGAAGGTACGAACGGAGCTCGTTGTACGCCTTGCCGAACGTCGCCTGGTCGGCCAGCGGGATCCGGGTGCCGTCGGGCGCAATCACCGAGATGTCCTCACGCCGGATCGTGGCGGTCTTCCCCGCCCTGCCCGAGACGGCCAGCTCGACGAGCAGCCAGTCCTGCCGGGGGGAGGTCGCCGCCAGGCGGTACCCCACCACGACGGTCATGTTCTCCGTCTGGGCCTTGGTCACCCAGGTGCCCGGCTGGGTCACCTCGACGTCCATCGCCTTCGCCGTGTCCTGGGCGGCGCCGACGCCGACCGCGAGCAGCATCGCCACCATGGCGAACCCGGTCGTCAGTGTCCGTGCGGTCCTCATCGTCATCACCTCCCGGTCTGGAATCAAGCACGAACCGTGCCAACTCCAAGATCGGTCTTTCTAGTCGATCTGGCAAGGGGTGGCATCCCGAGGTGACAGGATGGCCGGTGGTCTACTTCTTGAAGAGGGCGTCGAAGGCGGCGCGGGCGTCGTCCGGCGTGGCAGGGCCCCTGGCGGCGAGATCCCGGACCATCTTCGGCCGGAACAGCTCGCACCGGTTGGCCTTCGCCTTGCTCTCGATCCGCGCCGGGACGGGTTTGCGGCACTCGAACCGGGCCGAGGTGTCGAAGTGGGCGCAGTTGGTGCACGTGTGGAGCGGCTTGCCGCACCCCGGGCACGCGGCGTCGGGTTCGATCCCCTCGAAGACCCGGATCTTCCGGCCGCAGACGGCGCAGGCGAACACCACGTCGGCCGGCAGGCCCGCCGTGCGGCCCCGCGGCGCCCCCTCGATGCGGCCCGGTCCGCCGCCGTCGCGGCGCCTTGGGCGGGGCTCGTCCCTGTCGTCGTCCATGTACCCGCGATGACGGTACTTCCGGTCGCTCATGGCGCCTCCCGGTTCCATGGTACCCCATCGGGCCGGGGGGCGTTCCCCGGTCCCCCGGGTCCGGTCACACCGGAACGTGCTCGGCGATGGCGGCCGCGGCCTCGTCCATCAGAGCCATCTCGCCCGACGCCGTGTCCAGAAGCGTCCCATGACGGGTCGTGCGTTTCCACGCGTCGATTCCATCCGCGTCCACCGCACCGCTGGCACGGAGAAGGCGGGCGCCGGTCGTGGCGACCTCCCGTGCGGCGGAACTGGCATGGAGGCGGGCACAGAGCGCCAGCAGCCGGTCGTCCGATGCCGCCGCCTTGAGCGCCAGCGCCGCCGCGGTCTCCACCTCGGCCGAGAGACGGGCGAGCTCCAGGAGGATCCACTGCTGCCGGGGAAGCCGGCTGGCATGGGCCACGAGCCAGGTCTCCGCCAGCGCCTCGGCGGCCAGTGCTGCGGCCTCCTCGCCGCCGGCCTCCCGGACCGCCGCCGCCATCTCGCGGTAGAACCCGCCCTTCGTCTTGACGGTTTGCCGCCACCGGAACGTCCCGATGATGCTCTTCTGGATCTCGGAGGTGCCCTCGTAAATCGTCGTGATCCGGACGTCCCTCCGGATCTTCTCGACCTCGTACTCCACGGTGTACCCGTACCCGCCGTGGCCCTGGATCGCGGCGTCGGCCGCGGCGTTGCCGGCCTCGGTGGCGAACAGCTTGGCCACCGACCCCTCCACGTGGAGATTTTCCCCGCCCTCGTCGAGCCGGCGTGCCGTCTGCTCGCAGAACGCACGGGCCGCCTCCAGGCGGACGAAGTGCGGAACCACCAGCGTGTGCGTGTACCCCTGCTTGTCGTACAGGGGACCGCCGAACTGGATCCGCTCTCGGGCGTACCGGACGAGCCGCTCCAACGCCTCCTCGCCGGCGCCGAGCCCGAACGCCGCCACCATCAGGCGGGTAAAGCCGAACACGCGGTTGGCCTGGGCGAGGCCCTGCCCTTCCTCCAGGCCGAGGAGCTGGTCGGCCGGGACCTCGACGCCGTCGAGGATCACCTGGGTCGTGTTGGACGCCCGGATCCCGTGCTTGTGCTCGTCGGCGCCGACGCCGAGCCCGGGCACGCCCCGCTCCACCACGAAGAACGACGGACCGTTGGGCGTCCTCGCGAGGATCGTGTACAGCGCCGCCACGCCCCCGTTGGTGATGAACTGCTTGGTCCCGTCGATCCGGTACGCCGCTGGCGCGCCGTCCGGCCCGGGAACTGGGGTTGCCGTGGTCTGGATCCCGGCCACGTTGGATCCCACCGAGGGCTCCGTGACCCCGTAGGCGACGATCAGCCCCTCCTCCGCCACCTTCCCGAGCCAGCGTTGCCGCTGTTCGTCCGTGCCCCCGACGATGATCGGATCGATCCCGAGGGCGATGGCCAGGAACGCCGTGGCGACGCCGAGGTCCACGCGGGCCATCTCCTCGGAAACCCGGAACAGGTCGTACGCCCCACCGCCGATCCCCCCGCAGTCCTCGGGGATGAACACGAGGTGCAGCCCGACGTCGGGGCCGATCAGCTCCTCGACGATCTCGGTCGGGAACCGCTGCTCCTGGTCGAGCCGCAAGCGGACGTCCTGGGTCAGGCGGCGGGCAGCCACCTCCCGGAACGTTCCCAGCACCATTTCGAGCGTCTCGCGATCCAGTCCGCCACCCATCTGTCCCATGCGTTTCCTCCCCACGGTCGGTCCGGCAGAAGCTACCGTGGACCGCCCCGCGAATCAAGGGCCACCGCTCCGGAGAAAATGGGACACTGTTTTTTTCTTCGTCGACCGGATGGTGTGGGGTGAACCGGCGGCCGGCCCCCGCGCTTCGCGCGGGCGACGCGCTTCGCCCGCGCGTCCCGGTGGGAGCGAGCTCCCCCCGGGCCGCCCGTGCGACGCGCTGGCGCCGCCTCCGGCGTCGCTGCCGGCCGCCTGGGCTTCGTTGGAGGTGGGGCGTGTCATCGACTTTGAATGAACGGGGCCGCGAGTCTCGCACCCCGGGACCGCCCCCGCCGCGGCCGCTTCGTCGTCACGACCGCCAGGTCAGTTCCTCCTCGCGCCCTTGCGGGAACGGCCCCGGGGCACGATCCGCGCGGCCCCTCCTCGCTTCGTTGGGGCGCCGTCGCAGGCCGGGCGCCGCTTCGCGGCTCCCCCGGGTCGCTCCGCTCCCCGGGGCCGTGGGGGCGGGTGCGTCCCGGCTCCTGCGGCTCGGGCTGCACCCCGTGGCGACGCACCGGTGACGAGTGCTCGACCCCTTACCCTTCCCCCACCCAGCCCCCCTCTCGGGCCAAGGGGTCTGCGCTCCCGCCCCCGGCACGCCTCCACGGGGCTTGCCCTCGCCTCCGTCGCCGGACCGCCCCCGCCCCCACGCCGGCCCGTTCCTCGATGGACGCTCGATCGCTGGATGGCGGAGGGCTCCGTTGGGGGACAGTCCCGATCGTGAAGGGCTTGGTTCTCTGAGGCGCCGACCGGGACATCGCTTCGCTCGTCCCTGGGCGGGTGGATGGGTGGGGCACCATATGGGAGTGCTTCGTTTCGGGCGATGGGAGGTGCTGATTGGGGACACTCCCGATCGTGGAGGGCCTGGTTCTCTGGAGCGCCAGCCGGGACGTCGCTCCGCTCGTCCCTGACGTACCAGGGAAATCGCAGAGCAGGGGGCGCTGTGTATCTCCTCGAGAAGGGACCACCGCTTGGTTCGTCACTGTCACCGACGTGACCGCCAGCACGCTCCCCTCATCTTTTCGGGTGGGTCGTTTGCCGGGGCGCAGGGTAACGGCCTGCTCCCCGGAACCACCCTTCCCGATGGTGTTCACTCCCACCAGACGGGAGCTCCAACGTCGGGACTGGGATGGCGTGTGCTGGGACCGGTGGGGAGAATGTGCAGGGTAGAGCGGTACGGAACTCCCGATGGTCTCCTGCCCACCAGGGTCAGTGGATGGAGTCGGTCCGTCCGGTTCCCGTGGCGCCTGCGAGTCCTTCAATCCATGCCGTTGCAGAACGTGCGGTCGCCCCGGGGTGATAACCGCCCTCGAGGAGAGCGAGGATCCGGCCGCCGGCCCACGCCTCCGCGGCCTGCGTGAGGGTTTGGCCGATCCGGCGGAACCCTTCCTCGGAGACGCCGAGCCCTCCCACGGGATCGTCCATGTGGGCGTCGAAACCGGCGGAGACGACGATGACCGCGGGGCGTAGCCTGCCGCCGAGCTCTTCCAGTCCCGCCTCGACGGCCGAGGCGAACAGGTCGTCCCCTGCTCCCTCGGCGAGGGGGATGTTCCGCGTCGTGCCCGCGCCCCTTCCGGACCCGGTCTCGTCGGCCGTGCCGGTTCCCGGATAGAACGGGTGCCGGTGGATCGAGAGGTACCCCACGTCGGCCCGTTCCCAGAAGATCGCCTGGGTTCCGTTTCCGTGGTGGACGTCGAAGTCCACGATCAGGACGGGGACCTGCCAGGCCCGCGCCACGATCTCCGCGGCCAGCGCGGCGTTGTTGAAGAAGCAGAACCCCATCGCCCGGTGCGGGAGGGCGTGGTGGCCAGGAGGACGGATCGCCAGGAACGCACGATCCAACCTGCCGTTGACGAGCTCCATGGAAGCCCGTACGGCGACGCCCGCCGCGGTGGCCGCGGCCCGAAACGTCCCTTGCGAGACAGGGGTGTCGGGTCCATCCAGCTGACCGGGGGCCGCTGCGACAGCGGTACGGAACCGTCGGACATACTCTTCCTCGTGGAGCCACCGGACGACGCCGAGTGTGTCGTCCTCCGATGCCGGATCCCAGCTCCGGTCCACGGTCCAGGGCCCGGCGTTCGCCTCCAGGTGGTCGAGGAGAACGCGCAACCGTCCGGGCGTCTCCGGGAACCCGAGCGGCACCCGGTGCTCGAGGCAGCCGGGATGGGAGAGGACGGCGACAGGCGTGGTTGTGCTCACCCGGGCATCATACTACCCTGAGGCGGTGAAGCGGCGGTCCCAGGTCCTGCTCTCGCTCGTCCTGACGGCGGTGCTCGTGGCGCTGTTCCTCTGGAATGTCGATCTACGGGCCGTGGGGCGGGACCTCGGGAGTGCGGATCCGTTCTGGCTCGGTGTGGCGATCGCCCTGGCCTTGCTGAGCTACTGGTTGCGTGCGATCCGCTGGGGGATCATATTGAGGCCGGCTGCGCGGGTGCGGCATTCGAGCCTGGTGCTGACCACGGCGGTCGGGTACGCCGCGATGACGTTGCTTCCCGCGCGGATGGGCGACGTGATCCGGCCCGTTCTGCTGGCTCGCCGGGATCGGTTTCCGGTCTCCGCCGCTCTGGCGTCGGTCCTGACGGAACGGCTGTTCGACATGTGGACGGTGGTCCTGTTCTTCATGGTCTTCCTCGTGTGGCCTCCCGCCATGGCGATGAGCGGGGAGGCGCGGCGCTGGCTCCACGTCCTGACCGTCAGCGGGTACATTCTCGCCGCCGGCCTCGCCGTCGGGACGTTGCTGATGCTCGGACTGTTCCGGTACCAGGAGCGGTTCATCGCGAGGGTCACGGCACCGATCGGGAGGCTCCGGGAGAGTTGGCGCGACGGTGCGGCACGGTTCCTCGGGCACTTCCTCGACGGGCTTCGGATCATCCGGCGTCCCAGGGACCTCGGGGTCGCCGTGTTCTGGTCGGTGGCGATCTGGTACTCGATCTACTGGCAGGTCCGGACGACGATGCTCGCCTTTGGGCTCGACCGGCCGTTGCGTGTGGCGTTCCTGCTCGTGACGCTGTCCATCGCCGGGCTGGCGATCCCGACGCCCGGAGGGGTCGGAGGGTTCCACAAGGCGATCCAGCTGGGGCTCGTGGTGTTCATGGGGGTCCAGACCGACCTGGCGACGGGAATCGCCATCGCCTACCACGCCGTCTGTTTCCTTCCGATCACGGTGGTGGGACTCCTCTGCATGCCGGTGCTCGGCTTCTCACTGACCCGGGCCGGTTCGCTGGAGCGGGGGGCGGAGGAGGGCGGCTGATGCGGTGTCCCTACTGCGGCCACGGTGAGGACCGGGTGGTGGACTCTCGGGAGGTCCGGGAGGGACGGGAGGTCCGGCGCCGCCGGGAGTGCCTGGTGTGCCAGCGTCGGTTCACGACCTACGAGCGGCTGGAGGCGGTGCCGTCTCTCGTGGTCAAGCGCGACGGCCGCCGGGAACCGTTCGAACGGGAGAAGCTGCTGTCGGGGTTGCTCAAGGCGTGCCAGAAGCGTCCCGTGGCGCGGCGGGATCTCGAACGGATCGTCGAGGAGGTGGAGTCGGAGATGGCCCGGAGAGAGGAGCGGGAGATGCCGGCGGAGGCGATCGGCTCCATCGTGATCGACCGCCTCCGGGAGCTGGACCAGGTGGCCTACGTCCGGTTCGCCAGTGTCTACCGGCGGTTCGAGGACGTGGACCAGTTCATGCAAGAGCTGAAGGCGCTGCGGGAACGGCGGGAGGGGTGAGATGAGCCCGAGACTCGTGCCGTACGGTGAGATCGAGCTGCTCAAGGCCGAGGTCAACCGGCTGATCGAGATCCTGCTACGAACGACGGAGCGGGGAGCCGAGTGGCACCCGGCGGTGGACGTGTTCGAGGAGGACGGGGGCGTCATCGTCCAGGTGGAGCTGCCGGGGGTCGAGGCGCACGAGCTCGAGGTCGGCCTGATGGACCGGTCGTTGATCGTGCGGGGTACGAAGCGCCGCCTGGAGGGAGAACCTGCACCACGCCGGTACCACCTCATGGAGCGGTTCATCGGCAAGTTCCAGTTGACTGTCGAGTTGCCGGAGCCGGCCGATCCCCGGACGGCCCGGGCCGAACTCGAGGACGGGGTGCTGACGGTTCGGCTTCCCCGGCTGGTCGAGCAACGCCACAGGATGCACACGATCCCCGTGGTCGAGAACCGGGAGGAGGGACGTGACGATGGCTGAAAACGAGAACGTCGTCCAGCCCGCGGATACCGAGCAGGAACCCGTCCACATCCCGGACGTCCTGCCCGTGATGGCGCTGAAGGACGTGGTGCTCTTTCCGTACGTGATCGTTCCGCTGTCGGTGGGGCGTGAGAAGTCGGTCAAGGCCGTGGATCAGGCGCTCTCGGAGAACCGGCTGATCTTCCTCCTGACCCAGCGGGACGCCTCGGTGGAGGATCCGGAACCGGAGGACCTGTTCGAGATCGGATGCGTGGCCGTCATCATGCGGATGCTCAAGCTCCCTGATGGCAACATCCGGATCCTCGTCCAGGGGCTCTCGAGAGCCCGGGTCGACTACTTCACGAGGACGGAGCCGTACCTGGAAGCCCGTCTGACCCGGCTCGAAGAACCGGAGCTGGAGCCGGGCGACCTCGAGGCCGAGGCGTTCATGCGCTCGATCAAGCAGGGGCTCGAGAGGGCGGTCAACCTCGGCAAGCAGATCTCGCCCGAGGTCATGCTCGTCGCCGCCAACCTGGACGATCCGCTCCGGCTCGCGGATCTCGCCGCATCCAACCTCGGCCTCAAGGTCGCCGACGCCCAGCGGGTCCTGGAGACCATCGAGCCGATCCCGCGCCTCAAGCTCGTCAACGAGCTGGTTGGCAAGGAGATCGCGCTGCTCGAGATGCAGCAGGAGATCTCGTCCCAGGTGCGGGGCGAGATGGACAGGAGCCAGAAAGAGTACTTCCTCCGGCAGCAGCTCAAGGCGATCCAGAAGGAGCTGGGCGAAGGCGAGGACCTCGAGGAGGAGGTCGAGGAGTACCGGGAGAAGGCGAAGAAGGCCGGCCTCTCCGAGGAGGCCCGCGAGGAGTTCGAGAAGCAGCTCAAGCGGCTGGCCAACATGCACCCCGACTCGGCCGAGGCCTCGGTCATCCGGACCTGGCTCGACTGGATGGTGGGCCTGCCGTGGTCCCGCGTCACCGAGGACAACCTGGACATCGGCCAGGCCCGTCGGATCCTCGACGAGGACCACTACGACCTTGAGAAGATCAAGGAGCGGATCTTGGAGTTCCTCGCCGTCAGGCGGCTCAAGCCGGACGGCAAAGGGCCGATCCTCTGCTTCGTCGGTCCGCCCGGGGTCGGGAAGACGTCCCTGGGCCGGAGCATCGCCCGGGCGCTCGGGCGAAAGTTCGTCCGGATCTCGCTCGGCGGCGTCCGGGACGAAGCGGAGATTCGCGGGCACCGGCGGACGTACGTGGGCGCCATGCCAGGCCGGATCATCCAGGGGATCAACCAGGCCGGGACGTCCAACCCGGTGTTCATGCTGGACGAGGTGGACAAGCTCGGCGCGGACTTCCGGGGCGACCCATCCTCGGCGCTGCTCGAGGTGCTGGACCCCGAGCAGAACGACTCGTTCCGCGACCACTACCTCGGCGTGGCGTACGACCTCTCGAAGGTCCTGTTCATCGCCACCGCCAACATCACGGACACGATCCAGCCAGCGTTCCTCGACCGGATGGAGGTCATCCGGCTCTCCGGGTACACCGAGGAGGAGAAGATCGAGATCGCCCGGCGGCACCTGATTCCCAGGCAGATGGAGGAGAACGGCCTCGAGGTCGGCCAGGTGACGCTGACCACACCGGCGCTCCGGCTGCTGATCGACGGGTACACCCGGGAGGCCGGGCTGAGAAACCTGGAGCGGGAGATCGGCTCGGTATTCCGTAAGGTCGCCGTCCGGCTCGCCGAGGGCAAGCGGGCTCCGAAACGGATCACGCCCGCCATGGTGGAGCGGTGGCTCGGGCCGCGGAAGTTCCTGCCCGAGACGCAGCTCAAGGACGACCGGGTGGGCGTGGTCACGGGGCTCGCCTACACGCCGTACGGCGGCGACGTGCTGTTCATCGAGGCGCTGGCGTTCCCGGGCAAGGGCGAGCTCCGGCTGACGGGCTCGCTCGGGGACGTCATGAAGGAGTCGGCCCAGGCGGCCCTCTCCTTCGCTCGTGCCCACGCAGTCAACTACGGGATCGATCCGGCCTGGTTCGACGATCACACGATCCACGTCCACGTCCCGGCCGGCGCGATTCCCAAGGACGGTCCCTCGGCGGGTGTCACCATGCTGACTGCCATCGTCTCGGTCGCCTCGGGCCGGGCCGTCCGCCACGACCTCGCCATGACCGGGGAGATTACCCTGCGCGGCGACGTCCTCCCGGTCGGCGGGATCAAGGAGAAGGTGCTGGCCGCCCTCCGGGCCGGCGTCCGGGACATCCTGCTGCCCTCGGAGAACCGGCGCGACCTCGCCGACCTCCCGCCCCGCGCCCGGCGTCAGGCCCGGATCCGGTTCGTCGAGCATGCCCGGGAGGTCCTGGACGAGGCGTTGGTCCGGGAGGACTGAGCCCGACCCGGCCCGTTGTCGGGTGCCGGGGCGCCATCGGGGACAGGTCCGGTCCGCTCGTCCAGGGTGCGCTCACGGGCGTGGCGCCGTACGAGATGGGGATCCGGACGCTCGGGAGACTCTCGGAACCGGCGGGCATTCCGGTTCATGTCCGTGGCCGTGCCCATGGCCGTGACGGAGGCCACGGCTGTCACGGCGACCGTGGCGGCGTTTTCATCGTTCCGGTCCGTGAACGGTCTAGAAAAACGGCCCCGCCGGAGCGGGGCCTGCAAGGTGGTCTGGACCGATGGTCAGAAGGTGACGTCCAGGGTGTACGGCGTGGAGGAGGAGGAACCGCTGTAGGCGTAGCACTTGATGTAGACGTACTTCGCGTACGAGCCACTGTTGGTGTACGTCACGTGCTCGTCCTGTCCCGTGCCGTTGTACCCGTACGCCAGCCGGTTACCGGAGCTGTCGTAGAACTTGATGTCGTAGTCCTTGCCGGAGGGCACGTCCATATCGACGGTCAGCGTCTGGCCGGCCGGCAGGGTGACCCGGAAGTAGTCCACGTCGGAGCTCGATCCGATGTACGCCGTCACGTGCATCGGGGAGCTGGGGATCACGTCCGCGGAGGAGGTCGAGCCGTTGGACTCACTCTCGTTCATCGACGTGGTCCCGCCGCCGCTGCCCGAGTAGGTCGCCTTCAGCGTGACGCCAGAGTACGCCTCGTATCCGTGGAGCATGATGTACCAGTCGCCGGCAGAGGGGTTGTCCACCGAGACCGTCTCGTTGTTGCCCGTCAGGTACGGCCGGTAGTCGTAGGAGGAGGTCGTGGGCTGGGCGCCGAACTTCACGTACAGGTCGGAGTCCCCGGTTCCGCCGGACATGGCGATCTCGAGGGAGCTCTGGCCCGAGGGCACCGTGATCTTGAAGTAGCTCGCCGAGCCCTTGGCACCGGACAGGTTGGTCTTGGCAACGCCGTTGGACAGCACCACCACGCCGTCACCGGTTCCGCCGCCGGAGGATCCGGTGTAGGTCGCCTTGAGGGAGACGCCGGAGTACGCCTGGTACCCGCGCAGCATGACGTACCAGTCACCCGCGGCAGGATCACTGACCGTGACCGTCTCGTTGTTGCCCGAGAGGTACGGCCGGTAGTCGTAGGACGAGGTGGTAGGCTTGGCGCCCCGCTTCACGTAGAGGTCGCAGTCGCCCGAGCCACCCCAGATCTTGATCTCGAGCGAGTCCTGCCCGGAGGGAACGGCGATCTTGAAGAACGTCTCGGATCCCGTGGCGCCCGAGAGACTGGAGACCGTCTGCCCGTTGGAGAGCTCGGTGACCGTCGTGCTCGCCGGCGTCCCCGGAACGCCCACCGCGTCCCACGCCTTGTGCACGGCGCCGTACGCCGTGGAGCCGTAGAGATCCTGGGCCGCCTGTGCCGTGGCGTTCCGGGCGCCCTCGAAGTTCGTCGAGCTCGTGAAGTAGGTCGTCAGAGCCCGGTACCAGATCGCCCGCGCCTTGGTGATCCCCAGCGCCGGGACCTGCACGGAGGTCTTGCCGCGCGGGTGGGTGCCGCCCTGGGAGAAGAGGTAGTACGCCAGGGAGCCGATCCCCATGTTGATGTGGACGCCGCCGTTGTCCGACGAGCCCGTGTACCGATCCGGGTAGTAGTCCGGGGAGGAGCCGTCCGCAGCCGGATCGTTGATGTACCGGAGGGCGTCGCCGGGGGTCCCCGGAGTGTAGATGTCCTCACCCATCTTCCATGTGTCGGAGTTGACGCCGCCGTCGTGGTATGCCTCGGCCGTGCATCCCATGATGTCGGAGGTCGCCTCGTTGAGGGCGCCCGACTCGTAGGAGTAGGTCAGGTTGGCCGTGTACTCGGTGACCGCGTGGGTCAGCTCATGGGCCACCACGTCCAGGGCGCCGGACAGGCTGGAGAAGGTCGATCCGTCCCCGTCGCCGAACACCATCTGGGAACCGTTCCAGTAGGCGTTGTTGTAGTTCGAGGAGAAGTGAACCGTGGCGATGAGCGATGCGCCCGACCCGTCGTAGGAGTCGCGGCCGAAGACGTTCTTGTAGAAATCGTAGGTGGACCCCAGGTTGTTGTACGCCGCCATGGCCGCCGAATCCGACGAGGAGCCCCCCTCCGTGAACAGGAGCGACCCCGGAAGCGACGTCCCATGGTTCGCCGTGTAGATCTTGCGGTACTTCGCCGCCCAGATCAGGCCCTGCCGGTCGAGGATCGTCCCGTCCTGCGCGTCGATATAGATCCGCTCCTTGTACGTTCCCTGGGCGTCGGACCACGTCGCCTCGAACTTCCACGCCAGGAAGACGGGCTCCTCGGCACGGGTGTAATAGACCAGCTCGGGCTCGGTCTCGAGCTCGATCGAGGTCACGGCCTGACGCTCGACGAAGAACCGGACCGCGTCCTGCCCGTTGATCTCGGGCACCGGCGGGATCTCGATGCCACCGCCGAGGTGGCCGTTGATCACCCGGACGTTTCCGTTGGAATCGAGGTGGAGGAAGATCTCGGCGCCGTCCACCGGGAGTCCGTCGTGGATCTGGGAGAGCCGGATGTGGGTCTCACCGAGGCGGTCCGTGAACATTCGTGTCACGCGGAAGTCATCAGAGGGGCGGATCTTGAACGCCGGCCCCAAGGCGCGGACGTACGTCTCCGCCGCGGTCGCCTTCTCGCCCCGCGGGATCTGCCCGAGGTCACCGGCAAGCCAGCTGGGCATCCCCGTCGCATCCTCGATCGCCGCCCGCTCGACGTGCGGGAACACCGACAGATCTGCCGCCGTTCGGGTCGCTCCGGGAAGCCGCCGTCCGTCGACCGGCCGCATCGCCATCGTCTGCGACGCCACCAGCGCCACGCCAACCAACCCCATAAGTACCTTTTTCATCACCGTCGGATCCTCCTTTTTCGTCCTTCCCACCTCGGGTCCCTCCTCGGGGGCTCGAAACTTGAACCGAGGCTAGAAACGGGCCAGGGGGCCGTCAAGCAGATTTCGGCGGTTTTTTACGGAGCCGTGACACTTGCGCGTCCTCTGCGATAAACGGCCTGCGGAACGATTCCTGATTGCAATGTCTGCCCCCCTCACCGCGGTGAGGCGTCCGGCGAACCGGTGTTCCCGGGAGCATCCCGCAGACGCTCGCCGGCAGGCAGCGTGCCGGCGACGGCCGGGGCGACACTGTCCGAGGTGCTGACACCGGTCCCGCACCGGGGGAGAGCAGGGTTCGATGCAGAAAAGCCAGGGTCAGGGCCGGCGCGAGGAGCCGGCCCCAGCCGTCACTCCTTGCGCCAGCGGAGCACCGGGCTCCGGGCTGCGGCCACCTCGTCGAGCCGGCGGACGGGGGTTCCATGGGGAGCCGTTCGAAGCCGCTCCGGATCCTCCGCGGCCTCCCGCGCGATGGCCAGCATCGCCTCGCAGAACGCCTCGACCTCCTCGGGCGACGGGCTCTCCGTCGGCTCGATCATCAGCGCGCCGTGCACGATCAGCGGGAAGGAAACCGTCGGCGGGTGGAACCCATGGTCGAGCAGCCGCTTGGCGATGTCGATGTTGGTGACGCCGTGCTCCTTCTGGAAGGTGTCGTCGAACACCACCTCGTGCAGCGTCGGCGCCTCGTACTGGAGGTGGTACGCCCCTTCGAGCCGGCGCCGGACGAGGTTCGCCAGCAGGACGGCGGCCTCCGACATCTCCCGGAGCCCGTCCGAGCCCATCCCCCGGATGTACGCCAGCGCCCGGACGAGGACGAGGAAGTTGGCGTAGAAACCGCGCATCGGCCCGATGGACCGCTCGTCCTCCCACACCATCCTGAAGGCGTCCCCCTCCCGGACGACGCGCGGCACGGGCAGGTACGGCACCAGCGCCTCGGAGACGGCCACGGGACCCGCGCCGGGCCCGCCGCCGCCGTGGG
Organism: Thermoanaerobaculia bacterium; assembly: GCA_027067575.1. Taxonomy (GTDB): domain Bacteria; phylum Acidobacteriota; class Thermoanaerobaculia; order Thermoanaerobaculales; family Sulfomarinibacteraceae; genus JAMOVQ01. Next base: position 37,925 of record JAMOVQ010000012.1, on the reverse strand, counting down.
GCGTGGAGAACGTCTTGTGGAGGTTGATGTGGAGGGCGTCGGCCCCCATCAGACCGGGGAGCGCCCGGCCGACGAAGGCGTTGAGGTTGGCACCGTCCAGGTAGACGTACCCGCCCCGCTCGTGGACGAGCCGCGAGATCTCCACGATCCGGTGCTCGAACACGCCCAAGGTGTTCGGCACCGTCAGCATGATCCCCGCCACCGTCTCGTCCATCATCCGGTCGAGGGCCGCCATGTCCACCGTGCCGTCCGGGCCCGAGGCGATCTCCAGCGCCCGGTACCCCGCGAACGTCGCCGAGGCCGGGTTCGTTCCGTGGGCCGAGTCCGGGATGATGACGGCCTGCCGCGCATCGCCCCGTGCCGCGAGCGCCTTGCGGATCATCAGCATCCCGGTCAGCTCGCCGTGGGCGCCCGCCGCGGGCTGGAGCGTCACCGCGGCCATCCCGGTGATCGCCACGAGCGCCCGCTCGAGCTCCCACATCAGTTCCAGCGCGCCCTGGACGTGGCCGTCGGGTTCGAGCGGGTGGACCTCCGTGAACCCTTCGAGCCGGCACGCGCGCTCGCACACGCGGGGGTTGTACTTCATCGTGCAGGAACCCAGGGGGTACAGCCCCTCGTCCACCGCGAAGTTCATCTGGGAGAGCCGGTGGAAGTGCTGGACCACCTCGAGCTCCCCGAGGTCCGGCAGCAGGTCGAGCGGCTCCCGCAGCTGTTCGGCCGGCAGCGTCGCCCGGGGATCGACCGGGGGCACCTCGCCGGCGGGAAGACGGAACGTCCCGCGAGGCCCCCGCTCCGGGTTGCGCTCGAAGATCAGCGGCTCGTCGTGGAGCGTGCGCGGCTTCATCGTCCGATCCTCCCGAGAACCTCCACCAGCGCCCGGATCTCCCCGGCGCGGGTCGTCTCCGTCGCCGCGACGAGCAGGCCGTCGGGCCACGAACCGCCCCACTTCCGGGACGGAACCCCGGCGAACACCCCCGCCTCGGCCGCCCTCCTCGCCAGCTCCTCGCCCGGCGCCGGACCCACGAGGAGGAACTCGTCGAACGTCGGGGCGATGGGGTAGGCGAGGCGCCACGGATCACCGAGCATGAGCACCCGCCGCTTCGTCTCCTCGGCCGCGGCGTGGGAACCGAGCGCCATGGCGCGCAGGCCGCTGCCGCCGAGCAGCTCCATGAACACCGTGGCCGCCAGGGCCATCAAACCGTGGTTCGAGCAGATATTGGACGTGGCTTTCGCCCGCCGGATGTGCTGCTCCCGCGTGGAGAGCGTCAGGCAGAAGCCGCGCCGGCCGTCCGCATCCACGGTCTGCCCCACGAGACGCCCCGGCATCTGGCGCTTGTGTTCCTCGCGGCAGGCGAAGAACCCGAGGTGCGGCCCGCCGAACCCCAGGGGAAGCCCGAGGGACTGGGCCTCCCCGCAGACGATGTCGAACCCGAACCGACCGCCACCGTGGAGGATGCCGAGCGACGCCGCCTCCGCCACCACCTGTACCGCCATGGCGCCCGCGCCGTGGGCCGCCTCCGCGACGGCCGGAAGGTCCTCGACGATCCCGACGAAGTTCGGGGACTGCACCACGAGACAGCAGGCGTCGCCTCCGGCCGCGGCGGCGAGGCGGCCGGGGTCGGTCCGGCCGTCCTCACCGGGCGGCACGGTCACCACGGCGATGCCGAGAGCGCCTGCGTACGTCTCCAGGACGCGGCGGTACATCGGGTGGACCGTCTCGGCCACCACCACGGTGTTCCGCTTCGCCCGGAGGAGCCGGTGGCTCATCAGCGCCGCCTCCACCAGGGCCGTGGCCCCGTCGTAGAGCGACGCGTTGGCCACGTCGAGGCCGGCCAGCCCGGCGATCACCGTCTGGAACTCGAAGATCGCCTGGAGCGTCCCCTGGGAGATCTCCGGCTGGTACGGGGTGTACGAGGTGAAAAACTCCGCCCGGGACAGCACGGCGTCCACCGCCGAGGGCTGGACGTGGCGGTAGGCGCCCGCGCCGAGGAACGAGGGCACCGCCGCGGCCGTCGTGTTCCGGCCGGAGAGCGCCCGCATGGACGCCATCAGACGCCCCTCGTCCTCCGCCGGAGGAAGGTCGAGCCGGTCCGTCCGGACCGCGGCGGGAACCGTCTCGAAGAGGGCGTCCACCGAATCCAGGCCGAGCTCGTCGAGGATCCGGCGGCGATCCGCCTCCCCCACCCCGATCCAGGGGTGCATCAGTGCCCTTCCTCCGCGAGGAACGCCTCGTACGCCGCCGCGTCCATCAGCTCCGCCCCGTCGCCCGAGACCGTGATCTTCACGAGCCACCCCTCGCCGTACGGGTCGTCGTTGACGAGCCCCGGCTCGTCGTCGAGCCGCTCGTTGACCTCTGCGACCTCGCCCGCCACCGGCGAGAAGAACTCGGAGACGGCCTTGACCGACTCCAGCGTCCCCAGCTCCTCGCCGGCGTCGAGTGTGCGCCCGACCTCGGGCAGCTCGACGTAGACGACCTCGCCCAGCTGCTCCTGGGCGTAGTGGGTGATGCCGACCACCACCGTGTCGCCCTCCTCCCGCACCCACTCGTGGGTCCTCGTGTACCGCAGATCGTTGGGCACCGACATGCTCGCCTCCTTGGGTCCGTCCTCGCCGGAGGCCGTTGGGGACCGCCCGGCGATGGTCCTGCTCCTATTTCGTGGTGGTCTTCTTCTTCCGCGAATAGAACGGCAGTGGCACCACCACCGCCGGGGTCCACCGTTTCCGGATCTCGATGAAGAGCGGCGTCCCTGGCTCCGCCGAGTCCGCCGGGACGTACGCCATCCCGATCGCCTTGCCGAGGGTCGGGGAGTGGGTCCCGGAGGTCACCGTCCCCACCGGCTCGCCGCCCTCCTCGAGCGCCACGGCGTACCCGTGCCGCGCGATCCCCCGGCCCGTCACCTCGAACCCGACAAGCCGCCGTTCGACCCCCTCCTCCGCCTGGCGCTCCAGGATGTCCCGCCCGATGAAGTCGCCCTTGTCCAGCTTGACGATCCAGCCGAGCCCCGCTTCGAGCGGCGTCGTGGTCTCGTCGATGTCGTTCCCGTACAGGCACATTCCGGCCTCGAGCCGGAGCGTGTCCCGGGCGCCGAGACCTGCGGGCAGCACGCCCCGGTCCTTCCCCGCCTCGAGGATCGCCCGCCAGATCTCCGGCGCGGGATCCGGAGCCGTGTACAGCTCGAACCCGTCCTCGCCCGTGTACCCCGTCCGGGCGACGATCGCCTCGTGCCCGAGCACCTTTCCGTTGACGAACCGGTAGTACCTGATCGCTGCGAGATCCACGTCCACGAGCGGCTGGAGGATCTCCGCCGCGAGCGGCCCCTGGAACGCGACCTGGGCCCACCGGCCGGACTCGTTCTCGACCCGGACGCCCTCCTCGTCCGACGCCAGCTCCTCGAGGTAGGCGAAGTCCTTCTCGAGGTTCGCCGCGTTGACAACCAGCAGGTACTCGTCCTCGGCCATCTTGTGGACCAGCATGTCGTCCACGAAGGTGCCCTGGGGTGCCATCAGGCCCGTATACTGGGCCCGGCCCACCGTCATCTTCGAGTGATCGTTGCAGGAGATCCTCTGGACGAACTCCAGCGCCCGCGGACCCCGGACGAAGATCTCGCCCATGTGGGAGACGTCGAACAGCCCCGCACGCTCCCGAACGGCCCGGTGCTCCTCCATCAGACCCGTATACTGGACCGGCATCTCGAAACCGGCGAACGGGACCATCCGGGCCCCGAGCCGGACGTGCTCGCCGTGAAGCGGTGTGCGTTTCAGGTCCGCCTGCTCCGCCATCGTCCCTCTCCTCCCTCCAGGCCGTGGGGCTGCCCGGAAACCGGTTTCTCCGCGCCCCCGAAGAGTAGCACCACGAACGCCCCGACTTCCAGCCCCGTCGCCATGGGACGCGGCCGCGCTCGTTGGCCTGTCCCGGTTCCCGGACCAGGTTTGGACGACGTCAGGCACCGTGCTAGGATACGGTCAGGTTCAACGTCTGCCTGGACAGGGGGATGGGGGGCGTCACGGCAGGCTGATCGTAAGGAGGGCTTCATGAAACTCCGGGTGTTCGTCGTCGCGGCGGCCGTGGGCGTCGTCGCCGGTCCGATCATGGCCAGCAACATGGGAACTCTCGTGCGGCACCAGCTGACGTTCAACTCGTCGGGGAGCAACCTCTACTGGATCTCGATCCCGTACCACTACCAGCCGCCCGACGCCAACGGCAACGGAGTCGTCGATGCCGAGGATCTCGCCCAGGATCTCCAGCCACGGGACAGCGGCTACACCCGCCCGTGCGATGCGGGCAGCAACCCGTGCGCGGTCTACCAGGTCTGGAAGTGGGACGAGAGTTCCCAGGCCTACGTGACGTGGCGCTCGGGGAGCACCCTTGGGACGCCGTTTCAGATCGTCCCCGGCGAGAGCTACGGCATCGACCTGCAGGCCGTGGGGAGCAACACGACCCACGTGCTCGAGGTGGCAGGGGCCAACGATCCGGACTTCCAGCTCCAGTATTGTTTCGATCCGAACGGCGTCAACTACCACCGGTTCAGCCTCCCGGCCAACCTGAAGCTCGACGACGTCAACGGCAACGGCCAGATGGATGCCGAGGATCTCGGACAGGCCATGGGCGGCTCTGACTGGATCTACCAGATCCGGCGGTTCAACACGTCCACCGGAAACGAGGAGGTGTGGCGTATCGGGTCTGCGTTCGGGGCGCCGTTCCCCATCGACCCTGCGATGGGCTACGTGCTGGACCTGGTCTGCCCCAACACGTCGGGCGGATGTACATCCCCGAGCGATCCGTGCGCGTGGTCGTGGGCACCGCCGCACTACTGAGGACGAGCACACGAACGAGGATGGAGGGACCAGGATGAAACGGACACAACTCGTCATTGCGGCAGCGGTGCTGGTGGCGTTGTTCGGCGCGACAGCTCTTCGGGCGGCGTGTACCACGACCGTCAACGAGGCGAGCACTCCGGTCGTGTTCACCAACATGAACACGACGGACACGGGGTTTGCCTCGTACTACTGGGCTTGGGGCACGTCGGACGCGTCGGGAGTCGTCGATCAGGACGGTGATTCGGCGGCCCTGGTGGACAGCGGATCCGATATCGGCGTGGCGACCGGCATCAACTGGGCCAACTCCACCCGCTGTTCGACCAACCCCCTGACCACGGGGCTCCTGCTCGTCTCGGAAACCGCGAGCTCCGGCGGTAAGTTTGCCCTGTGCGTCGGCAGCCAGAACAACGGAACGAACGTCGATCTCGACGCGCTCCAGCTGAGTCTCTCGGCAGCACAGTCCCAGGCATCGTCCATCCCCTCTATCTCGATCAACAGTGCGGCGACGGGAAACGACGGCAACGCCTACACCGAGTACAGCGTCACGTGGAGTGCTCCGTCGAGCTCGGCGTGGGCCGTCAACGACCAGTCTGGAGACGTGCTGGCGGGCTATGCCATCTACTATCGGACGGGCAGCACCAGCAACACCGGGAACAAGACGGGATGGGCCCGTCTCTCGGGTGCGGCCTCCGGAACGACCCCCTACGTCACGAACGACGGCTCGACGAACACGACGACGGACGGTTACCTCCCGACATCCCAGACCGGCGCCACGATCCGCGTTTACGGCAGCGACACCTATTTCTTCGCCCTGGCGCTCCGGTTCGATGGAACCGGCGCTCCGAGTGGCACCGACCGGGAGGCCGCGGTGACCGCCGTGGAGACCGGCGTGGTCGGACCGAGCTCCAACGGCGCCGTGGGGCCCCTCGCGGCGGTTCTCGCAGAGTTCGCCGCTGTCCAGGCCGAGATGGACTCGGTCGAGCTGAGCTGGCGAACGGTGTCCGAGGAGAACGTCATGGGGTTCCGGATCTCGCGGACCGAGGATGACACGTGGCGGGCCGTGGAGACGGTTCCCGCTGCGGGCCAGGCGGCTGCCGGTGCGACCTATACCAGGACCGATCAACCCGTCCAGGTCGTGCGAGGGATGACCTACAGGCTCGAGGTCATCGGATCCGATGGTTCGACCATCGAGAGCCGGGAGGCCACGGTGCAGCTGATGAATCCGGGCGACACGCCTCTGGATGGCCGGGGTCTCGAGAACGAGTGGTCGGGCCCGCGGAAGGAGCCCGGCGGCCGTTGACCCTTCCCTGCACGGTTCAAACACGGCCCGCCGGACGGCGGGCCGTTTCGTTTCCATGGCCACCCCGCCCGGACACCACGCCGCGGACCTCGGGATCACGGGGAAGAGGGGGCCTCGTCCCGACCGCCGTCCGGAGCGAGACCAAGCCGCGAGGAGCGTCGGGCCGCGCTCCGCGGGCGGATCCTCACGGACGGGTCCGATTCAGCCACCCGCGGGAGCGGGCTGCGAATCCGATGATCCGCTGGGCCAGGCGGGCTGCAAGGAAATCGGGGGCCACGAGTCCCGGAATCGGCGCGAGCTCCACGATGTCGGCCCCGACGAGCGGTCCCCGGCGGGCGAGTGCGGCGACGAGCTCGCTGATGCCGCGCCAGTCCAGCCCTCCCGGCTCGGGGGTCCCCGTGGCGGGCATGATCGACGGGTCCAGCCCGTCGAGGTCCACGGTCAGGTAGCAGGCGCCGTCGACGGCGGCCGCGACCTCGACGGCCCACGCTTCCGGCCGGCGTCCTGCGAGGTCCCGCGCGAAGAACGTACGGATCCGGCCGTCCTCCCGGATCAGCACGTGCTCCTCGGCGGTCAGAGACCGGATCCCCACCTGGATCAGCTGCCCGCCGCCCTCGAGAACGCGGCGCATGGCGCAGGCGTGGTTGTGGCGCGATCCCTCGAAGCTGTTCCGAAGGTCTGCGTGGGCGTCGATCTGGACCACCGTCAGGTCCGGCCAGAGCTTCCGGTGCGCCGCCACGAGCGGGGGTGTGATGGAGTGCTCGCCGCCGATGGTCAGCAGGAACCGGTCCGCGTCGACCCATCGCTCGGCCTCTCGCGCGATCCTCCGGACCATGGCCTTTGGCCCCTCCGTTGCGGGGACCAGCGGAGGGAGCGTGGCGATTCCGGCCTGCCACGGTTCGTCCTCGAGTAGCTCGTCGTAGAGCTCCACATGGGTCGATGCTTCCAGGAGGGCAATGGGTCCCCGGCGCGCCCCTGGCTGGTACGACGCCGTCATGTCGTACGGGACGGGGAGCACGCGGATCCGCGCCTCGGCCGGGTCCACCGGATCCAGTCCCAGGAACGTCAGGTACGGTGCGGCTCGGTCTCCGTCCATCGTCTCCACTCTACCCCAGACGGGTGGTGTATGATGTCGCGGTCACGGCGGCCGGGGCTGCCGGACATCCCAAGGAGGGGCACCGATGGCAGGGAAAGCGTGCGCAGTGACCGAGGCGGAGTTCGATACCGTGATCCTTCAGGCGGACAAGCCCGCCGTTGTCGATTTCTGGGCCGTGTGGTGCGGGCCGTGCCGGATGGTCGCACCGGTCATGGAGAAGCTCGCGGAGGAGTACGAGGGGCGGGCGATCCTGGCGAAGGTCGATGTGGACTCGAACCGTGGTCTCGCCATGCGGTACGGAATCCAGGCGATCCCCACCATTCTCTTCTTCAAGAACGGCGAGGTCGTGGATCGGATCGTTGGTGCCGCCAGCGAGGCCGTGATCCGCACGAAGCTGGACGCCCTGCTCTGATCGTGGGCGGCAGGCCCGGTCATCGCGGGAAGTGGCGCCGGACGTGAACGGACACGCCGAACGCCTCGGACGGCGGATCGGAGACCGGTCCGCGCTCGTCGGGATCGTCGGGCTCGGTTACGTCGGTCTCCCGCTGGCCATGGCGTTTGCCGGGAAGGGGTTCCCCGTTCTCGGGTTCGACATCGACGGGCCGCGGGTCGAGGCGATCGGGCGTGGCGAGTGCCCCATCGCCCACCTGGACGGTGAGGCGCTGGCCTCTGTGATCCGGTCGGGCCGTTTGGAGGCCACGGCCGATTTTTCGCGCCTCGCGGAACCCGATACGATCTTGATCTGCGTCCCGACACCGCTGACCCCCCAGCGCGAGCCGGAGATGCGGTTCGTCAGGGCAACCTGCGAGGCGATCGCGGAGGTGCTTCGCCCCGGGCAGCTCGTGGTCCTGGAATCCACGACATACCCCGGAACGACGGACGGCCTGGTCCGCACGATTCTCGAGCGTTCTGGACTGACCGCAGGCCGGGACTTCTTTCTGGCGTTCTCACCGGAACGCGAGGATCCCGGGAACCCAGACTACGGGACGACGTCGATCCCCAAGGTCGTTGGCGGCGTCGATCCGACATCCGCGGACCTCGCCGAGGCGCTGTACGGCGCCGTCATCCCCCGCACCGTGCGCGTCTCGTCGGCGAGGACGGCCGAGGCGACGAAGCTGATGGAGAACATCTTCCGGGCCGTCAACATCGCCCTGGTCAACGAGCTCAAGGTGGCGTACGACGCCATGGGGATCGATGTCTGGGAGGTCCTGGACGCCGCCGAGACCAAGCCGTTCGGGTTCATGCGGTTCAACCCGGGACCCGGCTGGGGCGGCCACTGCATCCCGCTCGACCCGTTCTACCTCTCCTGGAAGGCCCGGGAGTACGGGACGCCGACCCGGTTCATCGAGCTGGCCGGCGAGATCAACGTGGAGATGCCGCGGTACGTCATCGAGAAACTGATCCTCGCCCTCAACGATCGGGGCCGGCCGGTCCGGGGTTCCCGGATCCTCGTCATCGGGCTTGCGTACAAGAAGGATATCGACGACCCCCGGGAGAGCCCGGCGTTCGAGTTGATCGAACGGCTCCTCGAGCTCGGCGCGGAGGTGGACTACCACGACCCCCACATCCCGGTGAGTCCCCGGATGCGCTCGTGGCCCGACCTTCCTCCCCTCGAATCCGTACCGCTGAGCGCCGGGGAGCTGCGATCCCGGGACGCCGTGCTGATCGTCACGGATCACACTGCGGTGGACTGGGATCTGGTAGTGGCCGAGGCGTCCCTCGTCGTCGATACCCGCGGTGTCTACCGTGCCCCACATGCCAACGTGATCAGGGCCTGACGCGAAGGGCCGGTCCCCTTCCCTGGAGCCACAGCAATACCTCGCCAGTCTCCCGGATCTCTCGATGGTCCCGGCAAGGGGGTGCTCCCGTTGGGGTGCCTTGGGTGCGGCGGGGGCTGGTCCCAGCCCCTGAGTCAGCGGAGGCGGTCGAGCTCGACCGTGGTCTGGTGCTGGCGGACCTTGATCAGAGTCCGGGCGGGGTAGTGACCGGATCGGAGGGTGGCGTTGGGGTAGGTGACGGAGCCGGGGCCCATCAGGACGCCGGGGTTGAGCACCGTGTTGCACCCTGTCCTGCACCCGTCGCCGAGGATCGCCCCGAACTTTCGGAGCCCGGTGTGCACGGTCTCCCGCCCGGCCCGGAACGTCACCTCCCGGCCGATGTTCTTGACGTTCGAGAGGATCGTCCCGGCGCCAAGGTTGACGTCCCGGCCGAGGATACTGTCGCCCACGTAGTTCTGGTGGGGCGCCTTCGCCCCGGGGAGAAGAATGGCGCCCTTGACCTCCGTGTGGGCCCCGATCAGGGTTCCACGCCCGGCCAGGACGTTCTGGCGGACGTAGGCGCCGGTCCGGACCTCGACGTCGGCCTCGAGGATCACCGGCCCCTGGATCACCGCGCCCGGCTCGATCCGGCATCCCGGCCCGATGAAGATACGGTCTCCGAGCAGGTGGACCCCATCGGGCAGGTCGGCGAGGACCCTCCAGTCGTTCCATGCCTCGAGGTACGCAACCAGCGTCTCTCCAAGGGCCTTCCAGACGGGTTCGTCCGGGGGAAAGACCGTCGCGTGGCTCCATCCCTCCAGGTCGAAGAACGATGCCGGGACGAACTGGGTGCTCACGGTGTCTCCTCCTCCTCGATCTCCCGCTTGATCAGGACGACGGTCTGGTCGTCGGCCGGCTGCGGGGTTCCGGAGAACGACTTCACCGCCTCGAACACCGCCTCCAGGATCGATTCCACCGGCTCCGTTCGCCGCCGGGTGAGCAGGCGGACGAGCCGTCCGGCCCCGAACTCCTCGCCGCCGCCGGCCGACGGCGCCTCGGTGATGCCGTCGGAGTACAGGGCGAGCAGGTCGCCGGGTTCGAGACGGACCAGGTCGATGGGGTACCGTACCTCGGGCCGTGGTCCCAGGATCATCCCGCGGGTCTCCAACATCTCCACGGTGCCGCTCGCGCGCACGAGGATCGGCGCGGGGTGCCCGGCGTTGGCGTACAGCACGGTGCCCCCGACCTCGAGCTCGGCGAGGACGAGGGAGACGAACTTCGTCGCCAGGCGGCTTCGGTGGATGATCCGGTTGAGGCGTTCGAGCGTGCGCGTGATCTTGTACTCGCGGAGCAGCCCCATCCGGAGGCCGGTGTAGACGTCGCGGACCTGGAGCGCCGCCGGAAGCCCATGCCCCGCGGCGTCGGCCAGGACCACGTGGAAGTTCGTCTCCGAGATGGTGATGAAGTCGTAGAAGTCCCCGCCGACGATCTCCGCCGGGATCGACCGTGCCGCCAGCCGGTAGTCGCCGTACTCGGGGATCCTGCGGGGGAGGATCGAGGTCTGGATCCGTTTCGCGTCTTCGAGCAGCGCCACGATCCGTTCCTCGCGGACCTTCTGGTTGATGGCGAGGCGGAACAGGTTGAGGGCGGGCAGCACCTGCTCGGGGTCTGCGCCCGGCGCCACGTCGAAGGAGAGCACGAACGCCCCGTCGGCGACCACGATGGCGGCGAACCGGTCCCGGGTGCCCAGCTCGGCCTCGAGCCCCTCGTCGAGGGAGGGGTCGGAGCGGTCCATCATGACGGCACCCTCGTCGAGGAGCTGCTGGAGCGTCGGGTAGGTGCGGGGAATCGTCAACCCTACGGGTGCGCGGGCGACGGTGCCGAACGTTTCCACCAGCTCGTACTGGCCGTTCTCGGCCGCATAGATCCTGCCTCCGGTCAGCCCGAGCTCGGAGGCAAAGTTCTCCACCAGGAACTCAGCCGTCAGACGGATGGTCTCCAGGGGGTGGGATCCCCGGGACATGGTCTCCAGCGCCTTCTCGATCCGGCGGAACAGCGACTTCGAACGTCCTGGCACGGGCGCATCATGCCACCGGCCGCGCCGTTCCACAAGTGGGCCGCCGGCGGACGGGCGGCACCGTTCACCCGTGGTAGAATCCGGCGCTCGGCGGGCCGGGCCGACGACCGGGCCGGGAAGCCCGGGCCGGGGCTCCGCGGCCGGCCGGTGGGGAGGTTCGACGTGCCCGACGACGGAACCCAGCAGCCGCTGGAGCAGCTGATCGCCAACCGTGTGGCCAAGCTCGAGGCGCTCCGGGAGCTCGGCGTCGAGCCGTACCCGGCGCGCTACCGCGTGGAGACGTCGATCACGGACGTGGTGGCGCGCTGGAAGGACGCCGACGCCGCGGCGCTGGAGGAGGCGCGGCCCGCGGTCCGCCTCGCCGGGCGTGTCCGGGCGATCCGCGGGCATGGGAAGGCGGCGTTCGTCGACCTCAACGACGGCGCGACGCGGATCCAGCTTCACGTCCGGAAGGACCGGCTCCCCGAGAACGACTGGGCCGTTTTCAAGCTCCTGGACCTCGGCGACTTCGCCGGTGCCGAGGGCGTCCTGTTCAGGACGCGGACGGGCGAGCTCACGGTGGCGGTGGAGCGCCTGAGCGTGCTGGCGAAGGCGCTGCGCCCTCTCCCCGAGAAGTACCACGGTCTCGCCGACCGGGAGGCCCGGGCGCGCCAGCGGTACCTCGACCTCGTGGCCAACCCGGAGTCGCGCCGGGTGTTCGAGATCCGTTCGAGGATCGTCGCCGCGCTCAGGCGGTTCCTGGGGGAGCACGGGTTTCTCGAGGTCGAGACGCCGATGATGCACCCGATCCCGGGTGGGGCCACCGCCCGGCCGTTCGTCACGCACCACAACGCGCTGGATCTCGACCTCTACCTCCGGATCGCCCCGGAACTGTACCTGAAGCGGTTGATCGTCGGCGGGTTCGAGCGGGTGTTCGAGCTCAACCGGAACTTCCGCAACGAGGGGATCTCCACCCGGCACAACCCTGAGTTCACCATGCTGGAGTTCTACTGGGCGTACGCCGACTACGAGCTCCTGATGGAGTTCACCGAGGCGATGCTGACCGCCGTGGCAGAGGAGGCCGTGGGGAGCCTGACCCTGCCGTGGGGCGAGGGGACGATCGACCTCTCCCGGCCGTGGCGGCGGCTGACGCTCCGGGACGCCATCCTGGCATATTCGGACCTCGAGGAGGCCGATCTGGCCGACCGTGCGGCCATGGAGTCGGCGGCCCGGCGCCTCGGGGTGGAGCGGATCGAGGAGCGGTCCGACGGGAAGCTGCTGGCGGAGCTGTTCGAGGTGACGGCGGAGCCGCGCCTGATCGACCCGACTTTCATCATCGACTTCCCGCGGGACATCTCGCCGCTGGCGAAGTCGTCCCCGTCCGATCCCGACACCGTGGAGCGGTTCGAGCTGTTCGTCGGTGGGATGGAGCTGGCCAACGCCTACACGGAGCTCAACGACCCGGCGGAGCAGCGTCGGCGTCTCGAGGAGCAGGCACGCCGCAGTGGCGGTACGGTGGACGAGGACTTCCTGCTCGCCCTCGAGCACGGGATGCCGCCGACGGGAGGGGAGGGGATCGGCATCGACCGTCTCGTCATGCTGATGACGGGGCGTCAGTCGATCCGCGACGTCATCCTCTTCCCGCTGCTGCGGCCCCGGGAGGGGGAGTGAGACGGTGCCCGTCGAGTTCGCCCTGGCGGCGCGCTACCTGCTCGGCCTGGGCCGCAGGACCCACGTGGCCACCGTCACGGCGATCTCCCTCGTCGGCCTGACGCTCGGGGTGCTCGCGCTCGTGGTCACCCTGGCGTTGCTGGAAGGGTTCCAGTCGACCATCCGCGGGGAGCTCGTCCGGCTCTCGGCCCACGCCCGGGTCTCGGCGGCGTCGGGGCGACTGCTGGGCGATCCCGACGGGCTGGCACGTCGGCTGCAAGAGTCCCTCGGCGATGCGACGGTGGAGGAGGTCGTGACGGGAAGCTGCCTCGTGGCCGGCCCCGGGGGGACGGTCCCGGCCCGGCTGGTCGGACGCTCGGACGTCGAGGGGGTCGCGGCGGACAGGGTCCTCGCGGCGCGGCTGGCCGTCGGGCCGGGTGACACGGTTCGTGTCCTCTCGCCCCGGACCCGGCTGACGCCGCTCGGTCCCGTGCCGGTCCGGGCCGGACTCGAGATCGGGGAGGTGATCCCACGGGAGCCCGGAGCCGGGGAGGGCGGCGTGCTGGTTGCGCCCCTCGCGGTCGTCCAGCGCATCCTGTGGGGGCGCCCCGCCGTGGAGGCGCTGGAGCTTCGGGATCCAGCCGATCCGTGGCACCTCGCGGCGCGTGTGCGCGAGGCGCTCGGAGATCGCCGGGGCTCGCTTCGGGTGGAGGGGATCGGCGACCTCCACCGGCCGCTGTTCCTTGCCCTCGCCCTGGAGCGGGCGATGCTGTTCCTCGCCGTGGGGCTGATGCTCGTGGTGGCGGCACTCAACCTGCTGTGCAACGTCGCCATGGTGGCCGCCGGGAAGCGGCGGGACCTGGCGGTGCTCTCCGGCCTGGGGATGGCTCCCGCCAGGGTGCGCCGGCTCTTCCTCGGACTGGGGGTCATGATCGGCGCCGCGGCCACGGCGCTCGGGGCGGGGCTTGGGGCGGGGCTGGCGATGGTCCTGGACAGGACGGGGGCTCTCCCCCTGCCGCGGGGCGTCTTCGCGGTGACGGCGGTTCCGTTTCGTGTGCAACCGGTGACGGTGGCCGTCGTGATGGTGTTTTCGCTGATCCTGGCGACCCTTGCGGCGTGGCTCCCGGCCCGTACGGTGGCCCGGCGCGAACCGGCCGAGGGGTTGCGGTATGAGTGATCCGATGGTCCGTCTCGAGGGGGTGTGCAAGGGGTACGGGGAGGGCGAGCGCCGGGTCGAGGTCCTGCGCGATCTCGACATGGAGATCGGCCGCGGCGAGATGGTCGCGGTGGTCGGTCCATCCGGGGTGGGCAAGAGCACACTGCTCCACCTGATCGGGCTGCTGGATCGGCCGGACGCGGGCTCGATCGAGCTGGACGGTGTGCCCGTGGCATCCCTCGGTCCGGCGGAGAGAGCGGCGCTCCGGAACCGGCTGATCGGGTTCGTGTTCCAGTTCCATTACCTGCTGGACGAGCTGGACGCCAGGGACAACGTGGCGCTTCCGCTGCGGATCGGCGGACGGAGCCGGCGCGAGGCGCGGGAGCGGGCCGGGGCGTTGCTGGAGCGGGTCGGGCTCTCCGGAAGGGCCCACCACTACCCGGACGAGCTGTCGGGGGGCGAGCAACAACGGGTCGCGGTGGCCCGTGCGCTGGCCATGGGACCAGGGATCCTGCTGGCCGACGAACCGACCGGGAACCTCGACCGGGAAAGCGCCGAGAAGGTGTTCTCGCTCATCCGGGAGCTTCATTTGAAGGAGGGTTTGACCTCGGTTATAGTGACGCACAACGAAGGGCTGGCCAGTCGGTGCGATCGTGTCGTCAGGCTCGATCCGGCCAGCACGGTGACGCATGTTTGAGAAGTTCAACGAGCACGCTCGTCGCAGCCTCTTCTTCGCCCGGTACGAGGCGAGCCGCGCACGCAGCCGCGTGATCGGGGCGGAGCACCTGTTGCTCGGCCTGCTGCGGGAGGCCGACGAGACGCTCGTGGAGGTCCTGGAACGGCTCGAGGTGGACCTCCAGGAGCTCCGGGAGGAGTTGATCGGGGAACTCGCGGTGACTTCCAGGGTCAGCGCCTCGCCGGATCTGCCCCTGGCCGAGGAAACCAAGCGGGCGCTGGCGCACGCCGTCTACGAGGCCGAGCAGCTCGGGCACGAGTCCGTCGGCACGGAGCATCTGATCCTCGGGCTGCTCCGGATCGAGGACAGTCTGGCCGCGCAGTACCTCGAGGAGCACGGGGTCGACCTCGCCGAGGCCCGGAACGAGATCGCCCGGCTCGGCCGGGAACGGGAGCTCGAGGAGAACGCCCGTTCCACCCCGAACCTGACGGAGTACTCGAGAGACCTGACTCAGTTGGCGGCCCAGGGGGTGTTCGATCCGTTGATCGGCCGGGAGCAGGAGGTGGACCGGATGATCCAGATCCTCTCTCGCCGGACGAAGAACAACCCGCTCCTCCTCGGTGAGGCCGGCGTCGGGAAGACCGCCATCGTCGAGGGGCTGGCCGTCCGGATCGTCGAGGGAAGGGTGCCGCTCTTTCTGTCAGACCGCAGGATCCTGGCGCTCGACCTGTCGCTGCTCGTCGCCGGGACGAAGTACCGGGGACAGTTCGAGGAGCGGCTCAAGGGGCTGCTCAAGGAGCTCCAGGAACACCCCGAGATCATCATCTTCATCGACGAGATCCACTCGCTGATCGGGACCGGTTCCGCGGAGGGCTCCCTCGATGCGGCCAACATCCTCAAGCCGGCCCTGTCGCGCGGGGAGCTGACCTGCATCGGTGCCACGACGATGAAAGAGTACCGGAAGTACATCGAGAAGGATCGCGCCCTCTCGAGACGGTTCCAGCCGGTGGTCATCCGCCAGCCGGACGAGGAGGAGACGATCGAGATCCTGCTTGGCGTCCGGGACCGGTACGAGGCGTTCCACGGGATCCGGTACGACGCAGAGGCCGTGGTCTCGGCGGTCCGGCTGTCCGGACGGTACATCACGGACCGGTTCTTTCCGGACAAGGCGATCGACGTCATCGACGAGGCCGGCGCCAGGGTCAAGCTGCGCAACGCGGAGAGCACGACGACACTCCAGCGGGTTCGTCAGGAGATGCAGGATGTCGTGGGATCGATGAAGGAGGCGATCTCCCGCAAGGAGTTCGACCGGGCCGTGGAGCTTCGCGAGGAGGAGCTCCGGCTGCGGGAGGAGATCGAGATGCTCGAGCGCACCGTGGGAGGGTCGGAGGGTTCCTCGATGGTGACGCGCGAGGACGTGGAGGATGTGGTCGCCTCCTGGACGGGGATCCCGATAACCTCGATCAAGGAGGACGAGGCCGAGCGGCTCCAGCGGATGGAGGAGATCCTGCGCCAGCGGGTGGTGGGCCAGGACGAGGCGATCGGCGCCCTGGCCCGGGCGATCCGGAGGAGCCGTCTCGGAGTCACGAGCCCCAACCGGCCCATCGGGTCGTTCATCTTCCTGGGGCCGTCCGGCGTCGGCAAGACGGAGGTCGCCCGCCAGCTCGCGCGGTTCCTGTTCCAGGATCCGCGCAGGATCGTGCGGTTCGACATGTCGGAGTACATGGAGAAGCACACCGTCTCGCGGCTGGTTGGATCACCCCCCGGCTACGTGGGGTTCGAGGAGGGCGGTCAGCTGTCGGAGCAGGTGCGGCGCAACCCGTACTCGGTCGTGTTGCTCGACGAGATCGAGAAGGCCCACCCGGACATCTACAACCTGCTGCTCCAGGTGCTCGAAGACGGCCGGCTGACGGACAACTACGGCAACGTCGTGGACTTCACCAACACGATCATCATCATGACCTCGAACCTGGGCTCCCGTCACATGGTGCCGGCCGACCGGGTCGGCTTCGGCGAGACGTCGGCGGGCGATGTGTCGGCTGCTGGGCTGGAGGAGCTCGTCGATCGCAACCTTCGCAAGCACTTCCCGCCGGAGTTCCTCAACCGGCTCGACGACGTCATCGTCTTCAGGCCGCTGGACGGCGCGAGCCTCCACGCCGTGGCACGGCTCCTCCTGGACGAGACGGTGGAGAACCTCCGGCGGCACGGCGTCCACCTGGAGTGGGACGAGGCGCTGGCACGCTGGCTCGTGGACCGTGCCGGCGTCGATCCGAGGGCGGGAGCACGGCCGCTCCGGCGGCTCGTCCAGCGGTGGGTGGAGGACGCCGTGGCCGACCACCTGATCGCGCGCCGGGGGCGGCGGGGTGGCGAGCGCCTGCGCGTCGAGCTGCGCGGTGAGACGCTGGCCGTGGTGGATCTCGAGGCGGTCGAGCAGACGCAGGAGGCCCAGTGAAGCGGTTCGTACTGACCGTCCTGGTCATGGTGGTGTGGGCAGCCGGGTTCCTAGGAGCCGCCGAGGACCGGCCCGAGATCGCGGACATCGTGGTGGAGGGCGGGATCACCGTCACCGTGGACACGGTGGAGTACTACCTGGGGCTGGAACCCGGAGATCCGCTCGATCACGCGGCGATCAACGAGGGGTTCCACCGGCTGTGGGACTCGGGGCTGTTCGAGGACCTGAAGATCGAGGAGGAGGACGAGCCGGATGGGCAGGTCAAGCTGATCGTGGTGGTCAAGGAGCGGCCGTTCGTCCGGAGTGTGATCTTCGAAGGAAACAAGAAGCTCTCCACGAGCGACCTCAAGGACAAGCTGGACCAGGTCGGGATCGAGCTGCCCCGCAACGTCCCGCTGAGGATCCCGGAGCTCGACCGGATTCGGGCCGTGCTGAAGGAGATCTACAAGGTCGCCGGGTACCTCTCGGCGAAGGTCGATTACACCATCGAGGACCTGTCGAAGAACGAGAAGCAGGTCACCTTCCACATCGACGAGGGCGCGAAGGTCAAGATCGAGCGGGTTGAGTTCGATGGCAACGAGGTGTTCTCGGACTCCAAGCTGCGGCACGTGCTCAAGAAGACCAAGGAGACGCACTGGTACCGCCCCTGGGGCAAGAAGATCATCTACTCCGAGAGCTCCTGGGAGGAGGACGAGAAGGCGCTCCGCGACTTCTACATGGACCACGGGTACAAGGACATCAAGATCGGCAAGCCGAAAGTCGAGCTGATCGCGAAGCATCCCGAGGCCAAGGAGCTCAAGAAGAAGAAGTACCGCGTCAAGCTCGTGGTGCCCGTGGAGGAAGGGGAGCGGTTCCGGGTCGGGAAGGTCCGGGTCCACGGCACGAAGGTGTTCAAAGAACACCAGCTCGAACGGCTGTTTCAGGTGACCTCGGGCAAGTGGTACAGCAAGAAGGTGATCAAGAGCGGCCTCGACGCGATCCAGGACATGTACCACAACCGCGGGTACGTCTACGCCTACGCAAACCAGGTGCTGGAGAACGATCCTGACGCCGACCACGTGGTCAACGTCACCATCGAGGTGTTCGAGGGTGACCGGTACCGCCTGGGGCGGCTGGAGTTCAAGGGGAACACCAAGACGCGCGACAAGGTCCTCCGGCGGCAGTTCCTCGTCAGCGAGGGCTCCTGGATGAACATGGGCAGCTTCAAGCGTTCGGTGTACAAGGTCAACGCCCTCGGGTACTGGAAGCTGGAGGACGATCCGCTGGAGTTCACCTTCGACGACGAGAACAAGCGGGTCAACGTCAACGTCAAGGGGCACGAGGTCGGCCGGAACGACATGCAGTTCGGTGCCGGGTACTCCGAGCTCGACGGGTTCTTCGCCCAGGCGATGTTCAACACCCGCAACTTCCTCGGACGCGGCGAGACCCTCGGGGTCTCACTTCAGACCGGGCGCCGTTCCGATTACTACACCATCAGCTTCTCGGAGCCGTACTTCCTCGACAAGCGGATCCTGCTGGGGGCCTCGATCTTCAGCACGAACCTCGACGTTGCCGACTTCTACCGCGAGACGCGGGGGGGCAGCGTCACGCTGGGGTTCGGTCTGGGACCGTTCGATACGATCACGACGTTGTTCGCCTACGAGGACGTGACGTCGAAGTATGCGGTGGTCAGGATGGGGTTCCCGGGCGACCCGACCGGAGGACACGACCGCCCCATCGACCTGCCACCACCGTTCTACGAGGCCCCGGAGCGGACCTACGAGGTGTTCAAGGGCACGACGGCATCGTTCACACCGGCGTACGTGTACGATTCGAGGGACGATCCGTTCGACCCCAACCGTGGCCGGCGGTTCGTGTCCAGGGTCCGTCTCGCAGGCGGGCTCCTGGGTGGGGACTACGACTACGTGCGCCCGGAGATGATGTTCACCAACTTCCATCCGCTGACGCGGCGAACGATCTTTGCGTACAACATCGCCGCCGGGCAGTTCTTCACCTACCGGGACTCGAGGATACCGATCTACGAGCGGTACCGGCTGGGCGGCGACCGGTCGCTGCGGGGGATCCCGTACTACACCGTGGTGCCGCGGACCAAGGATGGACAGTACTTCCTGACGGAGGGCGGTTCCCGCCTCGGTGGCGACCGGTACTGGCTGCTCAACGTCGAGTACCAGATCCGGCTCGGTGGTCCCGTCAAGCTCGTGTTCTTCGCAGACATGGGCAACACCTATTTCGAGGACCAGGGATGGAACCTTGGCCTGTTCCGCAAGACCACCGGCGTGGAGATCCGGATCTTCCTGCCGATCTTCCAGGCGCCGATCCGGTTCATCTACGGCATCAACCTGGATCCGTTCCCCGACGAGAAGTCGAGCGACTTCCAGTTCTCGATCGGGACGACTTTCTAGCCAACGAGGGAGGAATCGAAACATGAAGCGTTCTCCGATCAGAGCCATCACCATTGCGGCGGCCGTCGTGCTCGGTGCCGTGCCGGCCGTCCGGGCCCAGCAGGCCCAGGTCGCCGTCATCGACGTGCAGCGTGTGGTCACCGAGTCCGATCCGGGCAAAGAGGCCCTGGCGAAGCTCAAGAAGCTCCAGGAGGAGAAGCTCAACCAGGCCAAGGCGATGCAGCAGGAGCTCGACAGCCTGAAGGACCAGTTCAACAAGCAGCGGTTCACGCTGTCGGACGACAAGCTGGCCGAGCTGACCAAGAGGATCGAGGACAAGGGGATCGCCCTCAAGCGGTTCCAGGACGACGCCCAGCGCGAGCTCGATGACGCCCGGCGCAAGGCCCTGACGACGCTGGAACAGAAGATCATGCCGATCATTCAGCAGGTCGGGAAGGAGAAGGGGTACCTCCTGATCTTCCAGAAGTACCAGTCCGGTCTCGTCTACGCGGACGACGCCAAGACCGACATCACCGACGAGATCATCCGGCGGTTCAACACCTCCTCCCAGTGAGCCCGTCGTTCACCCTCGCCGACCTCGCCCGGCGGCTCGGCGCACGGCCGGAGGGCGACGGTGACCTGGTCCTCGAGGGGGTCCGGCCGCTGGCCGAGGCCGGACCCGCGGACCTCTCGTTCCTCCACAACCCGAAGTACGTGGCCGAGGCGAGGCGGTCGCGGGCGGGCGCAATCCTGGTGGACGATGCGGGGCTGCTGCCCGGGCGGACCGTGCTGGTCACCCCGCACCCGTACCTGGCGCTGGCCCGGGCTCTGGCGCTGTTCCACCCCTCGCGGCGCCCTCCCGGGGGCGTCCATCCGTCGGCGGTGGTGGACCCGGGCGCGGTACTCGGCGAGGGGACCTCGGTGGGGCCGAACGCCGTCATTGGTGCCGGATGCCGGGTCGGGGACCGGACCGTGGTCGGAGCGGGGTGTCTCCTCGGGGAGGACGTGACCGTCGGCGCCGACTGCCTGCTCCACCCCGGCGTCGTGATCCGGGAGCGGTGTACGGTGGGCGACCGGTGCATCCTGCACCCGGGCGTCGTGCTGGGCTCGGACGGGTTCGGGTTCGCCACGGTGGACGGCGTCCACCACAAGGTCCCGCAGGTCGGCACGGTCGTCCTGGAGGACGACGTGGAGCTCGGCGCCAACGTCTGCGTCGACCGTGGTGCCCTCGGCGAGACGCGGATCGGGCGGGGCACCAAGGTGGACAACCTCGTCCAGATTGCCCACGGCGTGACGGTCGGGGAGGGCTGCCTGCTCGTGGCGCAGGTCGGGATCTCCGGTTCCACGGTCCTTGGAGACCACGTGGTGATGGCGGGACAGTCCGGTGCGGCGGGCCATCTGAGGATCGGCAGCCGGGTCGTGGCCACGGCCAAGGCCGGGGTGGTCAGGGACGTCCCGGAGGGTGCAATGGTCAGCGGCTTCCCGGCTCGTCCGCACCGGGAATGGCTGCGGGATGCCGCCGCGCTGCGCCGGATCGAGGCGCTGCGGCGGAAGGTCCGGGAGCTCGAGGAGGTGCTCGAGCGGGCCGGTCTGCTCGATGGGGGGGAATGATGCACGACATCCGCGAGATTCTCAGGGTGATGCCCCACCGGTACCCCTTGCTCCTGATCGATCGGATCCTCGAGCTCGAGGAACAGCGTGTCAGAGCGATCAAGAACGTCACGTTCAACGAGCCGTTCTTCCAGGGGCACTTCCCGGGAACGCCCGTCATGCCGGGCGTCCTGATCGTCGAGGCCATGGCCCAGGCGGGTGGCTTCATGCTGCTGCACGGCCTCGAGTCGCTCGACGGCAAGCTGATCTACTTCGCCGGGATCGACCGGTGCCGGTTCCGCCGGCCGGTGGTTCCGGGCGACCAGGTCGTCTTCGAGGTCGAGGCGCGCTGCGTTCGCAGGAACTTCGCGAAGCTCGAGGGGACCGCGAGCGTGGACGGCAACGTCGTCTGCGAGGCGGTGCTCTCGTCAGCGATGGTGGAGGCGGAGGAATGAGCGCGCGGATCCATCCAACGGCGATCGTCGATTCTGCGGCGGTCCTCGGCGACGGAGTCGAGATCGGGCCGTACGCGGTCGTGGAGGCCGGTGTGACGCTCGGGGGCGGGTGCGTCGTCGGTCCTTTCTGCCGGATCGCCGGCCCGGCGGTCATCGGCCGGGAGAACCGGTTCGAGTCCCACTGCGCCATCGGCGGGCCACCCCAGGACCTCAAGTACGGCGGGGAGCCGACACGGCTCGAGATCGGGGACGGCAACACGTTCCGGGAGTTCGTCACCGTCAACCGGGGAACCCCCGGGGGGGGCGGCCTCACCCGGATCGGGAGCGGGGGGCTGTTCATGGCGTACGCTCACGTGGCCCACGACTGCCACGTTGGGGACGGCGTCATCTTCGCCAACGCGGCGACCCTCGCGGGTCACGTCACCGTTGCGGACTTCGCCACCATCGGGGCGTTCTCGGCCGTCCACCAGTTCTGCCGGGTGGGCATCCATGCGTTCCTCGGCGGGTTCACGGTGGCGACGAAGGACTGCCTGCCGTTCATGCGGACCGTCGGCTCGAGGCCGGCGAAGTGCTACGGGCCCAACTCCATCGGGCTCGAGCGGCGCGGTTTCTCCGAGGAGGTCCGGAGGGCGATCAAGCAGGCGTGGCGGCTGATCCACAGCCCGAAGTTCGGGCTCATCGAGGCGCTGGAACGGATCGAGGCCGATGGCCTGACCGACACCCCCGAGGTCCGCGGCCTCATCGAGTTCATCCGCACCTCGGATCGCGGCGTCATTCTCTGACGGCCTCTAACGGCAGCCAGTGCCGGCGGGTTCACACGGCATCCAGCGGGAACACTCCCTTGTGAGAGAAAGGGGCAGACCGTTCTTGCTTGGGAACGGTCCCGGAGAGATCCTGGGATGGTTTCGTCCCTGATCTGGAGCATCAGTATCTGGGCCCGGCCCGGCTAGGCGCCCATGACGCACGTGGAGGTTCCAGCACTCCAAGAGGACTTCGGAAGGGGAGTGTCCCCAACGCCGTGGTGATCTGATCGGGGATGGAGCGTCAGAGTCGGGCGTCTGGGTGGTGGAGGACGAGGGCCGAGACGGACGCCTCGGGGAACATCATGAGGCCCTCGGTCAGCTCGATCCCCACGGCCTCCGGCTTCAGGAGGGCGAAGAGGATCTGCTGGGCCTCGAGGTCGGGCATGGCCGGGTAGCCGGGCGACAGGCGGATGCCCCGGTACCGGCCCCGGAGCAGGTCGCGGGGTGTGGTCTCCGGCGGATCGGGGAACCCCCAGAGGGAGCGGATCCGGCCGTGGAGCCACTCGGCGGCGGCCTCGGCGACCTCCAGGGCGAGGGCCTGCAGGGCGAAGGAGTCGAGAAGGCGGCCCTCGACGCGGAGCGCCTCGGCCGCCTCCCGGTACGCCTTTCCTACAGTGACGGCCAGGAGCGCCACGGCGTCGCCGGCCTCCGGGTCGGGGTGGATCCAGTGCGCGGCGGAACGGTGGGGCGGCCGGGCTTTCCGCGGAAGGCGGAGGCGCCCGAGCTCCCGCCCGCTCCCGTCGAGGAGCACGGCCGTCTCGCCCTCGGAGAAAGCCCGTACGAACCGGTAGACGCCCGCGGGCCGGAACCATTCACGGACAACGGCCTCGTCCGTCAGCGCCTCCATGCGGGCGGCCAGCTCCGTGGTCCGGGCGTCGCCGGACTCGAGCAGCCGGTGGACGGGACCGCGGAGCCCGAGGTGGCGGCCGAGGAGCGCCTGGGGGTTCACCAGGGGGAGTAGCGCATCCAGGGCGATCTCGTGCAGCACGTGCCGTTCCAGGTCCGGCGGCCGTGGCAACGTTCCGGCGGGCAACGGGTCCACCGGTTCCCCGGTACCGGTCGTGGGTGCTTCGGCCGGGGACGGCGTGACCGGCCCGGATGGTTCACCGGGATCCTCGCCGCCCCCGCCCCGAGCGAGCTCCGCGGCGAGCCGGAGCCCCTCCATGGCGTCCTGGGCGTACCGCACCGGCGCCCGGTGGGCCGGAGCGATCCGTTCCCGGACGAACCGCGGGTTGAGCGCGGCGCCCCCGACCAGCACCGGCACGTGGACACCCTCCTCGGCCAGATCCCTGGCCGTGGCCGCCATCTGGTGCGCCGACCGGACGAGCAGCCCGGAAAGGCCGATCAGGTCGGTCCGCTCGGTCCGCCACGCCTCGATCAGGCGCTCTGACGGAACCTGGACACCGAGGTCCACCACCCTCCATCCGTTGGTCGCGAAGAGCATCCCCACGAGGTTCTTGCCGATGTCGTGGACGTCCCCCCGCACGGTGGCCAGAAGGATCGAGCCGCGGTCGGCATCGGCGGCCGACGCCATGTGGGGCCGGAGGAGGTCCACGGCCGCCTGCATGACCTCGGCCGAGACCAGGACCTCGGCCACGATCAGCTTCCCCTCGCCGAACAGATGGCCAACCTCGTCCATGCCGGCCATCAGCGGGCCGTTGACGATCTCGAGCGGGTCCATGGTCCGCAAGAGCTCCCGGACCGTGTCCTCCAGACCAGCCCGCTCGCCCTCCAGCACCATCCGCTGCAACCGCTCCGGGGCGGGCAGCCGTTCCAGTTCGCCGGTCCGGCGCTCCCGGGCGGCCCGGAACCGCTCGGTCAGCGCGTCGATGGCGGCCCGGTCGCCCTCGAACAGCACGGCCTCGGCGAGGCGGACGTCCTCCGGGGCCAGCGTGCCCAGGCGAACGAGCCCCTCGGTGTTGACGATGGCGGCATCGAGCCCGGCCTCCACGCAATGGTGCAGGAAGACGGCGTTGACCACCTTCCGCGCCGGGCCCGGCAGGCCGAAGGAGACGTTGGAGACGCCCGCGAGGGTCAGCACCCCGGGGATCGACCGCTTGATCCTCCGGATCGCCTCCACGGTCTCCCGGGCCGCTCCGGCGAACTTCGGGTCCCCTGTCGCCGCCGGAAACACCAGCGGATCCACGAGGATCTCGGCCCGCCGGAACCCGTGGCCCTCCAGGCGGGCCACCAGCTTCCGGGCCACCTCGACCTTCCGCCCGGCGGTGCGGGCCATCCCGTCCTCCGGATCGTCGTCGATGCACCCGGCCACCACGGCGCACCCGAACCGCCGGGCCAGGGCCGCGATCCGGTCGAGGCGGGCGCCGCCGTCCTCCAGGTTGACCGAGTTGACCACGGGACGGCCGGGGATCCGTCCCAGCGCAGCCTCCAGTACCGCCGGGTCGGTGGTGTCCACCATCAGCGGGACCCGCACCGCCCGCCGGACGGCCTCCACCAGCGCCGTCATCCGCGCCTTCTCGTCGGCGTTCGGATCGGCCACGCACAGGTCCACCAGGTGCGCGCCGCGGCGGACCTGGCGGCGGGCGACGGAGGCCGCCTCGGCGTACTTCCCGGCGTCGATCAGCTCGCGGAACTTTCGCGAGCCCAGCGCGTTGGTCCGCTCGCCCACGAGGGTCGGGGGCCGTTCCTGGACGAGCGGCACGGCGATCCCACCTGCGGCCCAGGCCGGTTCGTACGGCACGGGCGTCCGCGGGCTGTGGGCATCGCAGACCCCGCGAAGCGCCCGGATGTGGTCGGGCGTCGTGCCGCAGCAGCCACCGAGCAGGTTGACCCATCCCTCGGCGGCGAAGGCGCCCAGAACCTCCGCCAGCCGCCCCGGCGTCTCGGAGTACCGGCCGTCCTCATCCGGCATCCCGGCGTTGGGAACCACCGAGAGGAACGCCGGGCTCATGGCGGCGAGGGCCCTCACGTGCTCCCGCATGGGGCCGGGGCCGGTGGAGCAGTTGAGACCGATCCACAGCGGTTCCCACGGTTCCACCATCACGGCCACGGCCTCGATGGTCTGCCCGCCCAGGGTGGTCCCGCCGGGCTCGATGGTGGCCGAGACGGCCACCGGAACGCCGGGCGCGGCCTCGGCGCAGGCGATCAGCGCCGCCTTGAGGTTGAGGGCGTCCTGGGCCGTCTCGATCAGCAGGACGTCGGCACCACCCTGGGCGAGGCCCTCGGCCTGGACGCGGTACGCCGCCACGAGCTCGGCGAAGGTGATCCCGCCGGTCAGGGTCAGGCTGCGGGTGGTCGGGCCCATGGAGCCGGCAACCCACCGGGGCCGCTCCTGCGTCGAGAGGGCGCCGGCTGCCTGCCGTGCCAGCTCCGCCGCCCTGCGGTTGATCTCCCGCGCCCTGCCGGCGAGCCCGTACTCGGCGAGCACCACCGGCGTCGCGCCGAACGTGTCGGTCTCCACGATGTCCGCGCCGGACTCGAGGTACCGGCGGTGCAGCTCGAGCACGGCGCCGGGATCGTGGAGCACCAGCGCCTCGTTGCACCCGACGAGGGCCTCGCCGCCGTAGCTCTCCGGTCCGAGTACCATCCCCTCCAGCGCCGTGCCGGTGGCGCCGTCCAGCAGCAGGATCCGCTCGCCGAGGGCGGTCCGGAGGGCATCGATCCGTCCAACCACGGGCCCAAGTGTACGCGACTCCACGGCCCCACGGGGCCACGACCAGGGGAGTGTCCCCCGTGGCTGGCGGCGGTCCGTTCGAGGGGAGTGTCCCTGTCATCGGTGGTGATTGCAGGGAGTGTCCCTCTGGAATGAGAGGGTGATTGCAGGGAGATTGCAGGGAGTGTCCCTCTGGAACGAGAGGGCCGGACGCCAAGGTTGATCGTCACCGGGGTATGACGATAGAATGATCTGGTCTTCCGGCCGTCGAGTGACACGAAGCTGGACGGGCCGGAACGTGACATGGTCCGTTTCGCCGCGGGGGGCGTGCCCTCCGCGGACCCGCCACTCTTCTTTTCCGGGCCGCCCGGCCCGGTCTTCTTGTAGGGCCTTTCAGGAGGCGCCGGGAGCGCCGGGATGGGGGATCAGGCAGTGAGCCGCTCGGAGCCGCTACCGTCCTCCGCGGATCGCGGGGCGGTGACGGGGACGTAACCGGGGCAGTGGCGGTTGCGGCGTTCCTCGAGGTCGCGGATCACGGCCTTCTTGAACCCCTCCTTCCCTGCCTGTGCGAGGAGGCGCTCACGGTAGGCGGCGATCTCCACCATCTCGAGACGCAGCGAGACGGTCTTGAACAGCCTTGGGAACCGCTCTCCGGGGGCCTGAATGTGATGGAGTCCGCCGGAGTAGACGAGGAGCATCGTGCCGTCGTCGATCGCCAGGAGAATGTCGGCGATGCCGCCCCGGACTGTCATTGGGTTCCCGTCGGCGTCGAGACCTCCGGGCCGCATCATTCGGCCCTCGGGGAGGATACACACCATCGCGCGATGGTCGATCTTCTCCAGGACCTCCTGCCACGTATGATCGCGCTTCCGTGTGACCACCACGACGTTGCGCGCAATCAGCCGGAAGAAGATCCCGACCTTGCGCCGCATCGTCTTCGCCGCGACGGGGAGCACGCCCCACCAGGCAAGCTTCTGGAGGAGCCGGAGCGGGGCCGCTCCCACCAGGATCGGTTCGTACAGGCTCGTGTGGTTGAGCACGGCGAGGATGCGCAGCCGCCGCCAGGGATCGGGCGGCAACTCGCCGATCCATTCCACCTGGAACCGGTAGAAGATGCGGCTGATGACCTTGATCACCAGCAGGATGGTGAAGGAGATCAGTCCTCGCATGGCCTCACTTTCGTTCGCGGTCTCCCGGATGGCCGCCGGTCCAGGATATCAGGAGACGGCGCCGCCGTCCTGCCGCGGCGCGGTATCGCGGTGCGGCACGCCGCTTCCCGGAGGAAGGGAACCGGGTCGGCCGGAACGTTTCGGATCGTCGTGTCAGAACACGTCCGAGAACCGGCCCACAGCAGGCTGGTACGCCGCGTCCCCCGTGGCCTGGTCCACGCGGGAGGCGTAGGCGTAGAAGCCGAGGGACGGCTCGCTCGACTCGATCTCCACCCAGCCGGCGGGTAGCGAGGGAACCCCCAGCGCCGTGTCCAGCCCGAGCTGCCGGAGGCCGGCCCGGTCGAACCCGACCGAGGTCTCCTTCACCACCGTGCCGTCCGCCGCGTGGATCCGGACCGTGAACGTGGCGTGCTGGTCCCACGGCCAGAAGATGCCGATGTTCGTCCGGTAGAAGCCGTCCTGGACGAGGCCGCCGAGCCAGGCCCGGTTCGCCACGTACACGCCCGAGACACCCTGCCCGTAGCTCCCTCCAGCGCCCGGCGTCCATGTCCGGGAGGTGATGACGAGGGGCGCACCGTTCTCCGAGTAGATCTGGAGGGCGCCCTTGACGCCCTGGAGGCCGAACCGGGTCTGTACAACGTTGGAGAGCGACGCCTGCTCTCCCGCACCGATCTCGACGCGGACCGGGTCCGGCTTCTCGAAAGTCGGCTCGCCGCCCGCGATCTCCGGATAGAGCTCGAGCACGACCGTCGTGTCGGTGTCCGAGACGTTGGTGATGGTGACGTCGGACCGCCAGAACGTCCCGGCGTTCCCGGGAAGGTTGGCCACCACGGGAACCGTCCCCCCCGGTGCGAGGAACTGGGCCGCGGCCGGGCCAGCCGCCAGTACGGTCACAACGAGCGCGAGCATCGTTCGTCGGGTCATCGTCATCCCTCCGTCCATTCGATCCGGTCGGCTCCAAGGGTACCACCTGCGAGGAGGCTCCAGAAGGCGAGGCACTCCAGGGCGAATGGGGTGAACCCGAGGGGGGCGCATACGGTGGCGTCAGGGGTGGTGTGGCTCCTTGACACGGGGGGCGGGGCGGGGCAGGGTGGAGAGGAACGGGAGGACACCATGAGGCGAGGGACGAGCATGCTGATCGCGGTGGCGGCGCTGATCCTGACAGTGCCCGCGTCCGAGGCCCAGATCCGGAAGCAACCCGGCGCGCGGGAGGCATCCGTCGGCACGGCGCGGGGCGTGGCGGGGCAGGGGGAGAGCCAGTCGGCGGCCGGAGACACGGCGGCCGACGAGGCTGTGGCTCTGCTGGCCCGGTGGCAGCACGCCAAGGCCCGTACGATCCTCGAGACGGCGGGGACCGGAGGGGGGCTCGAGACGGCCTGGGGACTCCTGCTCGCCGAGGAGGGGAAGGTCGACGACGGCATCGCCCGGCTCCGTGCGGCGAAGGATGTGCTCGCTGGCGACCCGGCCCCGGCGTACTGGCTCGGCGAGGTGCTCTACACCTTCCGGAGGGATCTCTCGGGCGGCACGGAGGCGTGGCGCGCGGCGGAGGCACGGGCCTCCGCGATTCTCGACAAGGCCCATGACGATCCGAGGGCCTCCTTCTACGCCGGAGCGTCCCGCGTCCGGCTCAAGCGGTTCGACGCGGCCCGGGAGGCGCTCGAGGTCGCGGCGGCCAACGGCTGGGATCCGGCCATGGTCGCGTACCAGCAGGGGCTGTCGTACGCGTTCGAGCAGAAGTGGAGCGACGCGGCGAGCCGACTGACGGCGGCGCTGGAGGCCGATCTCTCCTACGCCCACGCCTGGTACTACCGGGCGCTCTGCCGGGAGAAGCTCAAGCAGACGTCGGAGATGCTGGCCGACCTGGAGCGGTTTCTCCAGCTCGCACCGGACGCTCCCGAGGCGGAGACGGCCCGGTCGATCCTGAAGGCTGCGGGTTACTGAGGCGGTGGGGGATCCGCCGGGCGCACCGGACGGCCGTGCGGCAGCGCGGATGTGGGCCTTTCGGACCCTCCGGTGGGGCGCAGTTGCCATCCTGGCGGTACCTGCCGGTTTTCTCCTCGGGGTGGCGCTGGTCACGTCGACCCGCCCCGATCCCACGCCCCCGCTGACGGTCCTGCCCGGCCGGGAGTTCACTGCGGCGGACGCGGCGCAGCGCGTTCCCGACCTCGACGCCTACGTCCGGCTGGAGGACCGTCTGTTCGAGTCGTTGCGGAAGCGGCTCGTCCGTCCGGCCGCCAGGCCCGAAGAGGTGATCTACGACCGGTACGTTGCGGGCAGCCCCTCGGATCCGTTCCGCTTTCCCCAGAACTGGAACCGGACGCGCGTCGAGGTGCCGCCGGAGTCGCGCGGCGCGGTCCTCCTCCTCCACGGGCTCAGCGACTCCCCGTACAGCCTCCGGGCCACCGGCGAGCTGTACGTCCGGCACGGTTTCGCCGCGGTGTGGCTCAGGCTGCCGGGACACGGGACGGCTCCTTCTGCGCTCCGGCGGGTTCGTTGGGAGGACTGGCTGGCGGCGGCCCGGATCGCAGCCGGCCGTGTGGCGGAGCTCGCGGGTGACGGCCCGTTCCACGTGGTGGGGTACTCCAACGGCGCCACCATCGCGCTGGCTCTGACCCTCGAGCGGCTCACGACGGGCGAGGGACGCGTCCCGGACAGGGTGGTGCTCCTCTCCCCGGCCGTGGCGATCCCGGAGGCGGCACGGATCACGCGCTGGGTGCGTCTGATCGACTGGATCGGACCGCTCCGCGGGACGGCCTGGCAGGAGATCGAACCCGAGGTGGACCCGTACAAGTACGGCTCGTTCCCGTTCAACGCAACCTACGAGTGCTGGCGGGGTACCCGGGCTGTCCGGCGGCTGCTCGAGAACGCCGACCGGACGGGGCGCCTGGCGTCCATGCCGCCGGTGGCCGCGTTCGTCTCGGTGGTGGACGCCACGGTGACGGCCCCGGCTCTCCAGCGCGACCTGATGGATCGCCTGCCCCCAGGGATGAACGAGCTCGTCCTGTTCGATGTCAACCGGCTGGCGGGCACGGTTCGCCTCCTCTCGTCCGCGGCCCGGGATCGGGCCGGGTGGAGGCTCGATCCGTCCGGTGCCCCGTACACCCTGACGCTGGTGACGAACCGGGCCTCGGACACCCGCGAGGTCGTCGAGCGGGTGCGCGGGCGCAACGGGCGGGTGACGATCCACGAGACGGGGATGGCCTGGCCGCAGGGGGTCTACTCGCTCTCCCACGTGGCGGTTCCCTTCCCGCCGGACGATCCGATCTACGGCGACGGGACGGCTCCGGACTCGGACCGCCTGCTCCCCCTGGGCTCGCTCCGGCTCAAGGGTGAGACCCGCCAGCTCCAGCTCCCGACGTCCCTGCTCAACCGGCTGCGGTACAACCCGTTCTTCCCCGTCATCGCCCGGCGGGTCGAGGGGACACTCCCTTCGCAGTTGTCGAGGGAAAGTCGAGGGGACACTCCCCTCATTGAGAGTCGGTGAGAACAACCAAACAAGGGATACTCTCCCCGTGAAGTTGGTGAGGGCTTGGGCGTTACGCCGATCTGACGATGGCGGTGTCGCCTCGGCCCAGGCCGAGGTGGTCCGCGGCGGATCCGCCCGCGACGGCGATCTCGAGCAGGCCGGAGGACCCGGCCAGGACCACGGGGGTGTCGGCCGGTGCGTCGCCGTAGATCCGGACTCGGATCCGGACGGTGGCGTCTCCGCAGCGGACCTCCACCGGGCCCGGGAACCAGGCCGCCGGGACGTTGGTGACGGCGTTCCCGAACCGGTCCACGTGGAGGATGGCGCCCCGGACGCTCCCGCCGGGCTCCCGGACCGGTTCGGGGAGCGGCGCCGGAACGAGGTCGGACGGTCCCTCGGTCCCCAGCGAACCGGGAGTGTCCCCACGGGCCAGCCGGGCTGCGGCCGGGGCGAACAGGTCCCGGCCGTGGAACGTGGCCGACGGCTCGGGCAGTCCCATGGCCCGGGCGTCGAGGTCGATCACGCGGCCGGGCGGTCCGGGCGCCGCGGCGAGGCCGTTGTCCGGCGCCACGAGCCACCGGCCGCCGGCCTCCACCGCCACGGCACGCCGGCCGGTCCCGACACCGGGGTCCACCACGGCCAGCACCACGGCGTCCGGCGGCAGGTGCGGCCAGGCGGCCCGGAGCATGAAGCAGGCGGCCCACACGTCGCCGGGGGGGATCTCGTGCGTCAGGTCGATCCGGGCCGCGCCGGGCGCATCCCGCTCGATGACGGCGTGGAGCACGCCGGTGTAGTGGTCGGCCGTGCCGAAGTCGGTCAGGAGGACGAGCGGCCTCACTCCACCCTGTGGAGCTTGATCTTGTCGGGGTGAATGAAGCTCTGGTCCGCCAGGCGGTCGGCCATGGCCAGGATCCCGGGGACCGACCCGACGTACCGGCCCCGTCCCGAAAGCACGTAGTCGTGTACCGGCGTGTACAGCTCGGGTCCCTTGGCGCTCTCGTCGACTTTCTCGGTGACCTCGTACCCCTCGATCCGGACGCCCTCGGGCAGGTCGTCCTTGAGCACGTGGACGACGGCCTTCGCGGTGTCCCGATCGTACACCTCGAAGTCAAAGGCCAGCTCGGCGTAGTCGATCTCCCACACCTTACCCACCTCGATCTCGAGGAGTTCGGACCGCCCGAGCGCCTCGATCATCGCCCGGCCCAGCGGCTCGGGGGCGATGACGTGGCTCTCCATGCTGAGCTTCTGGCGGATCCGGTCCCAGAACCCCGGGATGTCCACCTCCTCGCGGCCTGCGAACCAGACCGGGGACGTCTCGCCGGAGCCCAGGCGGTACCCCTCCACGTACCCCACCGCCTGCTCGCCCGGACCGTTCAGCTCGATCTCCAGATACCGCGTCGGCTCGCTCATGGGAACCTCCTCACATGAAGAAGACGAACGTCACGAGGATAAATGTCGGGATCAGGAACACCAGCGAATACTTCAGCATGTAGCCGAAGAAGCTGGGCATCTCCACGCCGTTCTCCTCGGCGATGGACTTGACCATGAAGTTCGGCGCGTTGCCGATGTATGTGTTGGCGCCCATGTAGACCGCCCCGGTGGAGATCGCCTTCAGGAACAGCTCGTGGTGGGCGATCAGCGAGTGGATCGCCTCCCGCTCCGCCATGCCGGGGAAGAACCGGCCCAGCGCCGTGTTGAGGAACGTCAGGTAGGTCGGCGCGTTGTCCAGGAACGAGGAGAGGATCCCCGTGGCCCAGAAGAAGTGGACCGGATCGTTGACCGCCCTGACGAGGCCGGCCAGGGCGCCGTGCTCCCCCGCCTTGAGGATCGCCAGCGCCGGGACGATGGTCATGAAGATCCCGGCGAACAGGTAGGCGACCTCGAGGATCGGGAACCAGGTGAACCCGTTGTCCTCCCGGATCTGCTTCTTCGTCGTGACCATGGACAGCAGACCCATGACGATCAGGATCCCGTCCCGGACGATGTTCTCGATGTGCTGGTGGACGCCGAGGATCTCCACCTGGCCCGGGTGCCACATGCCGGAGAGCAGCACGCCGCCCAGGATGCCGCCCAGGAAGATCAGGTTGTGAAGCCCCTCGATCTTCAGCCGTTCCTTCGGCCCGTCGTGGGGCTGCTGGGCTGCGTTGGTCTCCTTCTTCCACCAGTACAGGTCGAGGAGGAAGTAGATCACGAGCAGGATTCCAGCCACGAGCCCCGTCTCGGCGATGATGTTGAACGTCCAGAAGAACGGCACGCCGTGCAGGAACCCGAGGAACAGCGGCGGGTCGCCGAGCGGGGTCAGGGAACCGCCGATGTTGGCCACGAGGAAGATGAAGAAGACGATGGTATGCACCTTGTGGGCGCGGCGGGCGTTGGCCCGGATCACCGGCCGGATGAGGAGCATCGCGGCACCGGTGGTCCCGACCCACGAGGCGATGATCGTCCCGATGAACAGGAAGATCGTGTTGAGGACCGGAGTGCCGTTGAACGAGCCCCGGATCAGGATGCCCCCGGCCACTGTGAACAGCGCCCACAGCAGGATGATGAACGGGATATAGTCGAGGATGTAGATGTGGAGGATCTCGTGCATCGCCTCGCTGTGGTAGACGACCACGAACGGCACGGCGAACAGCAGCGCCCACGCCGCCGAGATCTTCGGGAAGTGGTGGTGCCAGAACTCGGGAGCCACCAGCGGAAAGATCGCGATGGAGAGCAGGATCCCGGCAAACGGGATCACCGACCACAGCGGCAGGGCCGCCCCGAGGTCGTGCCCCGCCGCCCCTTCGCCCGCCATGGCCATGCCCGGGAAGACGAGGACCGCGAGCAGCGCGAAGAACCCCAACACCAGCGTGCGACGATGGGACCGGAACATCCGTACCTCCCTGCCGCGCCCTTGCGGCGGCGACAGGATACACCACCGTATGACCATCCGGCCATGTCCGGGCGGATCGAGGCCGTCGCACCGAGCCCTTTCCGGGCCGAGGAGACGGGGTGCGGGCAGAAACGGATGGAATGCCTCGCCTCCTGCTCGCTGCGGGCACGGTGGGCCCTCGCGGGGACCTCTCCATCGGGCACGGACACGAGCACGGGCGCCCTCACCGACACGGTCACCGTCACGGCCACACCCCTCCCGTCCTCTCCATGTCATCGCGAGGCGACCGCCGTGGCGATCCCTCGCGGCAGGGTTCGCGCCGGGGGGTGTCCCGGCCGGAACGCGAGCCGAGCTGCGAGCGGTTGCTTTGGGCCCTGCGGGTCCTCGCAGTGACAGGAAGAAGAAGGCGCAGCGGCCTCGGATCAGGGCGTCAGGAGCTCCCGGAGGGCCGCACCGGGGTCGGGCGAGCGCACGAGGTGTTCGCCCACGAGGAAGGCGCCGTACCCGGCGCGGTGGAGGCGGCGCAGGTCCGCCGCGGAACGGATCCCGCTCTCGGCCACGCGGATCCGGTCCGCCGGGATGGCCGTGGCCTTCGCCTCCACGGCGTCGAGGTCGGTGGCGAACGTCGCCAGGTCCCGGGCGTTGACGCCGATGACCGGCGCGCCCGACGCCACGGCGGGCGCCGGGTCCTCGTCGGCGAAGATCTCGAGCAGCACGTCGAGGCCGAGCTCCCTGGCCGTCAGGAGGAGTTCCTCGAGCTGCCCGGGGTCGAGGAGCCTCTGGATCAGGAGGATGGCGTCGGCGCCGAGCACGGCGCTCTCGAGCACCTGCCGGCGGGTGACGATGAAATCCTTGCGGAGCACGGGCAGCGAGACGGCGCGACGGACCCGCCGGATCCACGCGGGGTCGCCACGGAAGAAGTCGGGTTCCGTGACCACCGAGACGGCGGCGGCGCCCGCCGCCTCGTACGCCCGCGCCAGCGCCACGGGGTCGAACGGCTCCCGGAGGAACCCCGCCGACGGCGAGGCGCGCTTGCACTCCGCGATCACCGCGGGCCCCAGCCCGCTCAGCGCCGCGGCCAGCGATCGTGGCCCCTCGCGCCGGCGCTCCAGTGCGGCCTCCTCGGCGAGCACCTCCAGGTCGTCCCGCGGCGGGGTCTCCTCCAGCTTCAGGAGCACCGTCTCCACGATCCGTTCGAGGATCCCCTCAGCCATCGCCGGCGACCTCCCCGGATCGCCGGGCCAGGGTCCGCAGGGCCTCGAGCGCCGCACCCGACACCACGATCTCCCGGGCCGCGGCGAACCCCTCCCGGAGGTCCGCGACCCGCCCCGCCACGAGGAGCGCCGCTCCGGCGTTGAGTGCCACGGCGTCGGCCGCCGCGCCCTCCTCCCGTCCGCCGAGGATCGCCTCCAGCCGCCGGGCGTTCTCGGCCACGTCGCCGCCACGGAGCGCCTCGAGCCGGCCGCGGGGGGCACCGGCGTCCCCGGGCTCGATCCGGAAACGCCGCACCACCCGGCCGTCGCGCACCTCGGCCACCAGGGACGGGCCGCAGACAGACAGCTCGTCGAGCCCCTCGAGACCGTGGACCACCAGGGCGTGGACGGCCCCGAGCCCCGCGAGCGCCTCGGCGATCAGATCCACGAGCTCCGGCGACCAGACGCCCACGACCTGCCGGCGAACGCCGGCGGGGTTGGTCAGGGGCCCCAGCATGTTGAACACGGTCCGGACGCCCAGTGCACGGCGCACGGGCATCACCGCACCCATGGCCGGGTGAAGACGGGGCGCGAACAGGAACGCGATCCCCACCTCGTCCACCAGCCGGCCCAGCACCTCCGGATCGAGGTCGAGCCGCACGCCGCACGCCTCCAGCACGTCGGCGGAACCGCACCGCGAGGAGACCGAGCGGTTGCCGTGCTTGGCCACGGGGACGCCGGCGGCCGCGGCCACGAGCGCCGCGGCGGTCGAGACGTTGATCGTGCCCGAGGCGTCCCCCCCCGTGCCGCAGGTGTCCACGGCGGCCTCCGGATCGCCGACGGGAACCGGAACGGCGTGACGGCGCATCACCCGTGCGGCGGCGGCGATCTCCTCCCCCGTCTCGCCCCGGGCCCGGAGGGCGATCAGGAACCCCGCCACCGCGGCGTCGGGGACCTCTCCCCCCATGATCGCTCCGATGGCGCCCTCCATCTCGGCGGGGGCCAGGACCTCCCCGGCCAGCAGGCGGTCCAGCAGCGCCTTCACGACACCGCCTCCACGCCGTTCCGGACCGGAACCCCCGCCAGCCGCAGGAAGTTGGCCAGGATGGCGAGCCCCGCGCGGGTGAGGTACGACTCGGGGTGGAACTGGACCGACCGGTGCGGCCGCTCCCGGTGCCGGAGCCCCATGACCACGCCGTCCCCGGTCCACGCCGTCACCTCCAGCGCGGGCGGGACCGAGTCCGGGTCCACCACGAGGGAGTGGTAGCGGGTCGCCTCGAACGGGTCGGGGACGCCCTCGAACAGCCCGCGGCCGTCGTGGCGGATCGGGGAGGTCTTGCCGTGGACGGGCTCGCCGCCCCGGACGACCCGTCCCCCGTGGACGGCGGCCAGCGCCTGGTGCCCCAGGCAGATCCCCAGCAGCGGAACGTCTGCCGCCTCGCGGATCAGCTCCATGGTGACGCCGGCCCGTTCCGGGGTGCCGGGTCCCGGGGAGATCACGATGGCCCGCGGGGCGCGCCCGAGCAGGGACGCGACGCCCTCCCGGTCGTTGCGCACGACCTCGACGGGCTCGGATGTCAGCACGGCGATCTCCTGGACCACGTTGTGCGTGAACGAGTCGTAGTTGTCGAGCATCAGGATCATCCGTCCACCCCGCTCCCGGCGGCCGCCTCGGCCATGGCCACGGCCTGCATCAGCGCCCGGGCCTTGTTGAGGCATTCCTCGAGCTCGCGTTCGGGCACCGAATCGTGCACGATCCCCGCGCCCGCCTGCACCTGCACCACACCGCCCCGTTCGATCAGTGTGCGGATGGTGATGCACGAGTCCAGGTCGCCCCCGAACGTCCGGTAGGCGATGGCGCCGCCGTAGGGGCCCCTCCGGACCCCTTCCAGCTCGTCGATGATCTCCATCGCCCGGACCTTCGGCGCGCCGGTCAGGGTGCCCGCCGGGAAGCACGCCATCAGGGCGTCCCAGGCGTCGAGCCCTTCCCGCAGCCGGCCCTCCACCTCGCTGACGATGTGCATCACGTGGCTGTACCGCTCGATCACCATCTCCCGCGCGAGCCGGACCGTTCCGGGCTCGGCGATCCGGCCGATGTCGTTGCGGCCCAGGTCCACGAGCATCACGTGCTCGGCGCGCTCCTTGGGGTCCGCCAGGAGCTCCGCGGCCAGCCGGGCGTCCTCCCCGGGCGTCGCGCCCCGGGGCCGGGTTCCGGCGATGGGGCAGGTCCGGGCCACGCCGTCCCGGACCTGAACGAGCATCTCGGGGCTCGCGCCGGCGACCCGAGCCGTCCCCGTGTCCAGCAGGAACATGTACGGCGACGGGTTGGTCAGCCGGAGCATCCGGTAGATCTCGGCCACGGTGCAGTCCGGCAGCTTCCGGAACCGCCGGGACAGCACGACCTGGAAGATCTCCCCCGCGGCGATGGCCTCCTTCGCCCGGGCCACGGCCTCCAGGTACCGGGGTGCGGAAGGCGTCGCGGCCCATTCGCCGGCCGCCGGCGGGGCGACAGCGGGAACGGGCCGGGGCGGCGCCTCGTCGCCGGGGGGCTGGACGGCCTCCCGGAGCCGTTCGAGCCGCTCCATCGCGGCCTCCCAGGCGGCCGCCGGGCCGTTCCCCGGGCGGGTGGCCACGGTCAGGATCAGCCGCTGCCGGGCGTGGTCCACGGCCACCACGGCATCGTAGATCCCGAACCACGCCTCGGGCAGGCCGTCCTCGTCCCGCCCCGTGTCGGGGATCGCTTCGACGAGCCGGACGGCATCGTACCCCAGGTACCCCAGCGCACCGCCGGCGAACGGCGGCGTACCCTCCACCGGGGCGACGGTCCCCCAGTCGGCGGCCTCCCGCAGCACGCGGACCGGATCGCCCTCCCGCGGGGCCCCGTCAACGAACGCCGTGCCGCCGCGGATCTCCACCACGGAGCACGGATCGATCCCGGCGAAGGAGTACCGGGCGGTCCGCTCGCCGCCCTCGACGCTCTCCAGCAGGAACGGGTTCCGGCCCCGGCGGGCCAGGCGCCGCCACGCCAGGTACGGTGTCACCGTGTCCGAGGTCAGCTCGAGCACGACCGGCACCACATCGTGGTCCCGGGCGAGCTCGAGGAAGCGCCGGCGGCCGGGGAGCGGTTCAGCGTTCACCGCGTTCCCCGGCTCCGGCCTCGCCCGCGTGATGGATCGTCATCGCATACCTCCTCAACCCGCCCCATTCTGCACCAGGGAACGGGGGGCGTCCAGCGGAAGCGCTGGCGGCCCGATCCACGCTGCCATGAAGATCATGACGGGTACAATGCCACCAGGCCTTGCCGCACGCCCTCACCAACGCGGACGGCTGGGCCCGTGTCACGGGTTTCGAAGGGCCGGCGCCTTGGGTGATCGTGGCTACGGCGCCGGGACGTTCGCCGGGGTTCGCCACACTTGGAGAAG
>JAMOVQ010000011.1 GCA_027067575.1 Thermoanaerobaculia bacterium | reverse complement strand
AGAGGTGTGTCTGGAGACGGGCTGGGGAGGGGGGCTGGTGGGTGGAGGGAGGGGATTGGGAGCAGAGGGGGGAGGGATGGGGTGGTGGGGGTTGGGAGAAGTAGTGTGTGATGAGATCAACAATGTCCCTATATGGGTTCGTGGGGCTGAAAGGGTATGCTGGCGGCATGGCGGATGAGGCGTTGTGGCTATACCGTATGGCGCTGCGGGTGGCGCTGCCGCTTGCGGCGCCGGTCCTCTGGCTCCGCGATCGCGCGGCAGGCAAGGAACGGCCCCCGCTGGCGGCGCGGCTGGGGCAAGGGTTGCCACCGGTCCGGCCGGGAGGGCTCTGGATCCAGGCGGTCTCGGTCGGGGAGGTGGAGGTCGCCCGCCGGCTCGTCCGTGCGCTCGACGAATGTGCTTCGGGGACGCCGCTGCTCGTCACTGCCACCACGGCCACGGGGCTGGCCCTGGCCCGGAGGACGCTTGGGGAGCGGGCGTCGGTGCACCCGTGCCCCCTGGACCTTGTCCGTCCGGTGCGGAGGGTACTCGATGCAGCCCGTCCTGCGGCCTTGGTCCTCGTGGAAACGGAACTCTGGCCCGAGATGCTGCACCAGGCCAGCTGCCGCGGCATCCCCGTCGCCGTGGTCAACGCCCGGCTCTCGGAGCGCTCGTTTGGACGGTACCGGAAGGCCGGTGCACTGCTGCGGCCGCTACTGGAACCGGTCCGGCTCGTCGCCGCCCGGGAGGAGGCCGACGCCGGACGGTTTGCGGCGCTCGGGGTTTCCGAGGACCGGATCGTGGTGACCGGGAACGTCAAGTACGACCTTGAGCCTGATCCGTCGCCGCTGGAGTGGGAGGACAGGTTCCGTGCATGGGCTGGGGACCGGTTCGTACTCGCCGTGGGTTCGACGATGGAGGGCGAGGAGGCGATGGTGCTCGACGCCGTTGCGGCGGCCGGAGGGAAGGGCCGGTTCATGTTTCTCGTGGCGCCGCGCCATCCCGAGCGGTTCGACGCCGTGGCTGAGCTCCTCGAGAGGCGTGGGCTCACCTTGGCCCGGAGGAACGCCCTCGATGCGGCGCCTGCGTGCCCGGACGCGTTCCTCCTCGACACCATCGGCGAGCTCTCGAGGGCATACCGGCTCGCCGATGGCGCGTTCATCGGAGGATCGCTCGTCCCGACCGGGGGACACAACCCCCTGGAGCCGGCGGTGTGGGGCGTGCCCGTCGTGACGGGACCACACCTGTTCAACTTCGCCGAGGTGTACGCTGCAATGATCGAGTCGGGGGGTGTGGCCGTGGTCCACGGGCAGGAGGAGCTCGCCGCGGTGTTCCGTGGCTGGGCGGAGAACCGGGAGGCCACCCGGCAGATCGGCGCGGCGGCCCGGGCCGCCGTCGAGGCGAACCGCGGTGCGGCGGCACGGACGGCTGAGGCCGTGCTGCGGCTGGCGGGGCTTCCGGCCGGCGGAGCGTGAGCCGGCCGGAAGACCTGCTCCTCTCGTGCTACGCTCGCTCTCGTGGAGAAGGCGATCCTGCTCGCACCGCTCTCACCGCTCTACAGGGTGGTGAGTCGCGTCAGAGCCGCGGGGTACCGGCACGGTTTGCTGGCCGCCGAGCGGTTGCCGGTCCCCGTGGTCTCTGTGGGCAACCTGACGTTCGGCGGCACGGGGAAGACCCCGACGGTGGCGGCCTTGGCCCGGGATCTCGTCCGGCGCGGCCGCCGGCCGGCGGTCCTGACCCGGGGATACGGCCGCCGGTCCGAGGACCCGCTACTGCTTGTGGGCCCCGAACCGCGCGCCGGTGTGGAAGATGCTGGGGACGAACCGCTCGAGCTCGCGGGCCTCTTGCCCGGCGTTCCCATCGTGGTGGATGCCGACCGTGTTCGCGGCGGTCTGCGGGCGAGGGGTGCCGGTGCGAACGTCGTGATCCTGGACGATGGGTTCCAGCACCTGCGGCTCCGACGGAACCTGGACGTCGTCCTGGTCGATGTGGGCGACCCGTGGGGTGGTGGGTGGCGGCTCCGCGAGCCGCTCTCGGCGCTCCGGAGGGCGTCGGCCGTGCTGGTGACGCGGCTGCCGATCCGTTTTCCGGAGGCGGCCCTCGATCCGATCCGGCGCCGAATCGGACGGATCGCCCCTGGTGTGCCGGTGTTTGGGGCTACGGTGCGGCCGACGGCGCTGCGGACTCCGGAGGGCCGCGAGGATCCCGGCGCGCTCCGGGGCGCCCGCGTCCTGGCGTTTGCCGGGATCGGCCGTCCTCGGGCGTTCGAGGAGACACTCGAGGGGCTTGGCGCCGAGGTCGTTGCGCGGCGCTGGTTCCGGGATCACCACCGGTACACTCGCCTCGAGCTGGAGGCGATCCTGGCCGAGGCGGATCGGCTCGGTGCTGTGCCAGTCACCACGGGGAAGGATGCCGTGAAGCTGCCCGACGGCTCGCCGGTGACCGTTCTCGAGACGGCCACGGTGCCGGTGGAAGGGGACTGGGACGGTTTGTGGGCCGTGGCTCCGGAGGTGCTGGGGTGAGCGGACGGTCGGTGTACCGAAACCGGGTCGAGTACGCCGCGTACCTGGCGGCGCGGACGCTGGCTCACCGGGCTGGTCCCCGGGCCGTCGCGGCAGCCGGAGCGGGCCTCGGGGTCCTGTACCACCGTCTTGGGCGTCGGCGCCGGGAGATCCTGGAGTTCAACCTTGCTCTGGCGTTCCCAGAACGCTCGCCGGAGGAACGGAGGGCCCTCGGGTTCGCAGTGGCACGGCACTTCGGGCGGGTGGTGCTCGACGCCTTGCGGCTCCAGCGGCTGGAACCGGAGCGGTTCCTGGAGGGCGTCCGGATCGTCGGGCGGGAGCACCTCGACGCTGCCCTGGCCCTGGGTCGTGGCGTCTTCCTCCTCTCGGCCCACATCGGCTCCTGGGAGGTGGCGGCCCTGGCGGCGGGTCTGATCGTTCCCGGGGGCTTCGTCGTAGTCAACCGTCCGCTGGACAATCCGCTCCTCGAGGCCGAGCTCGGGCGGTACCGTGGTCTGTACGGTAACCGGGCGCTCGGCAAGCGGAACGTCTCCCGGGCGATGTTGCGGCAACTGAAGGCCGGTGGCGCGGTGGGCATCCTGATCGATCAGCGTGCGCTCATCGATGAGGGCGTCGAGGTGCCGTTCTTCGGCCACCCGGCGTGGACCCATCCCGTGCTGGCGCGTCTCTCCGTGCGGACCGGCGCGCCGGTGGTGCCGATCTGGGGGTTATGGGACGGCCCGGGCCGGTACACCGTGCGGTTCGACGAGGCGGTGATTCCCGGCGAACTCGGCGAGGATGAGCGGGAGGAACGGGCGCTGACCGCACGGTTCCTTGGGCTCATCGAGGGGGTGATCCGGGAACGGCCCGAGCAGTGGCTCTGGTACCACGACCGCTGGCGTCAGCTCCGCCTTTCACGGGCCGGCGGCTGAGTCCCGGCGTCGACGGGATGCCGGTGGCGCGGGGTGGGTCAGGTCAGGCCGGGTCGCGCAGGAGAGGATGGGTCAGGCAGTGGGGGCCGCCGCGGGCTCTGGATATCTCGTGCGAAGAAAGCAGGATGCACAGACGGTGTTCCTCGGAGAGGTTGATTTCCTCCCGTCCGAGTAGCACGTCGTCGGCGTGGACGATCCGGAAGCCGCGGCGGTCGAGCTCCCCGGCGGTGCGGATGTTCCGGTCGTAGAGCGTGATCACGCCGGGTGCGACGGCCACGGCGTTGGCACCATCGGTCCACTGCTCTCGCTGTTGTTCCACGGGGTCCGGTCCGCCGCACGGGATCGGCTCGAGGTCGATTCCCCGATCGGCCAGCGCGTCGAGCATCGTTCCGGCGGGGCTGGGGTCGAGGTTCTCGCCATGGAGGTCGATGGCGGCAACGGGCGCGGGCCGGTCGCCGGCGATCACGGGCTCGTGGAGGAGGGCGGCGTCGCGATCGACGAGCGTGAAGACGGTATCCAGGTGCATGAACGCGCGGTTCGCCGGGAGGTGGATGGTCAGGAGCCAGCGGGGGGCGCCTTCCAGCCTCGCCAGGGCGCGCGCCAGGAGCTCCACGGCGACGGTGTTGGTCCGCTCGGAGAGACCCACGGCGAGGACGTCGTCCGAGAGGACGAGCAGATCGCCGCCCTCCAGACGGGGGCGGTGGAGACCCAGGAACAGCGTGCGATCGGCCTCGGGCTCCAGAGGATCCACCGTCCAGGCGGGCATGAGCCTGGGGTGGAACCGGAACACGGCGCGCGCCAGCAACGCCTCCCGCCACCGGGCTGGTGTCGCCATGGCCGAGAAGACGACCCCCTCGCCGACGACGATCTGGGGATCGCGCTGGAAGCACCAGTTGGGGATCGGGGGCAGCGCGTAGAGGGCGTCCACGGTGCATGGTTCGTCGATCTCGTCCCGGCGGATGCCGGCCACGAGCACCCGGGCGAGCTCCCCGGGGGAGAGCTCGGCGAGCCGCTCGCGGACGCGGGGCGGGAGGCCGGGATGGAGTACCTCCAGGAGCCAGTTCCGCGCCTCCGGGTTCTCCAGGGTCTCGGCGAGCAGCTCTCCGGTCTCCACGACCTCGACGCCGAGTAGCTGGAGGAGACGGCGCAGCCGCCGGTGCTCCTCGCGGGCTGCCTCGCCGAACAGGATGTCATCGAACAGCAGCTCCTCCATCATCGAGGGCACCATCCGGTCGACCTCCGGGCCGGGTTCGTGTACGAGCACCCGCCTCAGGCGTCCGATCTCGCTTCGCACCTGGATCATCCCGGTCACCCCCGTGCGCATTATGACGTCCCGGGCCCGATCGGGCCAGCGCCAGGAAAAGGGACAGTCTTTTTCTTAGGAATGGGAAGTTGGGTGGGTTTTCTTGCCGATCGGGGAGGATGGACAGGAGAAACGTTTCTTCTCACGAAAGGGAAACGTTCTCGAGCTCCAAGCCGGAGGAGCGGTTGGCGAAGAATGAAGAGAGTCCTCTTTCACAACTGGCCAAGGAACTGCTTCGCTGGAAGCAGCTTCCGGCTCGGGTATGCCTGGACCATGGGGGACGCGGAATGGAATCGAAGAAAAACAGTGTCCCTTGCTTTGTTGGCGGTGTTGTTGGGATGGCGCGGGGGAGACTTGACAATCACAGGCTCAGGTTCTATATTCGAGTCGGACATTGAGAGTTGAGGAGGGTTCAAGCATGTCTCGGATCATCGGAATCGACCTTGGAACCACGAACTCGGTGGTTGCCGTCATGGAGGGCGGCAAGCCGGTCGTGATCACGAATCAGGAGGGGACGCGGACGACCCCGTCGGTCGTCGCGTTCACGAAGAACGGAGAGCGCCTCGTGGGCCAGGTGGCCAAACGGCAGGCGATCACGAACCCAGAGAACACGGTGTTCTCCATCAAGCGGTTCATGGGCCGCCGGTACGACGAGGTGCTGGAGGAGATCAAGACCGTCCCGTACAAGGTGGTCAAGGGGGAGAACGACACCGCCCGTGTCGAGGTGATGGGTAAGGTCTACTCTCCGCCCGAGATCTCGGCCATGATCCTTCAGAAGCTGAAGGCTGCGGCAGAGGACTACCTCGGCGGGCCGGTGGAGAAGGCGGTCATCACGGTACCCGCCTACTTCAACGATGCCCAGCGTCAGGCGACCAAGGATGCGGGCCAGATCGCGGGCCTGGAGGTCGTCCGGCTCGTCAACGAGCCGACGGCAGCCGCCCTGGCGTACGGGCTCGACAAGAAGAAGGATGAGACCATCGCCGTGTACGACTTCGGCGGCGGGACGTTCGACATCTCGATCCTCGAGGTTGGCGAGGGCGTCGTGGAGGTCAAGTCGACCAACGGCGACACGCACCTCGGCGGTGACGACATCGACCAGGTCATCATCGACTGGCTCGTGGACGAGTTCCGCAAGGACCAGGGCGTCGACCTGTCCAAGGACCGGATGGCGCTCCAGCGCCTGAAGGAGGCCGCGGAGAAGGCGAAGATCGAGCTGTCCTCGGCGATGGAGACGGAGATCAACCTGCCGTTCATCACGGCGGACGCCTCCGGTCCGAAGCACCTGGCGATCCGCCTGACCCGCGCGAAGTTCGAGCAGATGATCGAGCCGCTGGTGAAGCGGACGATCGAGCCGTGCCGTCAGGCGCTCAAGGACGCCGGGCTCGAAGCCAAGGACGTGGACGAGGTGGTGCTCGTCGGTGGATCGACCCGGATCCCGCTGGTGCAGAAGATCGTCACCGACCTGTTCGGCAAGGAGCCGTGCAAGGGTGTCAACCCGGACGAGGTGGTGGCCATCGGTGCGGCGGTGCAGGCTGGCGTGCTGTCGGGTGAGGTCAAGGACGTCCTGCTGCTCGACGTGACGCCGCTCTCCCTCGGCGTCGAGACGCTGGGCGGCGTGATGGACGTGGTGATTCCGCGCAATACGACGATTCCGACGCGCAAGAGCAAGGTGTACTCCACGGCGGAGGACAACCAGTCCCAGGTGGAGATCCACGTGCTCCAGGGCGA
This sequence comes from Thermoanaerobaculia bacterium, assembly GCA_027067575.1. Taxonomy (GTDB): domain Bacteria; phylum Acidobacteriota; class Thermoanaerobaculia; order Thermoanaerobaculales; family Sulfomarinibacteraceae; genus JAMOVQ01. The sequence goes on along the minus strand of JAMOVQ010000011.1, from coordinate 9,905 downwards.
GCGGCCCATGGCGAAGGACAACCGGACGCTCGGCCGGTTCCACCTGATGGGGATTCCGCCGGCGCCTCGCGGAGTGCCGCAGATCGAGGTGACGTTCGACATCGACGCCAACGGCATCCTGCACGTCTCGGCCAAGGACAGAGCGACCGGCCAGGAGCAGAAGATCCAGATCACCAGCTCCTCCGGCCTTGACCAGTCGGAGATCGAGCGGATGGTCCAGGAGGCGCAGGCCCACGCCGCGGAGGACGAGCAGAAGCGCAAGGAGATCGAGGCCCGGAACAAGCTCGATGCGCTGGTCTACTCGACCGAGAAGCTCGTCAGCGAGAACAGGGAGAAGCTGCCGGAGACCGAGGTCACGGCTATCGAGGGTGTGCTGAGCGAGGCGAAGCGCTCGCTCGAGGAGGGAGGCCTCGACCGGATCGAGAGTGCGTACGAGCGCCTGACCCAGGCCAGCCACCAGCTCGCAGCGGCGCTCTACCAGCAGACCGGCGGCCAGGCGGCAGCGGGCTCCCCGGACGGTACGGCCGGCGCTCAGGATGCAGCCGGCGCTTCTGGCGGAGGCGAGGACGAGGTGATCGACGCCGAGTACGTGGACGTGGACGCCGAATCCTCGAACTGACCGGTTCGTGAGCGGACCGGCACGACGGTGATACAGTGGTCGGCGGGAGCCGGGGGCTCCCGCCGGCCGGGAGGTTTGCAATGCCGCTGGCATGGCCCATCATCCGAGATCTGCTCGCCCTACGGGATCGTCTGGAGTCGTTGTTCGACGAGGCCATCCTGGAGGGAGGGGTGGAGCTTGCCGACAGGAGCTCGAGTTCGTTCTGTCCCGCCGGTGATCTGTACGAGACTGACGGCGAGATCGTGGTGATCGTGGAGATTCCCGGGGTCAAGGCGGAGTCGGTCGATCTGAAGCTCGAGGGGAACCGCCTGCGGATCTCGGGGGAGATTGCCGTACCGCGGCAGGAGGCCCGGCTGCTGCGGATGGAGCGTCCCCGCGGGCCGTTCCACAGGGACTTCGAGCTGCCAGTCTCGCGGTTCGAGGGAACCCCGGTTGCCGACCTCGAGCGGGGTGTGCTGACGGTCCGGCTCCGGAAGACATCCGATGGGGGCCGCCGCCGGGTCGTGATCGTGGAGGACGAGGGATGAAGAGCACGCCGAGATATCGGATGATCTCGTGGGTCGCCGAGAGGTACAACGTTCATCCGCAGACACTGCGGCTGTGGGAACGTGAGGGGCTGATCCGGCCGGCGCGGTCGAAGGGCAACACGAGACTGTACGACGAGGAGACCTGCCGCCGTCTGGAGAGCATCCTGACCCTGACGCGGGATCTCGGCGTCAACCTGGCCGGGGTGGAGATCATCCTCAACCTCAAGGAGCAGGTCGAACAGCTCCAGCGGGAGGTCGAGGTCCTCCGCGAGGTGTTGCGCCGGAAGGCCGCGGAGGAGAACCAGGTTCCCAGGACCCACGCCCTGGTGAGGGTTGGCCGGACGCAGATCCAGCCGATGGACGGCGACTGAATGACCACCCGCGACTGGAGCTCCGACGATTCGGAGGGGACGACCCTTCAGCGGTACCTCCGGGAGATCTCGAAGTACCCGATCCTGAGCCACGAGGAGGAGCTCGAGCTGGCGCGGCGGATCCAGGAAGGCGACCAGGAGGCGCTCCAGAAGCTCGTCGAATCGAACCTCCGCTTCGTCGTTTCCTACGCCAAGCGGTACCGCAACCCGAACGTCTCCTTCCTCGACCTGATCCACGAGGGAAACCTGGGCCTGATCCAGGCGGCCAAGAAGTACAACCCGTTCAAGGAGGGGCAGGACGTCAAGTTCATCACGTACGCCGTCTGGTGGATCCGCCAGGCGATCCTTCATGCGCTGGCCGAGCAGGCGGGGACGTTCCGTCTTCCCCAGAAGCAGGCGAACACCATGTACCGCCTGGAACGGACCCGTTCCGAGCTCCGGGAGCGGCTCGGCCGCGCCCCGACGGACGACGAGCTCGCCGAGGCGCTGGGGATTCCGGCGGACGAGGTTCGCCTCCTGAGCCGGGTTGCCCGGGGATCGTTGTCCCTCAACGATCCCGTCGACGGGGACGGGGACTCGGAGTTCGGGGACCTCCTGAAACAGACACTCCTGCCCGACGCGGACGAGCGGATCCTGTTCAGCTCGTTCCAGCAGGCGCTCCGGGAGGCGCTCGACGAGCTTCCGGAACGGGAGCGGCGGGTGCTCGAGCTCCGGTACGGGTTGGAGGACGACCGCCCGAGGACGCTGCGGGAGATCGGGGAGATCATGGGGCTCTCCAGAGAGCGGGTCCGCCAGCTCGAAGCGCGGGCCCTCGGCGAGCTCCGGCGCTCCCATCGTGGCCGGGCACTGGCCTCCTACCTCAACTAACTGACCCCGGCGTCGCGAAGGCGCCGGACGAGCTCGGGAAGCGCCCGTTCGGCAGGTGTGGCGACCACGAGATCGGCGATGCGACGCGCGGAGGCCGAGGGTTTCGGATCCACCACGGCGACGCGAGCCCCACGGCGCGAGGCCGAGAGCACGAGCCAGGAAGCGGGCATGACCTCAAGGGTGGACCCCACCACGAGAACGGTTTCCGCGGTGGCCAACGCCCGCTCCGCGGCGGCAGCCGCATCCGCGGGGATCGGGTCGCCGAAAAGGACGACGTCGGGCCGGACCACCGCGGCACACTCCGGACACCGCGGCGCGGGCGGGTACGGGGGAAGCGCCTCCCTCCGGAACCGGCGCCCGCAGGCGGGGCAGTGTCCGGTGGCGGCCGTGCCGTGGTACTCGATGACGTTCCGGCTGCCCGCCCTCCGGTGAAGCCCGTCGATGTTCTGCGTTACCACGGCCTCGACGATCCCCATCTCCTCGAGCGACGCCAGCGCCTCGTGGGCCGGGTTCGGCCGTGCTCGGGCGAGCTCGGCCTCGATCGCCCCGAACAGCTCCCAGGCCCTCTCCGGATGCTGCCGGAAGGCGTCGGCCGTTCCGTACTCCTCGATAGGGAACCGCGCCCAGATTCCATCCTCGGCGCGGAACGTGGAAAGCCCCGAGGCCGCCGAGATCCCGGCGCCCGTAAAGGCCACCACCGGCCCCCGTTCCCGGAGGAGGCCGGCGAGCTTCTCGAGTGCAGCATCACGTGCCATCGTTCCGATCATAGCGGGGCCGGCCCGGCCGGTCCCGTTTCCGCGTACAATGAGAGGGTCAAAGTCACCATGGATTCTCGGACGAAGACCTGGACAGCGTCGGGGGAGTGGAGCGGGGATCGCCAGTCCTCCGCGGCGATGCCCGCGGCGGGAGCGGTTCTCGCTGACCGTTTCGTGCTGATCCGCGTCCTTGGCGAGGGCGGGTCGGGTGTTGTGTTCGAGGCCCGCCGCGAGGCCCGTTCGCTCCTCCGGGAACTGACGCCGGGACGCCTCCCCGCCCGGATCGCCGGTGAGGTTCTCGAGGCGAACGCTGAACGGTCCTGATTGCTGCTGCTCCAGGGGGGAGTGCGGACAGACGGCCGCTTTGCGGCGGTGATCAGGCGCCGTCGCCCAGCGCGCCGACAGGGAACCGGCCGATGTACATCCGGAACGGTTCGATGACCTGGCGTGGGAGGGCGAGGTAGATCAGGCGGCCTCGGCTCTCCAGCCGCGCGCGGAACAGCCATCTCGAGACCTGGTGGATGTTCGCCCGGGCGAGATCGCGCCGGCCGAACGCGCTGGCGAGGTAGTAGGGGGCGATCCGGCGGGCTCTCGCTTCCGGAAGCGTGACGGGATGGGGATGGGGCCGCTCGGTCAACGGGTACCGGCCGGACTCTGTGAACCACGGGCGGCGGGTGGTCAGCTCGAAGAGGCGGCGCCAGGCCGTTCCCATCAGGCGCGGATTGATGACGTGGAAGGCTGGGACGAGGATCGACTCATCCCTCCGGGGCGCGTCGTCGCCAATCTGGTCGAGGCGGCCGTCGATTCCGTCCGTCAGGTGGGCCAGGTCGGTCAGGACCGCACCGTCCTCGGTGCGAAGCCTGAGGGGGAACAACCAGAACGGCAGGATCTCCGTGGCGTCGGTTCCCTCGATGCGGCCCCTGTCGTACGGGATCTCGAGCTTCTCCGTTCCATCGACGCCGATGGCGCGGTGGCAGTTCCTGCAGAAGTGGATGATGGCGTCGGGCCGGAACGCGAACTCGTGTCCGCACACGGGGCATTCCATCGGGAGGAACCGGAGCGTACCACCCTCCAGGGCCGACTGCGGGAGAGGGACCAGCGCCTCGTCCTGGATGGTGGGAGCGGTTCCCTCCACCCGTCCGGAGCCGCCGTCCACGAGCAGGGTGTCGTTGACCTCCTCGCCCGTGGCCCGGACGATCCACCACGGCCGCCAGAGGAGGGCCGTGGCGTCGGGTGTGAACAGGTTGCCGTGACCGATGATCTGGAGCTCCCTGACGATCTTCCGGCGCTCGATGTCACCGAACGCCTGCCGGAGCGCCTCCCGCGGCCTCTCCACCGGAAGGGTCGGCCGGTCGTGGTGCACGGCCGCCGGGAGGAGCGCTTTCAGGTAGGAGAGACGTCCCATCCGCGGCAGCTCGACCCCCTCGAACGCCGGTGCCGATGCCTCCACCGAGGCGAGCCCGAACGCCAGCGCCTTCTCCTGGCCTCTCGGCTCGCGGCCGAACGCTGCCTGGTACAGGGTGCCCATCCCATGCCAGTAGGGGGCCAGAAAGTGGTGGACCGGCTCCACCTCCAGCGTCCGGGCCAGCCGTTCCCTGTACCGGTCCGCTGCGGCGGCCACGCGCCGTTCGGCCGCCTCGGCGGCGAGGGCCAGCTCGGGCGAGGCGACGAGCTTCCCGTCCTGGGTCATGGCGGTGGCGTTCCGCTGGATCGGCGCGACCCTCGACTCGTACAGCGTGACGTAGCGGCGGTACCGGTAGTGGTCGAGCACCGCCTCCCGGAGCGCCTCCGGCCCGGTGACCTTCTCCGGGACGGTCAGCTGAAGCACCTCGTCGTGCCCGACGACGAGATGGTTCGTCCCGCAGAACGGGCAGTGAGCGGTGTGATGGAGGACGGGAACCTCGAGGTCGGCTCCGCACTCCGTGCACCGGACGGTCACCGAGTACCCCGCTGCGCCGTGATCCTCCCCGGCCTCCCTCGGAGGTGCGGCCGGAGCCGGCGGATGGAGGGACGGACGTTCTGCCGTCGGCGGCGGGGTTGTGGCGTGGTGTGCGCCGGACGGTTCCCGGCGGATCGCCGCTTCGGCCCGGCGGCTGGCCCAGTACGCCGAGGCGATCCCCACCACGAGGGGCGGCACCGCGCTGCCCGAGACGATCCAGAGCGCCAGTGCAACCTCTCCGAGAACCACGGAGGCCACAACCTCAACGAACGGTGCGCCAAGGAGGGCCAGGCCGGCTCCCGGAAGCAGGCCGTTGACCACCACCGCGGCCGGGGGGGGCACGGATCGGCCGGCGATCCGGGTCGCGGCCCACGCAGCGGCCGGGAGTACCAGCAGGAGCAGAAGGTGACTCATGGGACCAGCTCCTGCGGCTGGACCGTACCGTGGGCCAGGGCCTTGAGAAGCCGGACCACCGTATGGGTGTCGTCGATGGGAAGATCCGGGTCGGCCAGCAAGCCCTCGAGGAGCATGCACAGCGCCTGAAATCCGCCTTGGGAACTGGGCTCGGACAGGAAGACGGCCCGGCACGCGTCGAAGTCCCGGCCCTCGGGGCGTTCACCCTCTATGACCTCGTGGATCAGTTGCCTGAACGGTCCCAGTTCGTCGTCTGCCATCGTCCGGAGGTACGGGTTCCGGGCGTCCGGGTTCACCGTGTCGCCTTCTCCAGGATGTTGTCGAGCACGCCGGGCGCTGCGATGGAGAGGATGCGCGCGAGGCGGGTCTCCATCCCCATGAGCACCATCCGGCGGCGTCGCCATGCGGCCCGGAGCGTCCGCCGGGCGACATCCTCGGCGGAGAGCATCGTCCGTCCCGCCGCCTGGTCCACGCCCTGCTCCCGGCCGTCGCCGAGCACCGCCCGTTCGCGGATCGGCGTGGCGACGTAGCCTGGGCACGCGATGGTGACCGAGACGCCGCGGGAACGGAGCTCGATCCGGAGTGCCCCGAACAGGCCGTGGAGGGCGTGTTTCGCCGCCGCGTAGGCCGTCCGCGTCGGGGTGCCCACGAGACCGGTCACCGAGGACATGACCACGATCCGGCCCTTTGAGGCGAACAGCTCCGGCAGCACGAGCCGGGTCAGCTCGACCTGGGCGAAGAAGTCGATCTCCATGATCCAGCGGAGCACTTCGGACTCGAGCTCCTCGAACCGGGCGTTCATGGTGATCCCGGCGTTGTTCACGAGGAGATCGAGGCCGCCGAGGTGTTCCCGGACCGCTTCGGTGAGCCGCTCGCGGAACGCCGGGTCGGTCAGATCGCCCGCGAGGAACGACGCCCCCGTGCCGGAGGAGGCCGCGACCCTGGCGAGGGCGGCTTCGTTGCGCCCCGTCAGCACCACGCGCGCCCCCGCCGCTCCCAGTTCTCTCGCGATGGCCGCGCCGATCCCAGAGGAGGCCCCCGTCACCAGCGCGCGTGTGCCGTTCCAGCCCGCAGATCCCATCGCAACCAGTATACGGCCTCGGGGAAGGGACGGCCGCATGCCGGGCGCCGGCCGCCGGTGCGACCCTCCGCCATCCCTGTCATTGTGAGGAGGATTCCGGAGGAGGATCCCGAAGCAATCCCCGGCAGCGTGGCGCGCTCTCCGACCCGGCGGAACCGCACCGCTGTGGAGCGAATCGGCGGCCGGCCCCCGCGCTTCGCGCGGGCTGCGCGCCTCGCCCGCGCGTCCCGGTGGGAGCTTGCTCCCCCCGGACCGCCCGTGCGACGCGCTGGCGCCGCCTGCGGCGTCGCTGCCGGCCGCCTGGGCTTCGTTGGAGGGCGTTCGAGTCATCGACTTTGGATGAACGGGGCCGCGAGTCTCGCACCCCGGGACCGCCCCCGCCGCGGTCGCTTCGTCGTCACGACCGCCAGGTCAGTTTCTCCTCGCGCCCTTGCGGGAACGGCCCCGGGGCACGATCCGCGCGGCCCCTCCTCGCTTCGTTGAGAGGCGGTCGCAGGCCGGACGCCGCTATTGCGGCTCCCCCGGGTCGCTCCGCTCCCCGGGGCCGTGGAGGCGTGTGCGCCCCGGCTCCTGCGGCTCGGGCTGCACCCCGTGGCGACGCACCCGGACGGCGTACTCGACGACTTACCCTTCCCCCACCCATCCACCCTCTCGGGCCAAGCCGTCTGCGCTCGCCGCCCGGGCACGCCTCCACGAGGCTTGCCCTCGCCTCCGTCGCCGGACCGCCCCCGCCCCCACGCCGGCCCGTTCCTCGTGGGGCACTCGATCGCTGGATGGCGGAGGGTTCCGTTGAGAGGGCAGTCCCGATCGTGATGGGCCTGGTTCTCTGAAGCGCCAGCCGGAACCTCGCTTCGCTCGTCCCTGGGTGGGCGGATGAGTGGGGTACCAGGTGGAGCGCCATCCTCTTCGGCGGGGGTTTCGGCCTGGTTGCGGGGACAGTCCCGATCGTGAAGGGTCTGGTTCTGTGAGGCGCCAGCCGGAACATCGCTTCGCTCGTCCCTGGGGAGGTTGGTGCGTGGGGTACCAGGTGGGGGGCCTCGTTTCGGCCAGGGGGGCGGTCGGGTTGGGGACAGTCCCGATCGTGAAGGTCGGTGGTTCTCTGAAACGCCATCCGGGACATCGCTTAGCTCGACCCCGGGGTGTTGGGGCAGGGGAGCGTGTCGCACCTTTCCGTGTCCGGGTCCCGTCGGTGCCGGTGCCACGGGCCGCGTCCGTGGCGGTGGCCCGGATCCTGCCCGTGTCTGGGTCGGACCCGTGCCCATCCGGTTGGTTGCCGCTACGGCGAACCGGAGGCAGGCCCCGGCCCTCGGCGCCGTGGGCCGTGACGCTGGGATGTCCCAGAGCGTGGGCCTCGGTCAGCCCTCCCCGAGGAGGGTGGCGACGGCGTCGTGCGCGCGTTGGGCGAGGGCGGGGACGTCGGCCCTGGCGAGACCGTCCACGGGGATCGGTTCGCCGACCGCAATCTCGATCTGGCCCGGGCGGCGCGGGCGGGCAGTGCCGCGGGGCAGTATTTCCCGGGCGCCGCGGATGGCGACGGGGACCACGGGCACGCCGGCGTCCACCGCCAGGTGGAAGCCGCCCTTCTTGAACCGGGCGAGGCGGCCGTCGGCGGAGCGGGTCCCCTCGGCGAAGACGAGCACCCAGAGGCCGTTCCGGATCCGCTCGAGCGCGAGCCGCATCTGGCGGCGGGCCTTCTCGCCGGAGCCGCGGTCCACGATGATCGAGCCCACGGCGACCAGGGCCTGGCCGAAGACGGGGATCCGGGCGAGCTCCTTCTTGGCGACGAAGAAGATCGGCCGGGGGAGCGCCACGCCGAGGGCGGGGCCGTCCAGGTGGCTCGAGTGGTTGGCCACGATGACCGCCGGGCCGTCCAGCGGCAGGTTCTCCTCGCCGGTGACGACGAGCTCGGCGCCCAGCAGCCACAGGAGGAGCCGCGACCAAGCCCGGAGCACCCAGAACAGCCGGTCCGGTGTGGTCACAAACCGCGCGGGCACGAGGATCACGGCGGCCGTGACCGTGGCGAGACCAACGAGGACCCAGGAGAACGGCCAGGCCACGCGGACCAGAAACCTCCGCACGAGGGCCGGACGAGGCGCCTTCTGGACCGTCCGGGCCGCCGGCTCCGTCACCGGTCCTCCCCGGCCGAGGGGTGGAGGGTCCGGATGAAGTGGTCCGCGATCCGCCGGAACACCCGGAGGTGGGAGCCCTTCGCGCGGATTCCGTGCCTGAGGTTCGGGAACAGCATCAGGTCGAACGTCTTCCCGGCCTTCCACGCCCGATCGGCGAGCTGCACCGTGTTCTGGAAGTGGACGTTGTCGTCACCGGTGCCGTGGATGACGAGCAGCGGCGCCGAGAGGGCGTCGACGGCCTGGAGGACCGATCCCGCAGCGTAGCCGTCCGGGTTCTCGGCGGGTGTCCCCATGTACCGCTCGGTGTAGATCGAGTCGTACAGCCGCCAGTCGGTGACCGGCGCCACCGCGGCCCCCGCGGCGAAGGCGCCGGACGCGTGGGTCAGGGCGTAGCAGGTCATGTAGCCACCGTACGACCACCCCCAGATCCCGATCCTGTCCGGATCGACGTACGGTTGCCGCTCGAGCCACCGGACGCCGGCGAGCTGGTCCGCCAGCTCGAGCTGGCCGAGCCGCCAGTCCACCGCGCCCTCGAAGCGGCGCCCCCGGGCGGCCGAGCCGCGGTTGTCCAGGGCGAACACCACGAACCCCTGGCGGACGAGCCACTGGTGGAACAGGAAGGTCGAGCGTCCCCACCGGTTGCGGACGACCTGGGCGTGGGGCCCGCCGTAGACGGACACCACCACGGGGTGACGTCCCCCGTCCCTTGCACCGGGCGGGGCCATGACCTCGGCGTGGAGCGGGGTGCCGTCGTCCGCCTCCACCGTGACGAAGCGGGGCTCGACGAGCCCGAGCGCCTCCACCGCCGCGGCGTCGGTGGCGGCAACGGTCCGGGTGCCGGAGCCGTCGGTGCGGCACGTCTCGGCCACGGGCGGCGTCATGACGGCGGAGCGCCGGACGAGGAGGAACCCGTGGCCCGGTGAGAGCGTGGCCGACCGGGTACCGCCGCCATGGCCGACTTCCACCGTCCGCCCGTCGGCCAGGCGGACCCGGTAGATCCGGCGCTCGAGCGGGGTGGGCCGCGCCGCCTGGTACCAGGCGACCCCGGACGCCTCGTCCACGCCCACGAGCGCCGTCACCTCGAACGGGCCGGGGGTCAGGTCGCGGATCAGCGTGCCGTCGGCGTCCCGGAGCTGGAGGTGCATGAACCCGGAGGAGCGGCTGCCCCAGAGAAAGCGGCCGTCCAGCAGCAGATGGAACAGG
>JAMOVQ010000010.1 GCA_027067575.1 Thermoanaerobaculia bacterium | reverse complement strand
GTGCCCCGGGGCCGTTCCCGCAAGGGCGCGAGGAGGAACTGACCTGGCGGTCGTGACGACGAAGCGGCCGCGGCGGGGGCGGTCCCGGGGTGCGAGACTCGCGGCCCCGTTCATTCAAAAGTCGATGACCCGAAGCCCTCCAACGAAGTCCAGGCGGCCGGCAGCGACGCCGCAGGCGGCGCCAGCGCGTCGCACGGGCGAACCGGGGGGAGCTTGCTCCCACCGGGGAGCACGGGCGAGGCGCGCAGCCCGCGCGAAGCGCGGGGGCCGGCCGCCGGTTCGCCTCCCAGCGAACCGTCCGCACGGCCGCAGGTGCACACACGAGCACACACAAGAAAAGAGGGAGAACAACAGTGTCCCTTTTTCGATGACATGCGCTGGTACACTGGCGGCGTTGGGCGAGAGGCGTTTCCATCCGGTCGTTCGAAGGGCACTCGGTCCGGCCGTCGCCGCGGGCGGTGTGCTGGCCGCGGGGGTGGCGATCCGGAACGGTCCGGAGTGGGGTGCGGCGGGGTACGCCCTGGGATGGGTGTGGGGGCTCCTGGTGCTCGCCGCGCTGGTGGGCTGGGGACGGTTCCTGGAGCGGCTGTTCCGGCCCGGGCGCTCCCTGGGATGGGGCCTCCGAGGCACGGTGGGGCTCGCGGCCGCCGTGGCCGCGGGGGGCGTCCTGGAGCTGCTCGGGGCGATCTCGCCGGCGACCGTGCTGGCCGGGCTCGCGGCCGGCGCCGGGTTCCTCGTCCTGGACGCCCGCCCGTTCCGCCGCCGGAACGGCGACGGACGCTCCCCGGCCGGGACGGCCGCGGCCACCGGCCTCGCGCTGGTCGCCCTCCTCGGGCTGATCCAGTACTCGGCCGCCGTCAACGGGACCATCGACACGGTGAACAGCCGGCCCGCCTTCGACCCCCACGACGACCTCCAGGCGTACCTCGTCTTCCCGGAGAAGATGCTCCAGACGGGGGCGATGGGCTCCGACCCGTTCGAGCCCCGGCGCGTCCTGAGCCTGGGGGGCCAGTCGTTCCTCCAGACCCTCGTGCTCGTGGCGAGGCCCGTGCGGCAGATCCACCTGCTGGACGAGGGGATCGCCCTGCTCCTGCTCGCCGGGATGGCCCTCGGCGGCAGACGCCTTCTGTCGATCGATCCCCGGCTGGCCGTCGTCACGGCGCTCCTGGTCCTCGCGATGCCCCACCTTCCGATGCGCGGCAACACCTCGGCGCTCCTGACCGGCGTAGCGCTGATGCTCGGCTGGTTCCTTCTCGAGATGGCGCGGCAGGGGGCCGGGCGGCCGGGCCGCGGATGGGTCCTCCCCGCCCTCCTGGCGGCCGCCGCCTGTGCGGTGAAGTCCACGTTCATCGCCTTCGCGGTGCCGTTCTTCGCCGTCCTCGCCATCGCCGGTCTCGCGGCCCCCGGGGACCGGCGCCGCGCGCTGCTCGAGACCGTGGGCGCCGGCGCACTGATCCTCCTCCTCGTCGCGCCGTGGATGGTCTCCGCGTACCGTTCCTCGGGAACGCCGCTCTACCCGGTGCTGGGGCACGGGTTCGTCGTGGAGGCCTCGGCCCGCGGCTTCCCGGCGCTCGCGGGCGACTTCTCCCGCCGGACCATCGACGTGGTCCGGGCCGCGTGGAAGCACACCTTCGTCCTCTGGCCCGTGGCCGTCCTCCTCGCCGTCGTGGAGGACCGCAGACGGCGGCGGCCCGTGCTCGCCCTCGGTATCGCCGTGGTCGCGGCGGCGCTGCTCTCCGTCGCCATGGGCGACCCGAACCTCAACCGGAGCCTGAACCGGTACGTGTTCCCCCTGCTGATGGCCGGGGCGGCGGGCCTGCTCCTGGCCTCGTTCGAGGGGACGCGGCAACGAGGGCGGCAGCGGCTCCGGATCGCGGCGGCGGCCGGGCTCGCCGTGGCGGGGCTCCTGTTCCTCCACGGCGCGGACCGGACGTGGCGGATGGGCGACCAGATGCTGATCGACGCCTGGCACGGGGTCCGCGGCGGGCCGTGGCCCGGCCGGAAGGCGCGGGAGGCCGTCCGGCGGCTCCAGGAGGCGCTCCCGCCCGGTGCGACGGTGCTGGAGACCCTCGCCCGGCCGTTCCTGCTCGATCTCGCACGGAACCGGGTCCTGGTCATGTCGCTCCCCGGGTTCTCGAGCCCGCCCCCGGGGCTGCCGCTCGACGGCGGCGCGGAGGCCGTCGCCCGGCACCTCGGGGACCAGGGCATCCGGTACGTCGCCTACGGGGGCGTCCGGTCGGTTCGCTCGCTCCTCGATCTGACGGAGAAGGACATCCGGGACCGGTACCCCCGTTCACGGATGCGCTGGGCGATGCTCCGGTACCACGAACGGTACCGGGAGATCGTGCTCGAGCTCGCCCGGTCGAGGAAGGTGCTGTTCGCGGACGGCGACCGGGTCGTGCTCGACCTGGACACCCCCGAGCACGCCATCCTGCCGGCCCTGGTCCCGGAGCGTTCCGGGTTCTTCCGGGACCACGGCTGGACCGACGGACACGGCGTCCTCGGCGGCCTCCGGTGGACCGTGCCCGAGGGCGCGGACGGCCTGCTCCTCGAGCTCGACCGCGCCCACCCGGACTGGGGCGAACCGGAGACCCTGGGCGTCCGGGTCGTGGTGGACGGGGCGGCGCTCGAACCGGTCCGTCTGGAGCCTGGCCGGTTCCTGTTCCGGCTGCCTCCCGGCATCCGGACCATCAATCGGGTGGAGGTCCTCTCGTCGACCTTCGTGCCGGCGGACCGGGGCATCGGGAACGACCGGCGGACCCTCGGGGTTCCGGTTCAGCGCATCGTTCTCGTCACGATCCCCGCGGGGCAGTGAACCTCGCCGGGCCGGACCGGCCTCACCCGCAACCGCCCCCATCCCGCCACCGCCGGTAGAGCTCCCGGTCCTCCCGGCCCCGGTCCGACCCGTCCGCCTCGAACACCTTCAGCGCCCGGCGGGCCTCGGCCCGGCCGCGGACCCGCTCCCCGGCGGCGCACAGCGCCTTCGCCATGGAGAACCGCGTCTCGGCGGTCTCCAGCGGGTCTGTCGCCGCCGACTCCCGGATCCGGAGCGCGCGACGGAAGGCGGCCACGGCCTCCGCGGGACGCCCCATGTCGGCCAGGATCACTCCCTCGGAGTTCAGGGCGTACGCCAGGTACGGGTGGTCGCCGCCCAGGGCCGTCTCCATGATCCGGACGGCCTCCCGGCTCGCCGCGAGGGCATCCGGCAGGCGGCCGAGCCGCCGGAGCACGCTCGTTCGGTTGATCTGGGTCAGCCCAGCCTGGGGATGGTCCCTCCCCCACCCCGACCGGACGATCTCGAGCGTCCGGTCGTAGGTCTCCAGGGCGTCGGCGTACCGGCCCTGCCCCTCCTGGACGTAGGCGATGTTGTTGAGAACCGGCCCCAGCAACGGGTTCCGGGGCCCGTACGCCGACTCCTCGATGGCGAGCGCCCGTTCCAGCACCTCGATCGCCTCCCCGTGCCGGCCCACCTTGGAAAGCGCGGCCCCCAGGCTGACAAGCGGGTTCGCCACGAGCGGATGGCCCGGTCCCACGTCCTGCTCGCGGAGCCGGATCGCCGCCCGGTAGTGGCCGATCGCCTCGGCGTACGCCCCCGTGCCGAACAGGGCGTCGGCCAGCCGCTCGTCGGCCGTCGCCCGGTCGGCCGCGGCGGAACCGGCCTCCCGGACCTCGGCGTACAGGCGCCGCTCGAGCTCCAGTGCCTCGGCGTACCGCCCGCCCCGCTGCAGGACCAGCACCCGCGTGCTCCCGATGTCCCGCCCGAGTCCCGCGTCGTTTGGCAGCCTCGAGGCGAGCGCCGACGCCATGTCCACCCACCACGCGGCCCCCTGGACGTCGGACCGCACCCTGGCCATGCCCACGGCCATGCTCTCCGCGGCCTCCGCGGCGATCCGGACGGCCCCGCCCCGTTCCGCCGCGACGAGGGCGTCCCTGAGGAGCGGTTCGGCCCGGTCGGCGTCGCCCAACGCCAGCCGGGCCTGCCCCTCGAGCAGCAGGACCGCCGCCAGCACGGGCTGGTACTCGAGGGTGCCGTCCGCCCGCAGCTTCCGGGCCGCGTCGGCCGCCGCCTCGTACCGGCCCGCCGCGTGAAGCGCCTCGGCCCGGGCCAGTCCGGCGCGCACGGCCTCGATGGCGCGACGCCGCAGCGGGTCGCGCGGCGGAGGATCCTCCTCGAGCTGCTCCGCCGCCGACGTGCACGGCTCCGGGTCCGGGAGCGCCCGCACGCCCTCCAGGGCCGACACGGCCAGGGCCTCGTCCGCCGTCTCGAGCAACGAGACGAAGGCGTCGAGCTCGGCCAGACGCAGCTCGAGGCAGGCGACCTGACGGTCGAGGACCTCCGGGGAGACCTCTCCCCGCAGACGGGACGCGGTGCAGGCCCTGGTGAAGCAGTCGACCCAGTGCGCCCCCGCGCCGTCCAGCGCGTCGCCGACCCGCTCGGCCAGAACGGGCGCCCCGGGAAGCCCCGTCCGGGCGAACGCCGAGGCGACCCGCGCCTCGCGGCCGGCGTTCCACACGGCCTCGAGCCGCGCGCTCCCGCCGCTGCACAGCGCGGCCCGCTCCCGCCTGTACTCCAAGGCGCCGAGGACGAGCAGTCCCGCCAGTGCGGCGGCGGCCGCCGCGAACGCCCACCGCCGCCTCGCCACGGCCGGATCGTGTCCCAGGTCGGCCAGCAGCGCGTCCATCGAGGGGTACCGGTCCTCCGGAGAGGGGGCCAGCCCCCGGACGACCGCCTTCCTGACCCGGAGGGGGATGGTGCGCGAGGGCGGCACCGGCAGGCCGTCGCCCGAGGCGTGGCCGATCGTCCTCGCGAGCCCCTCCCCCGGGAGGGGGTGCTCGCCCCAGAGCGCCTCGAAAAGCGCCACGCAGAAGGAGAACTGGTCGGACCGCGCATCGGACCGTCCCTCGAGGATCTGCTCCGGCGCCATGTACCGCGGCGTGCCCGCCACGCCGCTGGGTCCCCCGAGCGGCGGCGGCGTGTCCGGTGGTGCCTCCGCCGCCTCTCCAGCGCCGCCGAGGTCGCGCGTGGCCTCCTCGTCGAAGGCGGCGGACCGGGCCAGGCCGAAGTCCACGACCCGGACCCGGCCGTCGTCACCGACCAGGACGTTCCCCGGCTTGAAGTCGCGGTGCACGAGCCCCGCACGGTGGGCGGCCGCCAGTCCGCGCCCGGCCTGGAGGAACACGGCGACGATCTCCCGCCACTCCCTCCGGGAACCGGCGAGCCACCGGTCCAGGCCAACGCCCTCCACGAACTCCATGGCGATGAACGCCCGGCCGTCCTGCTCGCCGACGTCGTGCACGGCCACCACGTTGGGGTGGGCCAGCCTGGCCATGGCCCGGGCCTCGCGAAGGAGGTCCTCCCGGGAACCGCTCTCCCCGCCGCCGTGCAGCACCTTGAGCGCGACCTTCCGGCCCAGCTCCCGGTCGTAGGCGGCGAACACCACGCCCATCCCCCCCGCGCCGATCCGTTCGAGGATCACGTACCGTTCCAGCGTGCTCCCGGGGCCGATCCCCCGCGTCACGCCGCCGGACGCCCCCGCCGCCGTCCCGTCGCCCGGATGTCCGTGGTGCTGCATGGTCCGGGCCCATTGTAGCCGGGATCAGCCGTCCGCACCCCTCCGTCCCCGTCCGAGAACGGCCACCCCGGCTCCGAACGCGACGAGCGCCACGGCGGCCCCGCCCGGGGCGTCCACGAGGTAGTGGTACCCCGTGACGAGGCTTCCCAGCACGAACGGACCGAGCAGGGCGAGGTAGAGCAGGCCCCAGCGGCGCGAGGTCCGCCAGGCCCACAGGGCGTAGAACACGACGACCCCGACGTGAAGACTGGGGAAGGCGGCCAGCCCGTAGAACCGGATCGCCAGGTCGTACCGGCCCGAGACGACCGCCGCGGTCTCCGCGACGAGCTGCCGCTGGACCGCGACCGTCACGGGCATGTGGTCCAGCAGCGGCTCGAACGGCTCCGGCCGGACGAAGACCGGACCCCACGAGAGAACCGCGAGGTAGAGCAGCAGTCCGAGCTGCCAGAACAGCGCGAAGCTGCCGAGGAACGCGAACCGCTCCCGCCGCCCCAGCACGGCGAGGAACGCCACGGCGCTGCCCCAGAGCAGCACGAAGTAGAGACTGCTGTAGAGCAGGTCGAGCCCGTGGAGGATCGCCGGATGGCCCGCCAGGCCGCCGAGCAGCTCGACGGCCGACCGCCCCCCGAGCAGCGCCCGGTCGAGTCCGCCGAGCAGCGGATCGAACGTCGTCCTCCGGAACACCGGGAGGAACACCTTGAGCAGCAGGTGGGCGGTCTCCACGAGGGAGAACCCGACGACGATCCGGACGACGTCCGGCCACGGGAACCGGCGCCTGGGGCCGACCGTGCGGCCGGCCCTGCGACGGAGCCGCCCCGCGACCCACGCGATGCCGACCGAGAGCAGCGTGACCACCAGGACGAGGCGGACGAGGTGCAGGAAGAGCCGCCAGGCGGGCACGACGACCGGCCCCAGGAGCAGGAACGCAACGAGCACCAGGAGCGAGGGGACGGCCACCAGCTCGAGCAGGTACGGGCCCGTCAGCGCCCGCGGCGCCACGCCGCCCGCCAGGCGTTTCCCGGTGTGCCCCTCCGGACGCTCCATCCCCGGCGCTCCTCAGCCGAGCCGTGCCATGATCGCCTTGAGGTCGTCCCAGGCGAGCCGCTTGTCCTTCGGGGTCCGGAGGAGGTAGGCAGGGTGGTAGGTAACCCGCACGGGGATCCCGCGGTACTCGTGCCACCGGCCGCGCAGCGCCTTGAGCGGCCGGGTGGTGCCCAGCAGCCGGTGGGCCGAGGGTTTGCCCAGGCAGACGATGACCTCGGGCCGGATCAGCTCGATCTGCCGGTCGAGGAACGGGGCGCACGCCGCCACCTCGTCCTCCCGGGGGTCCCGGTTCCGCGGCGGACGGCACTTGACCACGTTGGCGATGTACACCTCGTCCCGGCGCATCCCCATCGCCTCGATCATGGCGTCCAGCAGCTTGCCGGCCTGGCCGACGAACGGCCTGCCCGTCTCGTCCTCGTTCCGGCCGGGCCCCTCCCCGACGAACAGCAACCGGGCGTCGGGAGCCCCTTCGCCGAAGACGATGTGCTTGCGGCCCTCGGCCAGGCCGCACCGCGTGCAGCCGTCGAGGAAGGCGCGGAGCGATTCGAGGTCCGGACACTCCGCCGGCCCGCCGGGGCAGGCAACACTCCCCGCCGCAGGAGGACCACCCCCTCTGCCAGCCGCCGGCGCGACCTCCACGTCCCGCCACCCGAGGTCGCGCACGTACCGCAACAGGTCCCTCGCCGAAACGGGCTCACGCCCCATCGCCGTCCTCCTTCCCCCTCCGGGCCAGCAGCTCGCCGGAGAGCGCGAGCAGGATCTCCCGCGCCACGGTCTCCTTCGCCGCCCGGGGCACGACGGTCTCTTCTCCCCGGGCGGTCATGACCACCACCGCGTTCTCCGCGGCCTCCATCCCGGTGCCGGGGGCCGCGACGTCGTTGAGCACCACGGCGTCGGCCCCCTTGGCGGCCATCTTCGCCCGGGCCCGCTCCCGGTCCTCGCCGATCTCCGCGGCGAACACCACGAGGTACGGCCGGTCCTCGAGGACCCCGATCCCCGCGGCCAGGTCCGGGACCGGCTCGAGCTCGAGGGCCGCTCCCCCCTCCCGGCGGTCGAGCTTGCCCTCCGCGGCCCGGACAGGCCTGAAGTCCGCCACCGCCGCCGCGTGGAGGATGGCGTCGGCGCCCGGCGCATGCTGCGCGAGCAGGCCCTCGAGCTCCGCGGCCGTCTCGAAGCGCACCGCCTCGACGCCGGGCGGGACCGGGACGGCCATCGGGCCGTGGAGCAGCACGACCTCGGCGCCCATGCGGCGCGCCGCCGCGGCCAGCGCCACGCCCATCCGCCCGGAGGAGCGGTTCGTCAGCACCCGGACGGCGTCCACGGGTTCCCGGGTCGGGCCCGCGGTGACGAGGATCCGGAGCCCGGCCAGGGCCCCGCGCATGGGGAGCAGCCCGAGGGCGGAGTCGACGATCCGCGCCACCGCGGCCAGCCGTCCCTCGCCGGAGTCGCCACACGCCAGCGGTCCGCCGTCCGGCGGGATCACCGCGACGCCCCGCGCCTCGAGCCGACGAAGCGACTCCCGGGTCGCCGGGTGCCGCCACATGAACTCGTTCATGGCGGGCGCCACGGCCACCGCCCGGCGATGGGCCAGGTGGTACGTGGTCAGGGCGTCGTCGGCGATCCCCGCGGCCATCTTCGCCAGCACGTCGGCCGTGGCCGGCGCCACGAGGAACAGGTCGGCCCAGCGGGAGCGCTCCACGTGGTCCACTCCGGGGCCGGCCGGTCCCTCGAACTGGCCGACCTCCACCGGGTGTCCCGAGAGCACGGCGAACGTCCGCGGGTGGACGAACTCCGTCGCGTGGTGCGTCATGACCACGCGCACCGGGCACCCGGCGCGCTGGAGCTCCCTGAGGATCTCGACGGCCTTGTAGGCGGCGATGCCCCCGCTGACCCCGAGGACGACCCGGCCGCCCACGGACCGCTACTCCTCGTCCGGGTCCCCGTCGTCCGCGGCGGCTTCCTCCTCGGAGGCGGCGTCGTCGAGGGAGATGGCGTCGAGGTCCGGGGCGGCCTCGGCCGCGGCCCCCGCCTCCGCCTCGGCAGCGGCCTTCCGCTCCTCCTCGGCGAGAGCCATCCCGAACAACTTCTGCAGCCGGGCGAGCTCGTCCTCGCGGGAGTCCTCCTCGGGCTCGGGCCCGGTGGGCAGCACGTCCCGGACCGTTCCCGGCCCGGCCTCCATCTCGCCCCTGAGCTCCTCCGCCACGGCGCGGCGCCGCTCCTCGACCTCCTCGGGGGTCAGGACGCGCCACTGCACGAGGCCCGCGTCCACCTCGTCCTTGGCGATCAGGGTCGGCTTGACGTGCCGGCTCTCGATCCGGGGCCGCGCGCCCTGGATCAGCTGTTCCGACCGCAACGCCGTGATGACGATGTAGCGGAACACGGAGTCGATGCCTTCCGGCAGCTCGATCATCGCTTCAGGTCCTCCTCCAGGGAGACGCGGAACGTCTCCCTGATCGCATCCAGTGTCGATGTGATCACCGCGACGCGGTGGTGCTCGGCGAGACAGATCCCGAACAGCACGTCCACCGCCTCGTCCAGACGGTCGTTGATGATAGCATAGTCGAAATCGCCCACGACCTGGAGCTCGCGCTCGGCCCACAGGAGCCTGCGCCGGATCGCCTCGGGCGGGTCCTGGCGCCGCTGCTCGAGCCGCCGCTTGAGCTCCTCGTAGGACGGCGGGTAGACGAACACCTTGACCGCCTCGGGGATCTTCCCCTTGACCTGCGCCGCCCCCTGGACCTCGATGTCGAGGAAGACGTCGATCCCCGCCTCGAGCCGGCCCTCCACCTCGCGGCGGGAGGTGCCGTACAGGTTGCCCGCGTACTCGGCCCACTCGAGGAACTCCCCGGCGTGGACCATCCGCTCGAACTCCTCCCGGGAGACGAAGTGGTAGTCCCGGCCGTCCACCTCGCCCGGGCGGGGCGGCCGCGTGGTGTGGGAGACGGAGAAGTGGCACCGCCCGCCGCGGGCCCGGAGCCGTTCCATGGTCAGGCGGATCAGCGTCGTCTTGCCGCCGCCGGACGGCGACGACACGATGAACAGCAGCCCCCGCCCGCCCCCGCCCATCACCGCACCTCGCGGAACCGGTCGAGGTCGTCCCGGGTCCCCAGCACCACGAGCACGTCCGAGTCCTTCAGCACGTCCTCGCCCTGGGGCACCACGTTGAGCGTGTCGGTCAGCGCGTCGCGGATCGCGACGATCTGGATCCGGTACCGGTTGCGGATCTTGAGCTCCTGCAGGCTCTTCCCGATGAACGAGTCGGGGACCGCCACCTCCATGATCGAGTACTCGGGCCCCAGCGGCACGTAGTCGAGCAGGTTGGGGTGGCTGAGCCGGTCGGCCAGCCGGAGCGCCATGTCCCGTTCGGGGTAGATCACCTCGTCCACACCGAGCACCTCGAGGATCTTCCCGTGGTCGCCCGAGACCGCCCGGGCCATGACCTTGACCCCCATCTCCTTGAGGTAGAAGCAGGCCAGGGTCGACGCCTCCAGGTGCTCGCCCACCGAGACCACGGCCCAGTCCACGTCCTTGAGCCCGAGGCCCCGAAGCTGCGTCTTGTCCCGCGCATCGGCGATCACCGCCTGGGTGCACTCGTCCCGGAGCGCCTGGACCAGGTCGGCCTCGATGTCGATGGCGATGACCTCGTGGCCCGCCTGGTACAGGGAGCGCACCAGGGTGGAACCGAACCGGCCGAGCCCGATCACGGCGAACCGGGCCATCTCACGCCTCGTTCCGCGGGTGGTCGATCGCCGCGTGGGCCGCCGCGAGCCGGGCGATGGGCACCCGGTACGGTGAGCAGCTGACGTAGTCCATCCCCACCAGGTGGCAGAACTCCACGGAGCTCGGCTCCCCGCCGTGCTCGCCGCAGATCCCGACCTTCAACCCCGGCCGGACGCCGCGCCCCTTCCCGATGGCCATCTCCACGAGCCGGCCGACGCTGTCGCGGTCGAGCACCTGGAACGGATCGGCGGCCAGCAGCCCCTTCTCCAGGTAGTCCGGGACGAACCCGCCGATGTCGTCCCGGGAGAACCCGAACGTCATCTGGGTCAGGTCGTTGGTCCCGAAGGAGAAGAACTCGGCCACGGAGGCGATCTCGTCCGCCGTCAGGCAGGCGCGCGGGATCTCGATCATGGTGCCGTACAGGTGCTCCACCGCGTCCACCCCGTACCGGGCGGCCACGTCGTCGTGGACCTTCCGCAGCAGCTCGCGCTGCAACTCGAGCTCGGGCTCGAGCGCCACCACCGGGACCATGATCTCGGGGTGCACCTCGACCCCGGCCTGGCGCAGCTCCACGGCGGCCTCCAGGATCGCTCGGAACTGCATCTCCGAGATCTCGGGGAAGGTGACGCCCAGCCGGACGCCCCGGTGGCCCATCATCGGGTTGGCCTCGTGGAGCTCGTCGGCGCGGCGCTCCAGCGCCTCGAGCGTGATCCCCAGCGCCGCCGCCAGCTTCTCCCGCTCGTCGGTGGACTGGGGCACGAACTCGTGCAGCGGCGGGTCGAGCAGGCGGATCGTCACGGGCAGCGGCGCCATGACCTCCAGCGTCGCCTTGATGTCCCGCTTGACGAACGGGAACAGCTCCTCCAGCGCGGCCCGGCGGGCCTCCTCCCCGTCCGCCATGATCATCTTGCGGAGCAGGAACAGCGGCTCCTCGGAGCCCGCCCCGTAGAACATGTGCTCGGTCCGGAACAGGCCGATCCCCTCGGCGCCGAACTCCCGCGCCGTGCGGGCGTCCTCCGGGGTGTCGGCGTTGGTGCGGACGCCGAGGACGCGGAACCGGTCGGCCATGGCCATGAACTGCTGGAACCGCGGGTTCTCCGTGGCGTCGATCATGGGCAGCTCGCCGGCGTACACCAGGCCGCGGGTCCCGTTGAGGGTCACCACGTCGCCCTCGCGGAGCACGAGGTCGCCGGCCTTCATGGTCTTCGCCACGGCGTCCACCTCGAGCGCCCCGGCGCCGACGATGCAGCACTTGCCCCAGCCCCGGGCCACCAGCGCCGCGTGGGAGGTCATGCCGCCCCGGGCGGTCAGGATCCCCGCCGCGGCGCGCATCCCCTCCACGTCCTCGGGGTTGGTCTCTTCGCGCACGAGGATCACCCGCTCGCCCCGGGCCGCCCACGCCACGGCGTCGTCCGCCGTGAAGACGATCCGCCCCGACGCCCCGCCGGGCCCAGCGGGCAGCCCCTTGGCGATGGGGGTGGCCTTCTTCTCGGCCTCCGGGTCGACGATGGGGTGGAGCAGCTCGTCGAGCTGATCGGGACGGACGCGGAGCACCGCCGTGGGTTCGTCGATCAGCCCCTCGGCCAGCATGTCCATGGCCATGTTGAGCGCCGCCGTGCCCGTCCGCTTGCCCGTCCGGGTCTGGAGCATCCAGAGGCGGCCCTCCTGGATGGTGAACTCGATGTCCTGCATGTCGCGGTAGTGCCGCTCCAGCAGGTTCCGGATCTCCACGAGCTGCCGGTACACCTCGGGCATGGCCACCTCGAGGGACGGCAGGTGGCGGTTCTGGTCGTTCTTGGTCTCCTCGTTGAGCGGGTTCGGGGTGCGGATCCCCGCCACCACGTCCTCGCCCTGGGCGTTGGGGAGCCACTCCCCGTAGAACCGGTTCTCGCCGGTGGCCGGGTTCCGGGTGAACGCCACGCCGGTGGCCGAGTTCTCGCCCATGTTCCCGAACACCATCGCCTGGACGTTGACCGCCGTCCCCCACTCGTCGGGGATCCCCTCGATCCGCCGGTACGCCACGGCGCGTTTGCCGTTCCACGAGGCGAACACGGCGCCGATGGCGCCCCAGAGCTGGTCCCCGGCGTCGTCCGGGAACGGCTTCCCGAGCACCTCGAGGACACGCTCCTTGAACCGCTCCACCAGCGACCGCAGGTCCTCCTCGGTCAGGTCGGCGTCGGAGGCGTACCCCTTCGCCGTCTTGACCTCGGAGAGCATGGCGTCGAGCTGCTGGCGGATCCCCTGCCCCTCCTCGGGCTCGATCCCCGCCGCCTTCTCCATCACCACGTCGGCGTACATCATGATCAGCCGCCGGTAGGCGTCGTAGACGAAACGGGGGTTGTTCGTCCGGGCGATCATCCCGGGGATGGTGGCCGAGCACAGGCCCACGTTGAGCACCGTCTCCATCATCCCCGGCATGGACTGCCGCGCGCCGGAGCGGACCGAGACGAGCAGCGGGTTCTCGGGATCGCCGAACCGGGAGCCCATGATCTCCTCGACCTTCCGCATGGCCGCGTCCACGGCGTCCTCGAGCCCCGGCGGGTACTGGCCGCCGTGCTTCATGAAGTACGTGCACACCTCGGTGGTGATGGTGAACCCCGCCGGGACGGGCAGCCCGAGCGAGGCCATCTCGGCCAGGTTGGCGCCCTTGCCGCCCAGCAGGTCCTTCATCGACGCGTCGCCGTCGGCGGACCCGCCGCCGAACGAGTAGACGAACTTCGCTTCGCTCATCTCAGCCTCCCTCGACCTGCAACTTCGACAGGTCGGCCAGTCTCAGGAAATCGCGCCCCAGCGCCTTGAGCAGGGCGACCCGGTTGGCCCGGACCGCCGGATCATCGGCCATCACCAGCACCTCGACGAAGAACCGGTCGAGCACCTGGGCGATGCCGCCCATCGCATCGAACGCCTCCCCGTACCGGCCGGCGGGCTCGAGCTCGGCGAGCCGGGCGTGGAACGCCTCCCACGCCGCGTGGAGGTCGCGCTCGGCGGGGTCGTCGAACAGGCCGGGGTCGATGGCGCCGTCCGGCTGGTCCGCCGTGATGTTCCGGACCCGCTTGAACGCCAGCGCCAGGCTGCGGAACTCGGGCCGCTCCCGGACCGCCTCCAGCGCCTCCGCCCGGGCCACCACCAGGGGCAGCACCGTCCACCCCGACGCGAGCACGGCGTCCGCCGTGTCGCCCGAGACCCCGGTCACGTCCACGAGGTACCGCCGGACCCGGTCGGCGAGGAACGACTCGAGCGCCCCGGCCGTCGGCTCCACCTCGCCACCCGACTTCGGGACCACCCCCTCCACGGCCCGCCGGACCAGCGTCCCGAGGTCCACCGTCCACCCGGACTCCACCACGATCTTCACCAGCGCCTGGGCCGCCCGGCGCAGGCCGAACGGGTCCTTGGACCCCGTGGGGATCTCGCCCACGGCGAACAGCCCCGCCAGCGTGTCCAGCCGGTCCCCTGCCGCCAGCGCCCGCCCGAGGTCCGAGGCCGGCACCGGCCCCTCGAACCCCACGGGGCGGTAGTGGTCCCGCGCCGCCGTCCAGACGGCCTCGGGCTCGCCCTCGAGCCGGAGGTAGTGCCCGCCCATGACCCCCTGCAGCTCGGGGAACTCGCCCACCATGTTCGTCACGAGGTCCGCCTTGACCAGCGGCGCCACCCGCCGGAGCTCCGCCGGGTCGAGGTCGAGGCCCGAGGCCTCCGCCAGCGCGACGGCCAGCTCCGCGCCGCGGGCCGCCTTCTCCGCCATGGACCCCAGCGTCCGGTGGAACTCCACACGCTCCAGCTCGGGAACCAGGTCGGCCAGCGGGCGCTTGCGGTCCTCGGCGAAGAAGAACGCCGCATCGGCCAGCCGCGCCCGGATCACCCACTCGTTCCCCTGGCGGATCAGCCCCTCGGGGTCGTGCCGCCGGTCGATCACCGCAAGGAAGTGCGGCGCGAGCGACCCGTCGGCGTGCTCGAGGATCAGGCACTTCTGGTGGTGCCGGAGCGTCGTCACCACGACCTCCGGCGGCAGCTCGAGGAACCGCTCCTCGATGGCGCCCAGGACGATCCCCGGGCACTCCACGAGCTCCACGTGCTCGGCGATCAGCGCCGGGTCCGGGTGCACCCGGCACCCCACCTGCGCCGCGAGCTCCGCCGCCCGCTCCTCGAACACCGTCCGGCGCGCCGCTGGGTCCACCTCGACGCCCACGGCCTCCATCACCACCTCGTACTCCGAGGCGTGGGGGATCGTCACCTCGCCCGGCGACTCCACCCGGTGCCCCACCGTGGACCGGCCCGCCGCGATCCCGAACAGCTCCACCGGCACCACGTCGCCGTCGGCCAGCGCCACCACGCCGTGGACGGGCCGGCCGAACAGGTACCGCCCCAGCCCCCACCGCATCATCTTCGGGAACCGGAGCGACGGGACCACGGACTCCACGATCCCGCGGAAGATCTCCGGCGTGGGCCGGCCCGCCACGTGGACCGTGGCGGCGACGTACTCGCCCTTCTCCGTGGCCACGCGCTCCAGCGCCTCCACCGGGACCCCGGCCTTGCGGGCGAACCCCTCGGCGGCCTTCGTCGGCGTGCCGTCCGGGGCGAACGCCACCCGGGCCGGCGGTCCCGTCAGTACCTCGGTCCGGTCCTCCTGCCGGGCGGGCACGCCGGCGACGCGGACCACGAGCCGCCGCGCCGTGGACAGCGCGCGCACGCTCTCCGGCTCCAGCGCCGCCGCCGCGAACCCCTTCCGGAACCCCTCCTCCAGCTGGCGGCGCACGCCGGGGAGGGCGGCCGCCGGGATCTCCTCCGTCAGCACCTCGAGCAGCAGCTCCATCACGCCCCCCCCTCGTCCGCCAGCGGGTTGCCCAGCGGGTACCCCTCGGCCTCCCGCTGCTCGACGTACGCCCGGGCGACCCGCAGGGCGTTGCGCCGGATCCGGCCGATCATCCCCACCCGCTCCGTCACCGAGATCGCGCCCCGGGCGTCGAGCAGGTTGAACAGGTGCGAGGTCTTCAGGGTGGCCTCCAGCGCCGGGAGCACCAGCGGCGGCTCGTGCTCCAGGCAGCGGACCGCCTCACGCTCCCAGTCCTCGAGCTGGCGCTGGAGCATGGCCACGTCGGCCACCTCGAACCCGTACACCGAGGCCTCCCACTCCTCCTTGAGCCGGACCTCGCCGTACCGGACGCCGCCGCCCCACTCGATGTCGTAGATCGAGTCCTTGCGCTGGATGAACATGGCGATCCGCTCGAGCCCGTACGTCAGCTCCGCGGAGATCGGCGCCAGGTCGATCCCGCCCGCCTGCTGGAAGTAGGTGAACTGGGTGATCTCCATCCCGTCGAGCAGCACCTGCCACCCCACGCCCCACGCCCCCAGCGTCGGCGACTCCCAGTTGTCCTCCTCGAACCGGATGTCGTGCACCGCCGGGTCGATCCCGATGGCGTGGAGCGACCGCAGGTACAGCTCCTGCACGTCGTCCGGCGACGGCTTGAGGATCACCTGGAGCTGCAGGTGCTTGCCCAGCCGGAACGGGTTCTCCCCGTACCGCGCGTCCGCAGGCCGCCGCGACGGCTGGACGTACGCCACCCGGTACGGCTCCGGCCCCAGCACGCGCAGGAACGTCTCCGGGTGCATCGTCCCCGCGCCCACCTCCACGTCGAACGGCTGCTGGAGCACGCACCCCTGCTCCGCCCAGTACCGTTCCAGCGACAGAATCAACGTCTGGAGATCCAAGCCTCACCCTCCCGATCGGGACGGAAGGATAGCACGCGCCGCCCGCAAGGCCCCCCCCCTCCGGAGCCCCATCCCCCTGTCATTGCGAACCGGACTCCGCAAGGAGAACGGCGAAGCAATCCCGAGCAGTGTGCCGCGCTCCCCGACTCGGCGAAACCGCTTGAACGTGTGGCGAACCGGCGGCCGGCCACCGCGCTTCGCGCGGGTGACGCGTCCCGGCCTGCCGTCGCGGTGGAAGCGAGCTTCCCCCGCGCCGTCCGGCCGTGCCGCTGGCGCCGCCTGCGGCGTCGCTGCCGGCCGCCTGGGCTTCGTTGGAGGGCGTTCGGGTCATCGACTTTGGATGAACGGGGCCGCGCGGATCGTGCCCCGGGACCGCCCCCGCCGCGGTCGCTTCGTCGTCACGACCTCCAGGTCAGTTCCTCCTCGCGCCCTTGCGGGAACGGCCCCGGGGCACGATCCGCGCGGCCCCTCCTCGTCACGGCGAGTGGCGG
>JAMOVQ010000009.1 GCA_027067575.1 Thermoanaerobaculia bacterium | reverse complement strand
CGGGGGCGGTCCCGGGGTGCGAGACTCGCGGCCCCGTTCATCCAAAGTCGATGACTCGAACACCCTCCAACGAAGCCCAGACGGCCGGCAGCGACGCCGCAGGCGGCGCCAGCGCGTCGCACGGGCGAACCGGGGGGAGCTCGCTCCCACCGGGACGCACGGGCAGAGCGCTGAGCCCGCGCGAAGCGCGGGGGCCGGCCGCCGGTTCACCTTCGTCGAGCTGGTTTCCCACGGCCCTCGGCCGGGAACGCCCGCGAAGTGTCCGGCAGTTCCGGCTCAGACCGCTCCGGTCACTTCGGTCGAGGCCAGGAGACAGGCGGCGCCGACCACGGCGGCCGTCTCGGCGCGGAGCACGTTGGGGCCGAGACGCACAGGGGTCCACCCGGCCCGGTCGAGCAAGCCGGCTTCGGTGGGGGTCAGCCCCCCCTCGGGTCCCACGAGCAGTGTCGCCGGAAGGGAGTGGGGGACGGCGAGGACGGGCGCTCCGGCCGCGTCGGCGAGGAACCCGGGCGGACCGGAGGCCAGGGCGTCCAGGGAGACCGGTTCGGCCACCTCCATCGCCCACGGCCTGCGGCACTGCTTGATCGCCTGGAGGGCCACCCGCCGCCAGTGCCCGAGGCGGCCGGCCGCGGCCCCGGCCCCGAGCTGGGAGCGGGCGGCGACCACCGGAACGAACCGTTCGGCGCCGACCTCCACGCACTTCTGGACGGCCCAGTCCATCGCCTTCGTGTGGAGGACGGCGAGCGCAACGGTGACGGAGGGTGCCGGGCGGGGGACCCGCTCCACCCGCTCGACGGCGACGGAGAGCGCTCCGCGGCCGGCCGAGGCGACACGGCCACGGGCGAGCCCACCGCGCCCGTCCGCCAGGACGAGGGGATCGCCCGGCCCGAGGCGAAGCACCGAGAGGGCGTGGCGCGCCTCGGCCGTGGGGAGCGCGACCTCGCCCCCGTCCTCGGCGGGGACCAGGTCCACGAGCAGCCACGGTTCAGACACGGCGGACCTCCAGGGCGAGCCACTCGTCGAGCGTCCGCTCCCGGGCGACGCCGAGCCCCGCGGCGAGCACCTCTCCGACGGCCGTCGCCCGTTCCGCCGCAAGGAATCCCGACAGCACCGCCTCGCCCCCGGGGACGAGGACGTCCCGGATCGCCGGGAGCAGCGGGAGGAGGATCCCCGACACGATATTCGCGAGCACGAGGCCGAACCGCTCCTGGGCCACGCACCGGATCGTCCCGGCGAAGAGGCCGCACGACACCGGAGGCTCCTGGACCGCGAACGTCTGGCGGGCCACGCCGACCGCCTCGGGGTCCACGTCGAACGCCACGACGGAGCGCGCCCCCCGTCTCAGGGCGGCGATGGCCAGCACACCGGATCCCGTCCCCACGTCGAGCACGTCGAGACCCGCGAGGTCCCGGTCTTCGAGCGCCAGCAGCATAAGCCGGGTGGTCTCGTGGGAGCCCGAGCCGAACGCCGAGCGGGGCTGGAGGAGGAGGCGGACCCGGCCCGGCGGCGCCGGCGAGGGGTCGTCGGGGTGCGGATCGATCCACCAGGTCCGCCCGACGGAAAACGGCCGGACGTGCTCCCGGTACGCCGCAAGCCAGTCCCCGGGCTCCAGACCCGCGGGGACCGACGCCTCGCCGCCGAGGCTCTCGAGCGCCGCGACGAGCGCCGGGACGGCCTCGTCCTCGCCCGGTGGAAGGTAGACGGTCACGCGGATCCGGCCGGCCTCACCGGGCTCCACCTGGCAGCCGAGGACGGGCCACTGCCCCAGGATCCCGGCGAGCGCCTCCTCCCGCTCCCCGGGGAGCGTGCAAACGACAACGGGGTACGGCGCCGGGCGGCTCACCCCTCGTTGCCGAGCCGCCGCCTGAGCCGCTCGAAGAACGAGCCGCGCTGCCGTTCGTGGTGCTCCCCGATGGCCCGCGCGGTCTCCTCGACGAGACGCCGTTGCTCCGGGGTCAACCGGTCGGGTACGACCACCCTCAGGTGAACCACGAGGTCGCCCCGATGCCCGCTCTTGAGCTCAGGCATCCCCTCGCCACGGATCCGGATCGTGTCCCCGGGCTGGGAGCCAGCCGGGATCCGGACCTCCCGTTGGCCGCCCCCGATCGAAGGAACCCGGACCGTCGTGCCGAGCATCGCCTGAAAGACGCTGATCGGAAGCTCCAGGTGGAGGTCGTTGCCCTCCCGCTCGAACAGGTCGTGGTCCTCCACGGCGACTTGGACGTAGAGGTCGCCCGGCCGGCCTCCGCGGAGACCGCCCTCCCCCTCACCCGAGAACCGGAGCCGGACGCCGTTGTCGACCCCCGCTGGGACCGTCACCTTGAGGGTCGCCTCCCGCTCCACGAGCCCCCGTCCTCCGCAGTCCGAACACGGCGTCCGGACCACCCGCCCCTGGCCGTTGCACTGGGGACAGGTCTGGGCGATGGTCAGAAAACCCCGCCGGTAGCCGACCTGACCTCGCCCACCACAGACCGGGCAGACCTCGGGAACGGACCCCGGCGGAACTCCCGTGCCACCGCAGGACGCACACGTCTCCCGGCGCGGGACCCGGATCGTCCGTTCCACCCCCGAGGCAGCCTCCTCCAGCGTCACCGTCAGGGTGTAGGCGAGATCCCGGCCACGCTGTGCGCGGCTGCGACTCCGGGTGCTGCGCCGTCCCCTCGTTCCGAACAGGTCGCCGAACCCGAAAAGGTCGCCGAGGATGTCCGCGAAGTCCATGAAGTTCGCCGGATCGACACCCTGAAACGGGTGGTCCCCCACGGCCTGGTGGCCGAACCGGTCGTACGCCGCCCGCTTCTCGGGGTCGGAGAGCACCGCGTACGCCTCGGACGCCTCCTTGAACCGCTCCTCGGCCTCGGGGTCGTCCGGGTTACGGTCCGGGTGGAACCGGACCGCCGCCTGCCGGTACGCCCGCTTGATCTCCTCGGCGTTTGCAGTCCGGGAGACCCCGAGGATCTCGTAGTAGTCGCGGCGCGTCCTGGTGGCCATCGCCCCTACGACTCCTCTTCGCCGGACCCCTCCGGCGTGCTCCCGCCCATCCCACTCATGCCGAACGCCGCGGCGGGGTTGAACATGATCACCTCGGTCAGGATGTGGGAGACGTCCTGCACCGCGAGGATCGCCTCCTCGAGGACGGACCGCTCCTCGGAGGTCAGCGCCTTCCGGGCACGGTTGAGTGTCTGACGGACGTGATCCCGGTCCTCCGTCTTGAGGCTTCCACCGAACTCGCGGACCACGCGCTCGTTGGTGTACAGCAGACCCTCCAGCCGGTTCTGGAGCTGACGGATCTCCCGCTGGCGCTGGTCCTCCAGCCGGTACTTGTCCGCCTCGGCGATGATCGTGTCGATCTCCGCCTTGGAGAGGCCGCCCGCAGGGTTGACCTCGATGCTCTGCTCCTTGCCGGTGGCCAGGTCCCGCGCCGACACCTCGACGATCCCGTTGGAGTCGATGGCGAACGTCACCTCGATCTGGGGCACGCCCCGGGGCGCCGGCGGGATCCCGACCAGATCGAACTTCCCGAGCGACTTGTTTTCGTTGGCCAGGCCGCGCTCGCCCTGGAGCACGTGGATCTCGACGGTGGTCTGGTTGTCCGCGACCGTCGTGAAGATCATCGACTTCCGCGTGGGGATCGTCGAGTTGCGATCGATGATCTTGGTGAACAGCCCGCCGTGGGTCTCGATGCCCAGGGAAAGCGGTGTGACGTCGAGGAGGATCAGGTCCTTGACCTCTCCCTGGAGGATACCGCCCTGAATCGCAGCACCGATACCAACGACCTCGTCCGGGTTGATCTC
Source organism: Thermoanaerobaculia bacterium (assembly GCA_027067575.1). GTDB lineage: Bacteria > Acidobacteriota > Thermoanaerobaculia > Thermoanaerobaculales > Sulfomarinibacteraceae > JAMOVQ01. The sequence continues at coordinate 12,853 of JAMOVQ010000009.1, read as the reverse complement.
ACGGCTGGCCTCCCGGCCGAAGAACCGTCCCACCGTCTCCATGACGAGTGGCATCCTCGTCTGGCCGCCGACGAGGATCACCTGGTCGATCTGCCCGGGCTCGAGCCCGGCGGCCTCCAGCGCGTTCCGGCACGGATCCAGGGTGCTCTCCACCAGGTCGCGAACCAGGTCCTCCAGTTCGCTGCGGGTCAGCCGGACCTGCAGGTGCTTGGGGCCGGTATGGTCCGCTGAGATGAACGGCAGGGAGATCTCCGCCACATCGGCCGAGGAGAGCTCGCACTTGGCGGCCTCGGCCGCCTCCTTGACCCGCTGCATCGCCATCCGGTCGCTGGTCAGGTCGATCCCGGTCTCCTGGAGAAACTTGCCGACCAGGTGCTCGATGATGCGGTTGTCGAAGTCCTCGCCGCCGAGGAAGGTGTCCCCCGCCGTCGACTTGACCTCGAAGACGCCGTCGCCGATCTCGAGGATCGAGATGTCGAACGTCCCGCCGCCGAGATCGTAGACGGCGATGGTCTCGTGGATGTCCTTGCCCATCCCGTACGCCAAGGCGGCGGCGGTGGGCTCGTTGATGATCCGCAGGACCTCGAGCCCTGCGATGGTCCCGGCGTCCTTGGTCGCCTGCCGCTGGCTGTCGTCGAAGTAGGCGGGCACGGTGATGATCGCCTGGGTGACCTCCTCCCCGAGGAACGCCTCGGCGAACTCCTTGATCTCCCGAAGCACGAGAGACGAGATCTCCTGCGGACTGTACTTCTTCCCCCGTGCCTCCACGTAGGCGTCGCCGTTGTCCGCCGCCACGATCCGGTACGGCACGAGCCGCACGGCCCGCTGGACCTCTGGGGACTCGAACTTTCGCCCGATCAGTCGCTTGACGGCGTAGATCGTGTTCTCCGGGTTGGTCAGCGCCTGCCGCCTGGCGATCTGCCCCACCAGCCGTTCGCCCGTCCCCGTGAACGCGACCATGGATGGCGTGGTTCGCCCCCCCTCGCGGTTGGGAATCACCACGGGCTTGGTGACATCGACCACCGCCACGCAGGAGTTCGTCGTGCCGAGGTCGATACCGATGATCTTGCTCACGATCCGCTCCCGTCTTCCCCGCCCTGTCCGTCGGCTGCAACCACGTCACGGGGCTCCACGGCCACCGCCACCATGGCCGGCCGGACCAGCCGGCCGCGGAACATGTACCCCTTGCCCAGCACATGGACGACGGTGCCGGGCTCGTGCGACGCGTCCTCGACCCGCTGCACGGCCTCGTGGATCTCCGGGTCGAACGGCTTGCCCTCTGGATCGACCACCTCGAGCCCCTGCCGCGTCAGGGCGTCCCACAGCTGCCGGGCGATCATGTCCACGCCCTGACGCAGCGATTCCGGGTTGGCGTCGGCGTGGGCCAGCGCCCGGTCGAAGTTGTCCATCACCGGCACGAGCTCGCGGATGACGTCCGCCGCCGCGTTGATCCGCACGTCCTCGCGCTCCCGCTCGACGCGCTTGCGGAAGTTGTCGAACTCGGCGAGCTTGCGCAGGTACAGCTCCCTGAGATGCTCGATCTCCTCCCGGAGCCGCTCGGCCTCGCGTTCCGTACTTCCGTCGTCCTGAGCGGTCGTCTCGCCGGTCTCGAACGGCTCGCCCGCCGCCTCGAGGCCCCGTTCCCCGTTCTCCTCGTCCGTAACGAGCTCGAATTCGAGCGACTCGCCGGTCTCATCACCGGCGCCGTTGCCCTTGTGCCGATCATTCATCGTTCACACCCTCCTCGTCCAGCATCCGGGTCACCGACTCGCCGATGAACTCCACGACGGGTACGATCTTCTCATAGTCCATCCGCCGCGGGCCCACGACCCCGACCGCCCCGACCTTCCGGCCCTCCCGGAAGAAGAGCGCGGCGACGATCCCGAGCCGTCCCTCGCCGGTGACCTCGGTCTCGTCGCCGATGATCACACCCGCCGGCCGGCTCGGGTCCAGGTGTTCCCGGAGCACCTCGGTGATTCGCTCACCGTCGGACAGTGCGGCGAACGCTCTCCTGGCCTCCGGGGTCTCCTCGAACTCGGGCCGCTCCAGCAGCCGCTCGGTCCCCGCGATGACCAGCTCGCTCTCACCCGAGGCGGTGGAGAACAGCTGGAGGCCGAGCCCGCGGCTGAGGTCATCGAGAGTCACCGTTTCGTCCTCATCCTTCGTGGGTTCCAGCAACCGCCGGATCTCGCCGACACTCCGTCCCTGTGCCAAGGCGGTCAGACGGCCCGCCGCGTTCCGAAGATCGTCCGCGGCGACGCGGCTGTCAACGGTCAACACACGCCGCACCACGGCGCCACCCGCCGTCACCACCACCCCGAGGACGCGGGTCGCGCTCAGCGGGGCCAGGAACACGGCCTCGACGACCGGTTCGTCCCCGAGCGGCCTGACGGCGAGGCCGGCCTCCCGCGTGAACTCCGCGAGCAGCCGCGCGACCCATTCGAGATCTTCCCAGAGGTCCGGGTGCGCCGACCGCAGCCGTGCCTCGAGGTTCCGCTGGGTCGTCTCGTCGAGCCCTTTCCGACGCGCGATCCGGCGCACGTACAGGCGGAGACTCCGGTCCGTCGGCAGCCGTCCCGCGGAGGGGTGAGGCTGGACGAAGTACCCGCGCTCCTCCATGTCGGCCATGATGTTCCGGATCGTCGCGGGCGAGACCCCGAGACGGGAGCGGCGCGCGATCCGGCGCGACGAGACCGGCTCGCCGGTCTCGATGTAGAGCCGGACGGCCTCCTCCAGTACGGCAATCTCCCGTGTGTTCAAATCCATCGGTCGTGACCCCGCCCGTCACGCGCCCGTTGCGCGACGCGTGGACATTGTACCATCGGAGCATGAATCTCCTCGTCGTCGGCTCCGGCCGTCTTGGCCTCCAGCTCGCCGCCGCGGTCCGCGACGCCGGTGGAACGGTCCGTGCGGTGCTCTCCCGCACGCCGGGGATCCGGACCGTCCCGGGGTCGGACGTTCCCGTCACCGGCTGGGAATCGGCCGGAGACGCACTCGCTGCGCCGCTCATCGTTCTCGCCGTGCCTGACGCCGCCATTTCCGCAGTCTCGGAACGGCTCGCCGGGCACGGCCCCCTCGACGGACGGTGTGTGCTGCACACCAGCGGGCTCCACACCTCCGGATTGCTCTCGGCGTGCCGGGCCGCCGGAGCCGCCATCGGCTCGTGGCACCCCCTTGCAACCTTCCCGCTGCTCACACTCCGCCGAGCCGCGTGGCGGGGGGTTCGGGCCGCCGTGGAGGGCGACCCCGCCGCCGTGGAGGCCGCCGCCGGGCTCTCCCGGCTGCTCGAGTGCCGCCAGTGGATCATCGATCCAGCCGACAAGCCGCGGTACCACGCGGCCGCCTCCGTGGCCGCGAACCTGACCCACATCCTCGTCGCCGCGGCGGTCCGCGAGGCGGCCGCGGCGGGCCTCCCCGACCCGGGCGAGGCCCTGGAGCCCCTCGTGATCGCCTCGTCCCGTGCCGCCCTGGGGCACCCTGGCCTGGAGGCGCTGACCGGTCCCCTGGCCCGGGGTGACGACGAGACGGTCCGCCGGCACCTAGAGGTGCTCCCCCCTTCCCTGGCCGCGGCGTACCGCGCCGTGGCGGACCTCGTCCCGAGCGGAGAGGTTCCGCTCCCGCCGGCCGGGGGGCGTCGGCCCATGGGATAATGCGCCGGTGAAGATGACGCCGATGCTCCGGCAGTACCTCGACCTCAAGCAGGAGGCCGGGGACGCGTTGCTGCTCTACCGGATGGGCGACTTCTACGAGCTGTTCTTCGAGGACGCCGAGAAGGCGGCCCCCGTGCTCGGGATCGTCCTGACGCGCCGGAAGCACAACGACGAGGTAGAGGCGCCCATGTGCGGGATCCCCCACCACGCCTTCGACGCCTACATCGGCAAGCTGCTGGAGGCAGGGTTCCGGGTCGCCGTGGCGGAGCAGGTCGAGGATCCGAGGAAGGCGAAGGGGCTCGTCCGGCGGGCGATCGTCCGGGTGCACACGCCCGGGACCGTCGCCGACGCCGAGCTGCTCGACGGCTCGGCGCACTGCTACCTCGCCGCAGTGGGCGGGGACCTGGCCGCGCCGTCGGTGGCGTGGATCGAGGTCTCCACGGGGGCGTTCGAGGGGATGGACTGCCCGGACCGGGAGGCGGCGGCGGAACGCCTGGCGCTCGTCGCGCCCCGGGAGCTGCTGGTCACCGAGGGGTGGGACGGCTGGCGGGAGCTGTGGCCCCGGGAGCGCCCCCTGCCCACCGTGACGCCGCTCCCGGCGGAGGAGTTCTCCCCCGCCGAGGGGGAACGCCGCCTGCTCCGGGCGCTGTCCGCCGGGAGCCTGCGCGGGTTCGGCCTGGCGAGCGGAGAGCCGCTGGTCGGCCTGGCGGGCGCCCTCGTCGGGTACGTGGACAGGACCCAGCGCGGCGGGCTCGGCCACGTCCGCGGGTTCCGGCGGCGCCACCCGGCCGACGGACTCGTGCTCGACCGCGCCACCGTGCGGAACCTCGAGATCCTGGAGGGCGCCGACGGCTCGCGGCGGACCACCCTGGCCGCCGTTCTCGACCACACCTGCACACGGATGGGAGCGCGGCTCCTGCGGGACTGGCTTCTGCACCCCAGCGCCGAGCTCGAGACGATCACCGCCCGGCACGTGGCCGTGGAGGGACTCGTGGATCGTCCCGACCTTCTCGGGACGATCCGGGAGACGCTGTCGGGACTGCCCGACCTCGAGCGGATCACGGCCCGGGTCGCGCTGGGCCAGGCGGTGCCCCGCGAGCTCGTGGCGCTGCGCGAGGGGCTGGGACGCCTGCCCATGCTCAGGAAATCGCTGGAGCCGTTCGGGGACGCACTCCTCCGTCGGCTGCTCCGGAGGATCGACCCCGTGGACGAGGCCCGCACCCTCCTCGCCGACCGCCTGGCCGACGATCCGCCGGCGGTGGTGGGGACCGGCGTGATCCGGGAGGGGTGGGACGGTGAGCTCGACGAGGCGCGGCGGCTCTCTCGCGGTGGGCGGGAGGCGCTGGCCGCCATCGAGCTCCGGGAGCGGGAGCGGACGGGGATCGGTTCGCTCAAGGTCCGGTACAACAAGGTCTTCGGGTACTACATCGAGGTCTCGAAGGCCCACACGGCGAAGGTGCCCGAGGACTACGAGCGCCGCCAGACCCTGACCAGCGCCGAACGGTACGTGACGCCGGAGCTCAAGGAGCTGGAGTCGCGGATCCTCGCGGCCGAGGAGACCGCGCTCGCCCGGGAGCGGGAGCTGTACGCGGCCCTCGTCGCCGAGCTGGGCGCTCTGGCCGCCCGCCTGTCGGCCACGGCGGCGGCGGTGGCCGAGCTCGACGTGCTCGCCGGGTTCGCCGACCGGGCGCGGACCCGCGGGTACGTCCGTCCCCGGATGGAGGCGGGCGGGACGCTCCGGATCCGGGAGGGGCGGCACCCCGTGCTCGAGGAGATCCAGAAGGAACCGCCGTTCGTCCCCAACGACTGCGAGCTCGACGGCGAGACGGTCCAGATCGTCCTATTGACCGGCCCGAACATGGGCGGGAAGTCGACCTACCTCCGCCAGGTGGCGCTGATCACGCTGATGGCCCACGCGGGCTCCTGGGTGCCCGCCTCGGAGGCCATGATCGGCCTGACCGACCGGATCTTCACCCGGGTGGGCGCGGCGGACATGCTGGCGCGGGGCGAGTCCACGTTCATGGTGGAGATGACGGAGACGGCCAACATCCTGCGGCACGCCACGCCGGGCTCCCTCGTCATCCTCGACGAGGTCGGCCGGGGCACCGCGACCTTCGACGGGCTCTCCCTGGCGTGGGCCATCGTCGAGTACCTCCACGACCGCCCCGAGCACGCGGCGAAGGTGCTGTTCGCCACCCACTACCATGAGCTGACCGAGCTCGCCGGACTGTTGCCCAGGCTCCGGAACCGGTCCATGGCGGTCAAGGAGTGGCGGGGAAAGATCCTGTTCCTCCACCGGGTCGTGGACGGGCCCGCGGACCGGTCGTACGGGATCCACGTGGCCCGCCTCGCCGGCGTCCCGGAGGCGGTCTGCCGCCGTTCGGAGGAGATCCTGGCCAACCTCGAGCGCCACGAGCTGTCGGTGACGGGCGACCCCGCCGCGCGGCGCTCGCCGGTGCCCGGCGCCGAGCGGATCGAACAGCTCCCGCTGTTCCGCCCGCCCCACGAGGAGATCCTCCAGGCGCTCCGCGGGGCCCCCATCGACCAGATGACACCGCTCGACGCCCTCAACCTCGTCGCGCGGCTCAAGGAGAGGCTCGACCGTGAACCCTGAGACGCTTCCCCTGATCGTCGGCGTTCCCGGCGCCATCCTGACCGCGGACGACCGGACCCTCCTCGATGCGGTCCGGCCCGCCGGCGTCATCCTGTTCGCCCGCAACGTCCTCCACACGGAGCAGGTCCGGAACCTCGTCCGGGCGATCCGCGAGCTCCCCTGGGAGCCGCTGGTGGCCGTGGACCTCGAGGGCGGCCTGGTCAACCGGTTCGAGGCGCTGTGGGGCGGGCTCCCCTCCCCCGCCGCGGCCGGAGTCGCGGGCCGCCGGGCCGTGCAGGCCCTGGGCGAGGCCGCCGGGGCCGCCTGCCGGGCACTCGGCGTCGGGCTCGACCTCGCGCCGGTGGTGGACGTCGCCGTGGAGGGCGGTCTCCTCGCCCGTCAACAGCGGTGCCTCTCCGATGACCCGGACCGCGTGGCCGTGCTGGCGGAGGTGTTCCTCGAGGGGCTCCACTCGTGGGGCGTCGGAGGGTGCGTCAAACACTTCCCCGGGCTGGGCCCCGTCCCCGAGGACACCCACGAGACGCTGCCGGAGCTTCCCGGCGGTGGAAGACCCCGGCACGAGGCGCCGTTCGAGGCAACGGCCGCGGCGGCCGGGATGGTCATGATGGCCCACGTCCGCCTCCCGGACGCCCCGGACCCCACCCTGCCCGCGTCCCTCGATCCAGGGACCGTGGGGCGGGCCGCGGAGTTGCCGGGCCGGCCCGCGGTCCTCGCGGACGATCTGGACATGGGAGCACTCTCCGGGATCGGGTCGCTGCCCGAGCTGGCCGAGGCGGCGCTGGCGGCCGGGAACCACGGCCTCCCGATCTGTCGCTCCTGGCAGGAGCTTCCGGAAGTTGCCGACCACCTCCGGGAGCGGGCCGGCAGCGACCCCGGGTTCCGGACCCGGCTCGACGAGGCCACGGCACGGCTCCTGACCCGTGCCCGCGACCTCCGGCTCGCGTTCACGGCCGAACCGGCGCCGGACGACGAGACCGTCGCCCAGCTCTGGGAGCGGGCCCGCCGGGAGGCCGAGCGGTGAGCCGCGCCGTCGTCCTGCTCTCCGGGGGGCTCGACTCCACCACGACGCTCGCCGTCGCCCGGAGCCAGGGGTATGAGTGCCACACGCTGACGGTGGACTACGGCCAGCGCCACCGGATCGAGCTCGAGGCGGCGGACCGCGTGGCCGCGGCCCTCGGCGCCGCGTCCCACCGGCGCGTCGCCATGGACCTCCGGGCCATCGGCGGTTCCGCGCTGACCGACGACATCCCCGTCCCGAAAGACGCCCGGCCCGGCGAGGGCCCCGTCCCGCCGACCTACGTCCCCGCCCGCAACACGATCCTGCTGGGGCTGCTCCTCGGGCTCGCCGAGGTGCTCGGCGCCCGGGAGCTGTTCATCGGCGCCAACGCCGTGGACTACTCCGGCTACCCCGACTGCCGCCCCGAGTTTCTCCGCGCATTCGAAACGCTCGCCCGCCTGGCCACCCGGGCCGGGGCCGACGGGGGCGCCGCGTTCCGGGTCCGGGCGCCGCTGCTCCACCTGTCCAAGGCGGAGATCGTCCGGCTGGCCACCGACCTCGGCGTCGATCTCTCCCTGACCTGGTCCTGCTACGACCCGACCCCGGACGGCCGCGCCTGCGGCCGGTGCGACTCCTGCACCCTCCGCCGGAAGGGGTTCGAGGAGGCCGGCGTCTCCGACCCGACCCCCTACACCACCTGAGAGCGGCCCACGGCCCCGAAACGAGAAAGGGCACTGTTTACTTGTTGATAGAGAAAGGACACTGTTCATCTCTCCGATGAGGGCCGGGCCCGATGGAGGAGGGTGTCACTCTGCGAGAAGCCGAGTCGGTACGGATACGCGGGATCGCTCCGCCGCCGGAACCGGAAGGTGCTCAGCCGATCCCGGCGAGAGTGAGGGCAAGGCGCCCGACTACGGCGACCACCGTGGCGACAACCACGGTCAGCCCCGTGATCCACGCGGTGTCGCGCCACCCGAGCTCCCGGGCCAGCGCGGCAACGGTGGCGACGCAGGGCACGTAGAACAGCACGAACAGCGTGAACGTCATCATCTGGACCGCCGTCATGACGGTGGCCAGTGCCGTGGTCCCCATCGCCTGGACGAGCATGACGAGGCTCAACTCCTTTCGGAGAACGCCGAAGACCAGCGTCACCCCCACCGCCGCAGGAAGCCCCAGTACGAACACGGTGAACGGCGAGAGGACCGCGTTGATTGTGTGGTCCGCGTGGGCCCACTCCAGAATCCCGAGCACGACGGATGAGGCGATCAGCAGCGGCCAGGCGATGACGATGAACTCCTTGAGGTTGAGCCATGTCTTGGCTGCCATCGTCTTCATCGACGGCAACCGGAGGTCGGGGATCTCCAGGATCAACCCTGGGGAGCGTCCCTCCATGCGCCGGGAGAGCAGCGTTCCCAGGACGACGATCACCCCGATGTTCAGGAAGTAGATGCCCAGCGCCCACCACGGGCCCATGTACGCCGCCACGAGGCCATAGATGATCGTGCTGCGGGCGGAGCACGGTACGAACACCGTCAGCGCCGACGTCAGCCGCCGGTCCCGGGCTGATTCCAGGATCCGCGTGGCCATGATCGCCGGCACGGTGCAGCCGTAGCCGAGGACCATGGGCAGCACCGACTTGCCGTGAAGGCCGATCCGGTGCATCAGGTTGTCCAAGATGTACGCCATTCGCGGCAGGTAACCCGTGTCCTCGAGGATCGCAAGCCCCAGGAGGAACGGCAGCAGGTACGGGAGCACGATGGCGATCCCGCCGGAGACGCCGAGCACCAAGCCGTTGAGCACCGTCCCGATGAAGCTCCCAGGCGGGAACGCCCCGAGGATCGCCACGCTCAGCTGGTCGAAGAACGCCACGAGGGGCTCTTCCACGAACTTGCCCGCGCCGAAGACGGTGTAGAAGAACACCCCGAGGATCGCCAGCATGACCGGCCCGCCCGTGAGCGGATGGAGGAGCAGGCGGTCCACGCGTTCCCGCCAACCCAAGCGAGCATGGTGCATGGTGCTGGCCCGGTCCTCGATGGAGTGGGCGACGGCGTGCCGGTGCCCTGAGAGCACCTCCGGCACGTTCCACCCGTGGGCCTCCTCGAGCGCTTCGAGGATCGGCCGGACGCGCTCGACAAACCCCGGAGAGACCCGTTCGATGGCGTGGGTGATGCCGGGGTCCCGTTCCAGCACCTTGAGCGCCAGGAACCGCCGTGGCACGGGGTAGACCGCGGGCTCGGGCGGCAAGAGTTCCACGATCCGCTCCACCGCCCTCTCGATCTCCCGGTCGAGCCGCTTCGGAGCCGGCACGCTTTCAGTCATCGCCGCGCGGAGCGCCTCTCGGAACAGCCGTTTCAGCCCCTGTCCCCGGCGCGCCACGGTAGGAACCACTGGAACGCCAAGCTCCGCGGCAAGGATCTCCGGATCGATCTCGATCCCCTTCCGGAGCGCCTCGTCCATCATGTTGAGCGCCACGACCACAGGGCGGCCGAGCTCCAGAAGCTGGAGTGTCAGCTCGAGGGAACGACCCAGCCGCGTGGCGTCCACGACGTTGACGATGACCTCGGGTTCCTCGTCCAGGAGGTACGAAAGCGCCTGGTTTTCCGCCGCGTCCGTGGTGGTCAACGAGTAGATGCCCGGCAGGTCTACGATCTGAACCTCGCGACCGAGGATCATTGTCCTGCTGATGGTGTAGGCGACGGATGAGCCCGGAAAGTTCGCCGTGGCCGACCGGTACCCTGCCACGGCGTTGAAGATCGTGCTCTTGCCGCTATTCGGCTGGCCGGCCAGAACAAGACGCATCGGGAACCACCCTCACCTTCCGGGCGATACCACGCCCCAGCGCCACTCTCGAACCGTTGATCTCCACCAGCACCGGACCCCGGAACGGCGCCCGTTCCACGACGCGAATCGTGTCTCCGACATGAATCCCCAGGGTATTGAGGTGCATCCGGACGCCCCGGCCTCCGGTGATCTCCTCGACCACCACCCGCTCCCTCAACCCGGCGTCTTCCAGGGTCATCGTCCCTCCCATCGTACTGCGCGGCAATTATAACTGATCTTGAGTCGCGATCAAACCTCGGGAGATCGGTGACGCTGCTACCATGGCGCCGTGGAAGGGCGAGTCCTGATCGTGGACGACGAGCCCGGCATCCGGAAGATCCTCGAACGGATCCTCCAAGGCGCCGGGTACCAGGTTGAGTGCGCGGAGAACGCGTTTCAGGCGCTGGACGCCCTCGATCTCCGGCCGCCGGATGCCGTACTCCTCGATCTCAAGATGCCCGGCATGGACGGGCTCGGTCTGATGGACAACCTCAGGAAGCGGGAGCTTCCCATCCCTGTGGTGGTCCTGACCGGTCATGGAGACGAGTTCACGGCGCAGCAGTGTCTCGAGGCGGGGGCGGCGGCGTTCCTGACCAAGCCACCCGACCGGTCGCAGCTGCTCCTCGCCGTCCGGGGCGCCGTGGCCCAGGGACGGCTCGCCCGGCGCGAGGACGAGGAGACGGAACCCCCGCCGCTACTGGGTGAAAGCCCTGTAATGAAGCGGCTTCGGGACGAGATCGCCCGGATCGCTCCCTCCACCGCGACAGTGCTGATCCACGGTGAGTCCGGAACCGGAAAGGAGCTCGTGGCCAGGCGGCTCCACCGGCTGTCGGGCCGCGCACGGGCGCCGTTCGTCCGGGTCAACTGCGCGGCGATCCCCGAGGAGCTGATCGAGTCGGAGCTGTTCGGACATGAGAAAGGATCGTTCACCGGGGCACACCGGCGGCAGGTCGGAAAGTTCGTCCAGGCGGACGGTGGGACGATCTTCCTCGACGAGGTCGGCGACATGTCGCTCAAGACCCAGGCCAAGGTCCTGCGCGTGCTCCAGGACGGCGAAGTGGAACCCGTTGGCGCGGGGCGGCCGTTCCAGGTGGACGTCCGCGTCATCGCAGCCACGAACAAAGACCTAGCCGCGGAGGTCGCCGCCGGCCGGTTCCGCGAGGACCTCTACTACCGTCTGGCCGTGCTGTTGCTCCGGACGCCGCCGCTCCGCGAGCATCCGGAGGACATCCCCCTCCTCGTCGAGTACTTCACGGCGCTGTTCTGCGAGGAGTACAACCGCCGCCCGAAGCGGTGGTCGGCGGAGGCGATGCGGCGGCTTCGAGAGCACTCCTGGCCGGGGAACGTTCGGGAGCTCCGGAACGTGGTAGAGCGTGCCGTGATCATGGAACTCGAGGACGAGATCGCCACCGTCGACCTTCCGATCACCGCACCCGGTGGAGACGGAGCGCTTCCCGGCGATCTGCTGGAAGCTCCGAGTCTCTCCGAGTTCCAGCGCCGTTCCGAGGAGATGTTCCTCCGCCACCAGCTGGCGAAACACGGGTGGAACGTCGCCGCAACGGCGCGGGCCATCGGCACACCACGCTCGAACCTGTACAAGAAGATCCAGGCCTACGGCCTCAAGCGGGAGGAATAGATGGCATTGACCCTCGAGGAGATGACCGCCGTGGGAGCGCACCAGAAAGGCCACTTCCGGCTCTCGTCGGGCCTCCACTCGGGAGACTACCTTCAGTGCGCGATCTACCTGGCCGACCCGGTTCGTGCAGGCCGAGTGGGCGAGGAGCTGGCCGCGGCGATCCGGTCAGCCGGGCTCGCGCCGGACCTCGTCGTGTCGCCGGCGCTGGGGGGCGTCATCGTCGGCCACGAGACGGCCCGGGCGCTCGGGGTGCCGTTTCTGTTCACCGAGCGCCAGGACGGCGTCATGACCCTCCGGCGGGGGTTCGCCCTGGCACCCGGCCAGCGGGTGGTCATCGTCGAGGACGTGGTGACCACGGGCAAGTCCACCCGCGAGGTCGTGGACGTGATCGGCACCGCCGGCGCGGAGGTCGTCGGGCTCGCCTCGATGGTCAACCGGTCGGGCGATCCCAACCCGTTCGCCCCGGTCCCCTACCGAGCGCTACTCGAGGTGGTGTTCCCGACCTGGCGCCCGGAGGAGTGCCCGCTCTGCGCGGAAGGGATGCCGGTGGTCAAGCCCGGGTCGCGCCCCGTCGCCTGACTGGAGGTACCGAGGCCGGTTCAGCCCTCGAGCGTCGCCCCGAGGTCCGCGAGAACCTGTTCCAGCTTCTGCTCGAACTCCGAACGGAACGGCGCGTGAAACGGAGCAACCCGCTCCGACGCGAGGTTGGCCACGAACCCGTCGCCCTCGGGCTCGGTCTCGTAGACCAGCTCCGTCGTCCCAAACTTGCGGAACCTGACCACGAGCGTCGACCCTTCCGGGTCCACCGACACGATCCGCCCGATCGAACGGCCGGCCAGCACCGCACGAACCGAGGCCACGAACCTTTCGACGGACCCTTCGTGAACCCTGAACCGTCGCATCCCGATCGTCCCTCCCTCCCCCCAAGGATACACCCCACACAAGAAAGGGAAGGCCTATGACAGAAAAGGGGCGAGAGCGGGTATGGCTGTCAGTGTCCCGCCGATATGGCTTGGCAGGGTATGCCGCCCACTCTCGCAAGCCATGGGTGCTGGCTGATAAGGCCTTTGCCAAGATGGCTCATAGAGGCTCGGAAGCACCCGGCGTCCCGATTCTACAACAAGGAGGTTGCGATG
>JAMOVQ010000008.1 GCA_027067575.1 Thermoanaerobaculia bacterium | reverse complement strand
CGCCGCGATCCAGGAGAAGGCCAGGCCGATGGCCCGTGCACCCCACCCCCCGACGCCCGCCAGGCCGAACGTTCCCAGGATGTCCACCGCCGACGGGTAGTAGCTGTACGCGTCCCGGGGAAACTCGATCCAGCCCCCCGCGATCAGCCAGCGCTGCGGGAACGCCAGGTGGTAGCCGAGGGTGTCGTAGAACACCGGCGGCGCGGTGATCCCGAGGAGCTGCAGCAGGGCAGGAGCGGTGAGAAGGACCCACGGCCAGGACGGACCGCCGGTCCACGGTAAGGCCGGTGTGCCGCCGCGGAGCAGGCCGAGGACACCGGAGACGGCGAACGCGCCGAGGAGGGCGAGCAGGACCACCGGCCGGAGGAGCCCCGTGGCGGCGAGCACCGTCGCTACGAACGCGAGGACTGCCGTCCCCGTGCCCAGCGTGCCGCCCAATCCGATGTCTCCGGAAAGCCCCGCCCACCGGAGCACCGGCCGGCCCGCCCCGAGCGCTGCCAGGAGCCAGACCGCGATCCAGAGGGCGCCGAGCACGACCCGGGCCGCCGCGTCCGCCGGAAGGACGGCGTGCCAGCGCGGCAGCACCCACGCCGACGCCGCGACCAGCGCGGCCACCGCCACCCCTCGGACCAGCCCACCGGAGGATCGCTCCACCCGACGAGTCTACCGCCTCACCGTGGTGGGGCCCATGGACTCCGGGGGAAGGTCCCGGTTCCGCTCTGGCTCCGGCGGCCGGGAGCGAAAGAAGAGCCGGCCCCCGGGGGGGCCGGCGAAAGCTCCAGCGAGGCCGCGTCAGGCCTGCTTCTTGATCTCGTCCACCACCTGGGGGTTGGCCAGCGTGGTGACGTCGCCGGGATCCTTGCCCGCGGCGATGGCCGCGAGCACCCGGCGCATGATCTTGCCGGAACGGGTCTTGGGCATGTCGGGAACGATCCAGACCTTGCCCGGTTTGGCGATGGGCCCGATCTCCTTGGCCAGCGTGTCGCTGACCTTCTGCTGGATCGCGGGATCCGGCTGGATGCCGGGCTTGAGCGAGACGAAGACGTGCGGCCGGTGGCCCTTGATCGGATCGGGCACCGGGACCACGGCGGCCTCGGCGACCTCGGGCACGAGGAGGGAGGCGGACTCGAGCTCCTTGGTGCCCAGCCGGTGGCCGGCCACGTTGATGACGTCGTCGATCCGTCCGAGGATCCGGAAGTAGCCGTCCGGAGCCTCCACGGCGCCGTCGCCGGCGAAGTACGGCCAGTCGTGCCAGTCCTTGGAGTTTCTGTCCTTGTTGTAGCGGGCGTAGTACTGGTTGAGGAACCGCTCGTCGTCACCCCAGATCGTCAGCATCCGGCCCGGCCACGGGTTGCGGATGACGATGTTGCCCGCCTTGTTGGAGCCCCGCGGCAGCGGGTCGCCGTTGTCGTCGAGGATCTCCGGGTAGATGCCGGGGACCCCGGGGCCTGCAGAGCCGGGCTTCATCTTGTGGAGCGCCGGGATGGTCGAGCAGAGGAACCCGCCGGTCTCCGTCTGCCACCAGGTGTCCACGATGACGGCCTTCTTCTTGCCGACGACGTTGTAGTACCACCGCCAGACCTCGGGCTCGATCGGCTCGCCCACCGTGGTCATGTGCTTGAAGCTGTAGTTGTACTTGGCGGGCTCGTCGGGGCCGACCCGGCGCAGGGCGCGGATCGCCGTGGGCGAGGTGTGGAAGATGTTGACATCGAGCTCCTCGGCCACGCGCCAGGGCCGCCCCGCATCGGGGTGCGTCGGCACGCCCTCGAAGATCACCGACGAGGCGGCCAGCGCCAGCGGACCGTAGACGATGTACGAGTGGCCGGTGATCCAGCCGATGTCGGCCATGCACCAGTAGACGTCCTCGGGGTGGATGTCCTGGATCCACTTGGAGGTGCCCGTGACGTACGCCATGTACCCGCCGGTGGAGTGCTGGGCGCCCTTGGGCTTGCCCGTGGTGCCGGAGGTGTACATGAGGAACAGCGTGTCCTCGGCGTTCATCCGCTCGGGCTCGACGATCTGGTGGTAGTACCTGGGAAGGATGTCGTTGACGATGAAGTCGCGCCCCTCCACCAGCGGCGTCTTGGCCGAGTACTTGCCCGGGTACCGCTGCCAGATCAGGACCTTCTCCACGTGCTGGCCGTCCTTCTCGGCCTCGGCCACGGCGATGTCGGCTTTCTCCTTGTGGTCGATCAGGTTGCCGCCGCGGTAATAGGCGTCGGCGGTGATCAGGACCTTGCTCTTCGCATCGACGATCCGGTCGGCGCACGCCTTGCCGGAGAAGCCGGAGAACACCTGCGAGTGGATCACGCCGATCCGGGCGCAAGCCAGCATGACGATGGGCAGCTCCAGGATCATCGGCATGTGCAGCGTCACGGTGTCGCCGCGCTTGAGCCCGCAGAAGTCCTTGAGCAGCGCCGCGAACTCGTTGACCCGACGGTACAACTCCTGGTAGGTCATGTGGAGGATCGGCTCGCCCTCGGGTTCGGGGACGAAGTGGAGCGCTGCCTTGTTCTTGTACTTCGGCAGGTGGCGGTCCACACAGTTGTAACAGGCGTTGAGCTTGCCCCCGACGAACCACTTCCAGAACGGCGGGTTGGACTCATCGAGCAGGGTGTGCCAGTACTCGTACCAGTCCAGCATGTCCGCGTACTCCTTGAAGCAGTTGGGGAAGTTCTGCTCCCCGAACCGTTCCAGGACGTCCTCGTCGGTCATGTTGGCCTGGGCGATGAAGGAGACGGGAGGCTCGTAGTACTCCTCCTCCTTCCAGTGGACCGCGATCTGCGCCTCGGAGACCTCGGTTCCCGTTGTCTTCTCGTCAGCCATGGTTGCTCTCTCCTTTCCCGGCTCAGAACTTGTAGAGCCAGCTCAGGGCGATCTGGTTGCCCTCCACCTCGGTCTCGTCCGGGCCGACCTTGAGGGTGTCGTGCATCCACTCGAGGCCGAACCAGTACTGGCCGATGGCGTAGCGAAGGTGGAGGTTGTACATGGAGTTCTGCATCCGGCCGTTCTCGCCGATCCAGGTCAGGACGTCGTCGTTGTCCGGATCGTCGAAGCCGTAGAACCCGTACAGGCTCCAGTGTTTGTCGAAGTTGTAGCCGATCTGGACCCAGCCGCCCATGGACTCGATGTCACCGAACTGGGTGATCGCCCCGAACTGCTGTCCGATCCCCTGACCCCAGTAGACGTTGCCATGGATCAGCCAGTTGCCCGCGGTGAACTTTCCGCCGATCTCGAGCGCGGTGCCGGTGATGCTGTCGTCGATGGCGGGATCCGGATCGACCTCGTTGACCCCCTTGAGGTCCTTGTCGTCCCAGTGCCCGGCGACATACAGCTTCCACCCCGTGCCGATCATGTTGAGCCGGGCCTCGACCTGGGGCCGGAACCCGACGTTGCCCGCGCTGAGCCACGCCGTCGGCGGGCCGGGGCCGTTCCAGCTGCCCTCGAAGATTCCGCCCTGGAACTGGAACTTCGTGTCACCGGAGCCACCGAGATCCTGCCAGATGTAGAACCCCGGGAACCGCCAGCCGACGTAGCCAGCAGAGCCGTACCCGAGGGGGAAGGCGATGTGGGAGGTCGAGATCGGCCACTCGCCGAACAGCGGAGACCAGTCCTGGCCCACGCGGATCTTCGTCCCCCCGTGCTTCAGCTCGATGTATCCGAGCCGGAGCCTGAGGTGCGGCTGCTGCTGACTGAACGGACCGGCGCCGTTGTACCCGCCGAAGAAGTCGGCCTCGGCCAGGGCGCCCACGTCCCACGTCGACAGCTTGGTTCCCGTGAAGGCGACGGTGAGGCGCGTGTTCCGGACGTCACCGCCCGTGAACCAGTCGTTGTCGTTGTCGAACTCCTGCACCGGGAACTCGGCGCTCTGGCCGTTCCCGAACGCGAAGTTGGCGTCCTGCATGAAGAACGATGTGCTCAGAAACCCCTTGAAGGTGATCCTCTCCTTGCCGCCCGGCTTGATCGGAGCGGCCTTGGCCACCTCCTCTGGCAGCTTCTCGAGCTGCTGACGCTGCTGCTTCTGGGTCTCGGCCAGGGCCGAGACCGTCCCCTGCAGGTTCTGGAGCTGCTGCTGCAACATCCGGTTCTGCTCCTGCTGGGCCTGAAGCTGCTGCTGGAGCTGCTGAATCTTCTGGAGCAGCTCCTGGACGTCCGGCCGCGTGGCCTGCTGGGCGTGCACCGGAACGGTCATGGCCACCAGGAGGCCCAACGCGACGGTGGCGATCGCCGATCGCTTGAACGTACGCATCATCGTGACGCTCCTTCCTCCGGTCGCCGTCGGGGGTCGCTCGTCGGACATGAGCTGGCGGACGGCCCCCGCGGTGGCCAGGTTGATCTTCCGTTCTCAACCAACGGGCAGGACGGTCCTGCCGTAGGTCTCGTTGAGGACCTGTGCCAAGGCCAGATAGATCGCCGAGAAGCCGCAGAAGATCCCCTCCCAGCCGGCGAAGTGCTTGATCGCCGCGGAGCCGGTGTAATCACCGAGCGCCAGCAGCCAGAACAGGATGAACAGGGTGAAGAAGACGACCTGGAGCGCCCGCCCGTGCTTGAGTGTGGCGATCCACATGACGAAGGTGAACAGGCCCCACATGAACAGGTACGCCACCATGGCGCCCTCGGCGGGCCCTTCCCACCAGCCCCACGCCTTCATGAGCAGGAGGAAGACCAGCGTCTCCCAGAACAGGCCGTACGAGGTAAACGCCGTGGTCCCGAAGGTATTGCCCTTCTTCCACTCCATCCAGCCGGCGAAGATCTGCGCCATGCCGCCGTAGAACAGACCCATGGCCAGGATCATGGTGCCCAGCCCGAAGAACCCGGCGTTGTGCAGGTTCAGGAGCACTGTGGTCATACCGAATCCGAGCAACCCCAACGGTGCCGGATTGGCGGTGGTGTCGACGATCTGCGTGCTTTCTGCCATCTCTCACTCCTCCTTGTCCCGTTCGGGCCGATGGCCCGGGTCCCTATTCCGGAGTCAGGATCGAGAACTGTTCCTGAAATAGCCTCAGAGGAAACTCGACCGACCGCGCTGGTGCCATCGGGCACGACGAGGCGCGAAGAACCAAGGCAGCATCACCTGGTTTCCCCCTCTCTCCTCATGGCCGCGTGCGGCGCTGTTCCGCCGCCCGGTCGTGAAAGCTACCTGCCACCTTATAGCCATATCGTCAGGTCGTCAACCGGAGCCGTGGCCGGGCTGGTTCAGGCTGCGGCCGTTGACAGTGGGTTGGGGGTGTGCTACAAACGCTCTCCCTTGAGAGGGAGAGGTGCGCAATGAACCAGTACGCGATCGTCGAGCATGGTGGAAAGCAGTACCGGGTGACCCCGGGGGACGAGCTCCTCGTGGAGCGGACCGAGCCCGATCTGACGGCCGGCGATAGCCTGCTGTTCGAGCGGGTGCTGGCGGTCGGGTCCGGGGACGACATCCGCCTCGGGAACCCGGTGGTAGAGGGCGTCCTCGTCAAGGGGCACGTCGTCGCTCCGGTCCGGGGGGAGAAGATCGTCGTCTTCAAGAAGAAGCGGCGCAAGGGGTACAAGCGGACCCAGGGCCACCGGCAGAACTACTACCGCGTCGTCGTCGACGCGATCGAGGCGTAGGGGGAAGTCATGGCGCACAAGAAGGGACAGGGCTCCAGCCGCAACGGCCGGGACTCCAAGGCCAAACGCCTCGGCGTGAAGGTTGGCGACGGCCAGCTCGTCCACGCGGGGACGATCCTCGTCCGGCAGCGGGGGACCCGGTTCAAGCCCGGCGAGAACGTCGGCCGTGGCAACGACGACACGCTGTTCGCCAAGGCCAACGGACACGTGAAGTTCCAGGACCGGGGACGCCTCGGCCGCTTCATCAGCATCCTGCCCGCCTGACACCACCGATTCCATGCTGATCGACTCCGCGCGCATCACGGTCTCGGCCGGCCGCGGAGGGAATGGGTGTGTCTCGTTCCGCAGGGAGAAGTACGTTCCCAGGGGTGGCCCCGACGGCGGGGACGGCGGCCGCGGGGGCGACGTAATCCTCAGGGCCGATCCCCGGTACAACACGCTGCTCCACGTCCACCACAGGCACCACATCCGCGCGGAGCGGGGGCGCCACGGCGAGGGCTCCAACCGCACGGGGCGGAGCGGTCAGAGCGTCGTCGTACCCGTGCCCCCCGGGACCGTGGTCCGCGACGCCCTCACCGGTGAGGTCATCGCCGATCTCGTGGAGCCGGGACAGGAGGTCGTGGTGGCCCGGGGCGGACGGGGCGGCCGAGGGAACGCACGGTTCGCGACCTCGACGAACCAGGCGCCCCGCCGTGCCGACCCCGGGGAGGCCGGGGAGGAGCGGGAGCTCGAGCTCGAGCTGCGTATGATCGCGGACGTGGGGCTCGTGGGACTGCCCAACGCCGGAAAGTCGACCCTGCTCTCCGTGATCTCCGCGGCCAGGCCCAAGGTCGCCGATTACCCGTTCACCACTCTGGAGCCCCATCTCGGTGTGGTCCGCGCACCGGACGACGAGACCCGGACCCTCGTGGTGGCGGACATCCCGGGACTGATCGAAGGGGCTCACGAGGGCGCGGGGCTCGGACACCGTTTTCTCCGGCACGTCCAGCGTTGCCGGGTCCTGGCGCTGCTCGTCGACCTGTCGGAGGACGACGATCCGGGGCCGGCCGTGCGGACGGTGCGGAACGAGGTGGCGGCGTTCGATCCCGGACTGGCCGGCCGGCCGTGGGTGCTGGTCGGCACGAAGATCGACTCCGTTCCGGACCGGGAGACCGCGGCGGCGGCACTCGAAACGCTCGGGCGGGAACTGGGCGTTCCGGTGCGGACGATCTCAGCGGCGACCGGTGAAGGGGTCGCCGGGCTGGTGTACCTTCTGATGGAGATGGCGGAGCAGCGGACGGAGCCGGGAGGCGAGTGATGGCACGGATCGCGGTCTACGGCGGGTCGTTCGACCCGTTCCACCTGGGGCACCTGATCCCAACGGTGCGGGCCCAGGAGACGTTCCACTTTGACGCGGTGTACTTCGTTCCGGCAGGGAACCCGCCCCACAAGCAGGACGAGCCGCTGACGCCGGTGACGCACCGGTTCGCCATGGTAGCGATGGCGACCCTGCCGTACGAGCGGTTCTTCGCCTCGGACCTCGAGGTCCAGGCCACGGGACCGACCTACACGGTGGACACGATCCGCCACTTCAGGGACCGCAACCCGGACGATCACCTCTACTTCCTGATGGGATCGGACTCGTTCTCCCAGCTCGAAAGCTGGCACCGGTGGCGGGAGATCGTGGAGCTCGCCCACCTCGTGGTGCTGCACCGCGCCCACATGTGGGGTGAGTCGCTCAAGCGGCATGTGCCCGTGTGGCTGTGGGAGCGGGTCACAGTCGTGCGCCCGTTCGAAAAGGTCTCCGACCCCACGGGGCCCACGGTCTACCTGCTCGACCACGAACCGTTCCCGATCTCGGCGACCAGTATCCGGGAGCGCCAGGGCCGTGGGTTGCCGATCCGGGAGCTCGTGCCCCACGAGGTGTTCTCCTACATCGAGAAGTACCGGTTCTACCGGGACGGGGAGGCGTGAGGTGGATCCTGACACGATGCGTTGCCTGGACCATGCCGCGGAGGCGGTGCTCGACAAGAAGGGGTTCGAGATCGTCGGTCTCGACGTCGCCGGCGTGACATCGCTCGCGGATGCGTTCCTCATCTGCTCGGGCGCCAGCGAGCGGCAGGTCGGGACCATCGCGGACGCCATCGTCCGCAGGCTGAAGACGATCGGCCGACGCCCGCTCCATGTCGAGGGGGAGCAGCGGGCCGAGTGGATCCTGATCGACTACGGCGACCTCGTGGTCCACGTGTTCACCGAGGAGCGGCGGGCGTTCTACGCCCTGGAGAAGCTATGGGCCGACGCCGGTCGGCTCGAGCTTCCGGCGGCCGGGGGCGAGGCCGGCACCGAGGGGTGAAGCTCGAGGTTCTCTGGTTCGGACGTCCGGGGGCGGATCCGTGCCCCGGGCTCGTGGAGACGTACCGGATGCGCGTCTCCCGTCGCTGGCCCGCCGTAGACGTGCCCCTCCGGCCGGCGCGGGACGGGCGGGACCGTGATCCGGCGAGAGCCCTGGCCCGGGAGGCGGAGCGCCTCACTGGCCGGCTTCCGGACCGGTGGCCTCTGATCGCGCTGGACGAACGGGGCGAGCGGCTCGACAGCCCAGGGTTCGCCGCCATGCTCCGCCGGTACGAGGAGGGCGGCGTCCCCGGGGTCGCTTTCGCCGTGGGGAGCGACCTCGGGCTTGCGGCGCCGGTCCGGGATCGCGCCGACCGCGTGCTCTCACTGGGTCCCATGACGCTTCCCCACGTCCTCGCCCGGATCGTGCTCTGGGAGCAGCTCTACCGGGCCGTGGACATCCTCCGTGGAGGGTCCTACCATCGCGCGTGACGTCGGACGTAGAATGGGACCGTTGAGGGAGGACCGTGATGAGGCGGAGGGAGCTGGAGCACTACCGGAAGCTGCTCGATCGGAAACGGGCCGATCTGATCGCCCGAGTCCGGAACGCCCTGGCCGACGCGGGCCGCGAGGGCGAGGGGGCACCGGATCTCGGCGACCGGGCCGTCACCACCACCTCCCAGGAGGTCCTGTTCCAGCTCTCCGCCGAGGAGCGGGACGTCCTCCGGCTGATCGACGAGGCGCTGCACCGGATCGAGGACGGGAGCTACGGAAAGTGCGTCCACTGCGGCGGGCCGATCCAGACCGCCCGGCTCGAGGCCGTGCCGTGGGCACGCCACTGCATCGAGTGCCAGGAGCTCCAGGACCGGGGGTTGATCTGAGGCGGGGGTCAAGGGCCGGGCTGCCGGGGCCACATCCCGGGAGGCGGGCGTGAGCCGGGCGCGCGTGGTGCTCGTCGCGTCCCCCGACGACTACTTCCTCGAGGTCGGGTGGAAGGCGGCCCGGGACGCACTGGCCGAGGCCCTGCCCGGTGCCGAGGTCGAGGAGCTTCCCGCAGGGACGCTGGTTGCAGACGTGGTGATGGCGCTCCAGTCGCCGTCGCTCTTTTCGCCACACCGGATTCTCGTGGTGCCCGATGGCGACCGGTGGATCGGGAAGCCGCAGAAGCGGAAGGGGAAGAAGACCGACCGGCCCCAGGAGGAGGACCCCGCGCCGCTGGTGGCGCTCATCGAAGGAGGGCTCCCGGAGGGCACGGCGCTCCTCGTCGCGGCCCAGGTTCCGTCCCGGCCGTCGGGACCGCTGGCCGAGGCCGTCGAGCGCACCGGCGAGCTCCACTGGCTCCCGTTGCCGGAACCGCCCAAGCCGTGGCAGGAGGGAGCGCTCTCCGCCGACCAGCGGAAGGTGCTTGAACGGCTACTCAGGGAGGCGGCCGGCGGTGCCCGGTTCACGAGGGATGCGGTGGGCCTGCTCCTCGAACGCCTCGGCTTCGCACCCAGGGATCTCGTGGGCGAGGTCGGGAAGCTGGCGGCGGCCGCCGGCGGGGGCACGGTGGACGAGGCGCTCGTGCGCCGGCTCGTGTTCCCTGCCGAACGGTCGCTGGACATCGTTCTCGTTCTCGACGCCTTCGAACACGGCGAGCTCGGTCCCGTCCTTGGACTGATCGTGGCGTTCGAACAGGGGACGGTGGTCCGGGACTGGCGCGGAAAGCGGGTCGACGAGACCGGGCTGGCCCTCGGCCTGATCGGGAACGTCGGCCGGCTGCTGCGGCAGATGCTCTACCTCCGCAAGATCGCGGCCGAAGAGGGGCTCATGCGGGATCTCGATCCGGCGGTGAACGGACAACGCCGGTGGTACCCGGGCCGGTTCAAGAAGGAGCTCGGCCCGATGCTGGTGGAACGGATCGTGTCGGATCCCGGGTCCCCGTTCCCCTTGCGTTCGGCCTCTGCGAAGCCCAGCGTGTGGCACCTTGGCAGGGTGTTCCGCGCGGCCGGCCGGTTCCCCGAGCCGGCCCTCGTCCGCACCCTGGGCCGTCTCAAGGAGGCAGAACGCTTGAGCCGGGGGCGAACGGCGAAGCTCGAGGCGGTCACGGCATGGCTTGCAGAGCTTGCGGGCTCATTGGCCCGATTCCGCGATTGAGCCGACCTGGGGTGCTGGCATAATGGGTGTATCCGAGGAGACACGGGGGTGCCAGAGGCCCCCGGGAGAGGCAGGAAACGGCGCCATGGCACAGCGGGACATGGTCTGGGTGGTGGACGACGACCCGGCGATCCGGAAGCTCCTGTCGTTCATCCTGGAGTCTGCGGGGTTCGAGGTGGAACCGTTTGCCTCGGGCGCCGAGGTGCTCGCCACCGCAGCCCCGCTTCCTGCGGCGATCGTCCTCGACCTGATGATGCCCGGCGTGGACGGTGTGGCGGTCCTCAAGGAGCTGGCCCGGAGGTCCCCGGAGGTTCCCGTGGTGGTCCTGACCGCCGTCAACGAGGTGTCGCGGGCGGTCGAGGTCATCAAGCTCGGGGCGTACGACTACCTCGTCAAGCCGGTGGACGAGCAGCGATTCGTCGCGACGATCCGGCGCGCAGTGTCCGTCAACCGGCTGGAGCGCGAGGTCGAGCGGCTCCGGGGGGAGCTCGGTGAGCGGTTTCACCTGAAGAACATCGTCGGTTCCTCCCCCGCTATGCGGCGCGTGTACGACCAGATCGGGAAGGTCCTGGACTCGGACATCACCGTGTTCATCTCCGGAGAGTCCGGCACTGGGAAGGAGCTCGTCGCCAAGGCGATCCACTACGGCTCGCGCCGTGCGGAAGGTCCGTTTGTCGATGTCAACTGCGCCGCGATCCCCGAGGGGCTCCAGGAAAGCGAGCTGTTCGGCCACGAGAAGGGCGCGTTCACCGGGGCCTCCGCAGCCCACCCAGGCAAGTTCGAGCAGGCCAACGGCGGCACGATCCTGCTCGACGAGGTGGGCGAGATGACGCCGTCGACCCAGGCCCGTCTCCTCAGGGTGTTGCAGGAACGCACCGTCCAGCGGATCGGCGGGACGCGCCGAATCGACCTGGACGTCCGCGTGATCTCCGCCTCGAACCGCGACCTCGCTGAGCTCGTCCGGCAGGGGAAGTTCCGGCAGGATCTCTACTACCGGCTCGTGGTGTTCCCAATCGCGCTTCCGCCGCTTCGGGAACGGCGAGAGGACATCCCGGCGTTGATCACACATTTTCTCGAGAAGCACGCCCGCGACGCGGGACGCCGTGTCAGCCGGGTGGCTCCGGACGCAATGGAACGGCTGATGGCGTACCGGTGGCCGGGGAACGTCCGGGAGCTGGAGACGGTGGTCCACAGGGCGCTCCTCGTCTGCGACGGTTCGGAGATCCGAGCCGACGACCTCCCGCCGGAGCTCGGGGGTGAGAACCTGTCCGAACCTGGAGACGGTGACGACCGGTTCCTCTCCCTGGAAGAGATGGAACGGCGGACGATCCGGCGCGCCGTGGAGGTTTGCGGCGGCAACCTCTCCGTAGCCGCCCGGAAGCTCGGGATCGGCCGGTCGACCCTCTACCGGAAGATGGAGCAGTACGGCATCGAGGCACCACGCGGCGGCCGGCGCCAGGGGGGAACCGATGGATCCGACCCCTCCCGGGCCGGCTGAGCCCCGGGGAAGGCGCTCCGGCCCGCTGCTGGGCGCTGCGGTCCTCTTCGTGGCGGCCGCCGAGGTGGCTGCAGCCCCACACGGCGGCCCAACCGGCATGGCACTGGAGGCGGCGGTCCGGTTCGGGGCGTGGTTCCTCCGGGGCGCCGCTGCGGCGGCCTGCCTGGCCGGTCTCGGTCTCCCCGTTGCACGGAGGCTCCTCGGTCGAGACACCGGGAGGCCGGCCCTGTTCGCCGCCACGGCGTTCGTCGCGGGGTGGGCCGTCCTCGTCGCCCTGGCGGTGCCGCTTCTGGCGGTCGGCCGGTTCACGCCGCTGGCGTGGATCGTTCCCGCGGCGGTGGGTGCCACTGTGGCGGCCGTCGGGGCCGCCCGGTCGATCCGGATCGGTGCCGGGTGGATCCCCGGAATGGTCAGGGGCGGGGACGCACGCACGCCCTGGCGTGTGGTCGTCGTGCTCGTCCTGGCCGTGACGGCGGTGATGGCCAGCGCCCCCCCGGACAGCCGGGACGAGATGGCGTACCACCTCGTGATCCCGCAGCGATGGGCCGCGAGCGGCAGCTGGGCCACGCCCCCCGGGAACCCCCATGCCTTCTTCCCGGCGAACGCCGAGGTGCTCTTGTCATGGGGCCTCGCCCTGGCGGGGACCGGCGGCCCCCGGTTCCTCACACTCCTCGCCGGTCTTCTGACGCTGGCCGTGCTTGCGGAGATCGGGAGGTGGCGATGGCCGGCCTGGTCCGCCCTCGCCGCCCTGCTCGCCACGCCGCTGGTGCCGGCCTCCCTCGCCGTGGCGTCGTCGGAATGGCCGCTGGTCCTGGCGCTCGTTGCGGGGTGGCTCCTCTCGCGCCCCGGTGCCGCCCGCGGCCCCGGTGGCTCGGCGCTCTCCTGGGCGCTGGCGCTGGGGACGAAGTACACGGCGCTCCCCCTCGTCGGGCTGATGGTCGCCCAGCGGGTGTGGTCCGCCCGCCGGACCGGCCGCGCCGCCGTCCGGCTCGTCCTCGCCCTGGCCCTGGCCGCCACCGCGCTCGCGCTCCCGTGGTACGCCCGGAACGCCGCCGCGACCGGCGACCCGGTGTACCCGTTCGGCTCGCTGCTCTCCCGGGAAGGGGCCGCCGCCGGCGGCCGTGCGGACGGTGAGGCCATCGTCCGCTACTCGGGGCTCGACGGGGCGTGGCGCGTGGTCCCCCTGCTCGGTCACGCCCTCGTCGAGCCCAGGGTGGACGAGCGGCTGACCCCGCTCTGTTTCCTGGTGGTGACCGCCGTCGTTCTGGCCGGGTGGCGCCGGCCCGGGCTCCCGTGGGCGGCGGTCACCGGCTGCCTGCTCCTGTTCTCCGCCTTCTCGCCTTCGGCACGGATCTTTCTTCCCGTCATCGTCCTGGCCTGGATGTGGCTGCCCCCGTTCCTGGACGGCATCGATCACCATCGGCCGGCACGGTGGCTGTGGAACGGTATGGTTCTGCTCCTCCTGGCACTCGCGGCTCCGTTGCTGTCGGCCCAGTGGGTGCTCGTCGACGGCGGGGCCGCCGTGGCATACCTCTCGGGCCAGATCACACGGGATTCAATGCTCGAACGCCGGGGGCTCCTGACCCCCGTCGTCCAGCAGATCGCCCGGGAGGAGCTCGGGGACGCCCGTCTCTGGATCTGGGGTGAGGACGAGGTGTTCTGGTTCCGGCGGTGGACCTGGTCGGACTCTCCCTACCGGCTTCCCGAGGCGATCCGGCTGGCCGCACGGGGGGAGGCAGTTCTGGACGCCGCGGTGGCCCGGTGGCACATCACGGGGATCGTCATCGACCGGACACGGATCCCGGAACCGCTTGAGACGGTGACACTGCCCGACGGACCACGGCGTCCGGTCCCGCCCGGGGCCCGCCGGACGGTGCTGGACTGGCTGGCCCGCCGGACGCAGCTCGTGGCGCGCGATGGGCGGTTCGAATACCGCCGTCTCGTCAGAGCAGATCGGACCGACCGTCTTTCTCCAGCGCCTTCACCACGTCCCTGACCAGCTGGGCCCGGTCCCGGGGGACGACGAGCACGGCGTCCCCGGTGGCGACCACCACGAGATCCTCCACACCCGCCACCACGATCGTCGGCCCGCCGGGGGTGGAGACGGCCATGACGCCCTTCGAGTCCAGGGCGACCACCCGCCCCTGGAGTGCGTTCCCATCCGCGTCCCGCGGGGCGACCTCCCACGCCGCCTGCCAGGAGCCCACGTCGGACCATGGGAACTCCACGGGGATGCACCAGGCGAGCTCGGCCCCCTCCATGATCCCGAAGTCCACGGAGGTTCTGGGCAGGGACGGGTAGACCCGGGCGATGGTCTCGGCCTCGGACGGCGTGCCGAGGGAGGCGGCGATCGCCTCCAGGCCCTCCGCGAGTCCGGGGAGCTGGCGCCGGATTTCCGCCAGGAGCTCGGCCGCACGCCAGGCGAACATGCCGGAGTTCCACAGGTAGCCGCCCTCCGCGAGGTAACGCCTCGCCGTGTCCACGTCCGGCTTCTCGATGAACCGCTCCAGCCGGTGCACGGCGTACCCCCCCGCCCGGGCGGCGACGGGTCCGGGGCGCAGGTAGCCGTAACCGGTCTCCGGGCGTGTCGGCCGCACGCCGAACGTCAGGAGCCCGCCGTGGCGCTCCACGTGGGCCGCGCCGGCCTCCATCGCCGACCGGAACGCCGCACCGTCGCCGATGACGTGGTCCGCCGGGAGCACGAGGCAGACGGCCTCGGGATCATCGGCAAGCAGCCGGACCGCGGCGAACCCCGCGCACGCCGCAGTGTCCCGCCCCACCGGTTCACCGAGGACGTTGGCTCCCGGGATCTCCGGCACCATCCCCCGGACGGCGGGCACGAGCCGTTCGGTGGTCACGATCCACGTGCGCTCCGGGGGGATCCACGGCCGGAGCCTGCCGAGGGTCCGGACGAGGAGCGGCTCGGCGCCGCCGATGGGCAGCAGCTGCTTGGGCATCTCCCTGCGCGACGCGGGCCAGAAACGGGTGCCGCTGCCGCCTGCCATGATCACGGCGTGGAGCATGTCAGACCTCCGTGCGGGGTTGGCCGCCGCCCCCGGGGAGAACGGCGGGAACGGCGTCGAGCGAGGGTACGGTGCGGAACCCGTTGCCGGAGAAGATCCCCCGCCGGTCGAGGAGCACGGCTTCGAGGCCCGCCGCGCGGGCGCCGTGGTAGTCCTCCCTCGGGCTATCGCCCACGTGGAGCATCTCGGAGGGCTCGACGCCCATCCGCTCCGCGGTCGTCCGGAAGATCGCCGGCGAAGGCTTCTCGACCCCCTCCACGGCGGAGACCGTGATCGTCTCGAACCACGGTGCGAGCCCGACGTCCTCCAGGAGGCGGGGCAGCCGGGTGTCCCAGTTGGAGATCACGGCGAGACGGTACCCGGCGTCGCGGAGCGCGCCGAGGGCCGGACGCACGTCGGGGTCCACGGCCCAGATCGCCGGATCGGTGAAGGCACGGTAGAGCGCCTCGAAGAGCGGCTCGATGGGAGCGTCGTGGTCGAGCTCCCGGACCACGCGGCGGACGAACTCCAGCCACCACCCCCGCTCCCCGCCGGGAAAGGCGTGGTACCGGTCCGTTCCCGGACGGTGCTCGAGCTGCATGGCGCTCCAGACGTCCGCGAAGACACCGGCCGCCTCGGCGGGATCCACCGGCCGCCCCAGCCGGGACATGTGGCGGGCGTAGATCACCGGGGGCGGCGGCTCGCTGTGGAGCAGCGTGTTGCCCGCGTCGAAGGCGACGACCCTGATCATGGAGGGAGTATACGCGAGCGCCGGCCGACGGGGCGGAGCCGCGGCATGCATCTAAGCGCGCGGGAGTCAGCTTTAGTTCTCGCCAAAAAAGAGACTTGACACACGACGGATCAGATCCCATATTCCAGACCGGGAGTGGCGGAAGGGAGGCGAAGACAATCCGAAGGGAGGTGATGCGCGATGACGATGCTGACCCGTTGGGAGCCGATGCGTGAGATGGCCACGCTGACCGACCGGATGAACCGCCTCTTCGACGAGCTGTGGCGCCGTCCGGCGGCGGTTCGGGGCACGGACGAGGAGGTCCTCAGCGGCACCTGGATGCCGGCCGTGGACATCCGGGAGACGAAGGACGCCCTCGAGCTCACCGCGGAACTCCCGGGCGTGGATCCGAAGGATGTCGAGGTTACCGTCGAGAACGGGGTGCTCACCATCCGCGGCGAGCGGCGGTTCGAGAAGGAGGAGGACGGGCAGACCTACCACCGCGTGGAGCGGGTGTACGGCACGTTCGAGCGCTCCTTCACCCTGCCCAACTCCGTCGATCCGGACCGGATCAAGGCGACCTACAAGAACGGTCTCCTGATCCTGTCGGTGCCCAAGCGCGAGGAGGCGAAGCCGAAGCCGGTCAAGATCGCGGTCGAGAGCAAGTGACGTGGCCACGATCCACCGAAAGGCCCCGGGGTTCCCGGGGCCTTTCTCGTGTCCCGGGACGCCCCGCGGCCGGTTCCGTTCCCGGCCGGGGTATCCTTGAGGATCGGGAGGTGTGCCATGGAGGGGAAGGTCCGGACGGTTCGGACCCGGTACGCGGAGGCGGAGCCGTACACGACCCGGGACGGCTCGACGATCCGGGAGCTGATGCACCCGGCGGTCCATGGTAACCGGAACCAGAGCCTCGCCGAGGCGGAGGTACCCCCGGGCGGACACACGCTCCGCCATCTCCACCGCCTCTCGGAGGAGCTGTACCACGTGACGGCCGGCGAGGGCGTCATGCACCTGGGCCGCGACATCTTTCCCGTGGCCCTGGGGGACACGGTCCTGATCCCCCCGGGGACCCCGCACTGGATCGAGAACACCGGCGACGGGCCGCTCCGGATCCTCTGCTGCTGCGCGCCAGCCTACGCCCACGAGGACACCGAGCTGCTCGGGGAGGACCGGTGAACGCGGGCCGACGGGACGGGAGCTGACGGTGGCCTGGACCGGCCCGGCGCCGGAGGAGGTCGCGCCGGCGACCTGGGAACTGCCGGCCGACGGGCCGAGGGCGCCGGTCCGGCTCTTCGCGACCCGGCGGATGCTGCCCGAGATCCTCCGGGACGACGCGCTGCGCCAGGCCGTCAACGTCGCGCACCTGCCCGGGCTCGTGGGCGCCTCCCTCGCCATGCCG
>JAMOVQ010000007.1 GCA_027067575.1 Thermoanaerobaculia bacterium | reverse complement strand
CATGGGGATGCCATCGCCGGAGAACGCGCCGAAGTGGTAGGCGAAGGTCGCGATCAGCATCTCGTAGATCTTGTCCATGTCGAACGAGCCCTTCATCTCCGGGCGGTTGTACCACTCCTGGAAGATGCCACGGTTGAGCGGCCCGATGGAGTTGGCGATGACCGCGTCCATGCCGGGCATCATCCCGAGGATCAGGGCGGCTGCACCATAGGATCCCTGCTGACGGGAGTCGACGTTCTTCGCGTAGATGGCCGCCGAGGCCTGTGCCAGGGCGATGCCGAAGTCCATCATCAGCCAGTTACAGGCCGGGCCGTAGCCGAACATCCCGGCCGACTTGTTCTCGTTGGCGAAACGGTTGAACTCGCCGCATGTCGGGAAGCCGCACGCCCCGCAGTCCCAGGCGAGGGGCGATGGAGAGGTCTTTGCACCGATCAACAGGATGGCGTAGGGCTGGTTCTGTTCGAGGAAACGCTTGCCCATGAGGTAGTCGCCGTAGATGAACTGGGAGTAGGCGCCCTCGGGTCCGGCAAAGATCTCGAGGAGCCGGACCATGAAGCCGATCTCCTCGCCGTAGACGATCCGTGTCTCGAGTTCGAGGTTCGGCGTCAGCCGGGGTGCGCCGAGGGCCGCCGCGGCACCATCCTTGGCAGCCTGCAGAATCAGTTCGAACGAGTAGTCCTTTTCAGTGAGAATCGGCATGGCTCACTCCTTCTCCGGGTCGCCGCCCGACTTCTTCTTCGCCCACTTCGGGTACCAGGTCCTGTAGTCGTACCAGTAGACGCCACGAAGGGTGACGAACATCTTGCGGAGGTCGTCCTCCATCGTCGCCAGGTTGTGAAGGTGGTAGTCCGGCAGGACGTCGACGTAGGGGCTCTTCTGGCGCGACGACATCAGGATGCCGACCTTGATCCACGAACGGGGCAGGATACCCATCCGCTGGGCGGCCACGGACACGGTGTAGAACGGCATGGCGTCCACGAGGAGCCGCTGGGTGATGACCATTGCCGAGCCCACGGCGATGCCGAGGTCGAGGTTCCTCGGGACGCACATGGGACCGTGGAAGGGAACCTTCGCCCGCTCCTCCGGGGGGACTGCGCTCAGATCGATGACACCGTGTTCGGTCTTCCGGGCGTTGTAGACGAAGGAACAGTCCATCCGTCCGGCGCAGAAGCCGCATCCGGCGTCCAGGGGCGTGCCGGCCGACCGGTAATGGCCGATGACGAGACAGACATCGGACTCCCGGGCCATGACGGTCTCGTACAGGAAACGGCGTTTGACGTGTCCGGAGAACTTATGAGATTCCTGCTCCATGACGTCGGCCAGCGCAAGGAGATCGTCCCCCGTCAAGATCTCGCATTCGACGCCGTCCACACCTCCGGCCTTGGGTGCCGTGAGGGCGGCGTTGGCCGCGAGCCGGGCCACCTCGAGGGTGTGGTTCTTCTGCGCCCGGTTGTACTGTTCGAACTCGTAGATCTTTTCTCTCATGGTGTGTTCCTCGCGATGTCTGCAACGTTGATCTTGACGGCGCCGTCGGTCAGGTCGCCCCTCGCCTTGAGCACCGCCTTCTTGACCCGTCCCGTTGGTGTCGTTGGCAGCTCCTCCACGAAACGGTACCACTCGGGAACCTTGAAGGCCGCCAGCCGTTCCAGACAGTAGGAGGCAAGCTCTTCAGCTTCCACGGGGGCCGTGGGGACGATGAAGGCCAGGACCTCCTCCTCGCCGAGCGTGGATGGGACGCCCAGGACGGCCGCAAGGGCGACCTTGGGATGGCTGAGGAGCACGTGCTCCACCTGCTGAGACGCGATGTTCTCCCCCCGCCTCCGGATGACGTCCTTCTTGCGATCGAGGAAGGTGAAGAAACCCTCCTCGTCCATGACACCCTCATCGCCCGTGTGGAGCCAGCCGCCGCGCCACAGTCTTGCGGTGGCTTCGGGATCGTCGATGTACTCGATCTGTTGCATCAGGCCGTCGGAAAGACCTGTCGGCCGCACGCAGATCTCCCCTGGCTGGCCTGGGCGCAACTCGTGGAGGTCGTCGTCGAGGATCGCCACCTCATTGTAGGGCAGTGCCAGTCCGATGCTCCCCACCTTGCGGCGGGCGGGATCCAGGGGGTTCGCCGTGTTGATGCCGGTCTCGGTCAGGCCGTACGCCTCCACTACCGTCAGGCCGAACCGCCGCTCGAACGCCTCGTGGATCGGGGCCGGGGTCGCCGCGGAGAACGCCACGCGGATCGGGTTGTCGGCGTCGTCTTCCGAGGGTGGCTGGTTGTGAAGCATGGTGACCAGGGGCCCGAGGAGGTTGACCTCCGTGGCGCCGCCCCGCCGTGCGGTCTCCCAGAACTGGGAGGTGGAAAACCGAGGTACGAGCAGCATGGAACCGCCGCTCATGATGGTCATGGCCGTGCTCAGCTGGGCGTTGCCGTGGAAAAGGGGGAGTACGACCATGAGCCGATCCGAGGAGCCCAGGCCGATGTGCCGGACGAGGACCTCGGAGATCATCGACATCAGGCCGAAGCGCCAGACCACGCCCTTGGGGCGGCTGGTGGTGCCCGACGTGTAGATGATCTCCATGATCTCCCCGTCCCGGAGCCGGGCGCTGATGCTCCCCGGCGCCGACGACGCCACCTCGGCCCACGGTATCGTGCCCTCGGGCGCCTCGCCGCCGACGGCCACAACCCTGACGTGCTCGTGGTCCTGGAGGGTGCCGGCCACCACCGGCAGCAGGGCGGCCTCGACGAAGAGGATCTCGGTCTTCGAGTGGCGAAGCTGATAGGCCAGATCGTCGCCCCTCAGTGCGGCGTTGTACGGCACCAGCGTCATGCCGGCCGCGTTGGCGCCGAACCAGATGGCCAGAAACTCCGGCCGGTTCGCCAGCATGGCGCCGATCCTTGCGCCCTCCCCGAGACCGAGTCCACGGAGGAACCCCGAGACCCTGAGAGCGGCCGTTGCCAGCGCGCTACGGCTGAGCTCGTGCCCTCCAAAGAGGAGAAAGGTCTCCTCCGGGCGGTCTTCCGCCATCTCGAAGAATCGTCGTGGCAGCGGCACGGTCTACTCTCCTTCCATGGATCGCAGCAGGTGTCCGGCGGTCAGGGCGAGAGCCTCGTTGACACCGTCCTCGACCTGCGCCATGCGGGCATCACGGAAGATCATCTCGATGTCGGACTCCTTGCTGAGTCCCATCCCGCCGAAGATCTGGATCGCCATGTGGGAGACCTGGACCGCCGCATCGGTGCAGAAGACCTTGGCGGCGATGGCGTGCTGGAGACTCGGGGTGATGGTCTGGTAGTTGTAGAGCATCACCCGGCGGGATATCGCCCTGGCCGTCTCGACCAGCTTGAACATCTCGAAGAGGTTGACCTGGACCGTCGGGTGCTCGATGAGGGGCCGCCCGCCCTGGACCCGCTCCCTCGCATACCGCATGGCCTCGTCGAAGGCCGCCTGGGCGACGCCGGTGAACAGGGCGCTCATGGCCGTGTTGGCGATGGACAGGGTGGCGTCGATGGCGAAGGGGTAGAGCTCGGTGTCCGAGATCAGGTTGTTGTCCGGGATGAAGACGTCGTCGAAGTAGATCTCACCCTGGGGCAGTGCGCGCTGGCCCATCTTCTCCCAGGCCTTGCCGCGGCTGATCCCCTTGGACGACAGGTCCACCAGGGCGATGCCGTTGCCTCGCAGACCCTGGGCAGAGTCGATGTTGAGGAAGAGGTACGCGTGGTGGGCCACCGGGGCGTTGGAGACCCAGGCAGCCTTCTGGCCGTTGACGAGCCAACCCCCATCGACCTTCTTGGCCCGGAGGTTTGGTACGATCTTCTCGGCCCCTTCCATGTCCGGCTGCATGAGCCAGTCGGAGCCGTGGTCCGGCTCGGTGATGGCCCAGCAGCCGATCAACGAGGCGTCACGGTTCTCGACGAAGGGGGTCGTGAACTCCGCAATGAGCTCGTCGTTGTCGGTGGCCAGCAGGCACGCCCCGAACGCCGGGAACTGAGAGACGGCGATGGAGATGGCAAAACCCGCCGAGCCCCAGGCCAGCTCCTCCAGCACGATGTGGGTCGCCAGCGGGTCGAGACCCATGCCGCCGAACCCCTCGGGCACGAGGATGGTGTGAAGGTTGAGCTCGTACGCCTGCCGCATGGCGTCGCGGTACAGAGGATGCCCGCCCACCTCGTCGGCGGGAACGGCATCCAGCGTCTTGGCCGCAGGACGCAGGACGTCCCTGGCAAAGGTGTGCACCATGGACTTGATGTGCTCGTGTTCTTCGCTGAGGTCAGGAGTGAGTTCGAAATACATGGTCACCCCCTACACTTCGAGGCTGACGCCGTTGGCCTTGGCGATCTCGGGGTAATACTTCTTGGCGGGCTTGATGACCGGAAGCAGGCTGAAGATCTTGGAGACGGGTCCCTTGGCCTTGATGTCGCCCTTGGCTGTGGCCATGGGGACGTTGAGCTTGTCCATCCAGAACTTGTGAGCGATGTCGGCCTTCATCTCCATGCGGACCTCCGGCTTGTCCGGCGTTCCGTCCCAGGCTCCCTCGTGGACGGTGGCATCGGGCATGAGCCACAGCTCGCCTTCGGGCTCATGGACGATGAAGTGGACGTAGATGCCCAGGGACTTGAACTTCCTGGCGATATCCTCCTGCTCGAAGGCCTTCCGCCACGTGGACCCCAGGACGGCGTACAGTTGTTCGGTGCTCTCGTACTTTGACATCAGCTGATCCCCCTTTCGATAATCTGTCGGAAAGACAGATCAGCAAGAACCGTTCCATCATGTTCTTTCGGCGGCGTGTGACACCTAACGGCTGTGTTCTCTTCATGTTGGGAAGGCTGGGACCGAGAGGGGGCAGTCACTTGGCCGTGTGGTGATTGCATGAATGCGAACAATTCACTCAATATCTATGGTAGACTGAATGCGATGAGTAAGTTGCAAGATCGCAACAGGATTGCAGCATTGCAAAATGCCCGGGATCGTCTCTTTGAGGCGCTGCCGCTGGGCATCTTCCTGCTCGATCACCGCGGCATCGTGCTGGCCATGAACCGGCAACAGGAGGTCAACTCCGGTGTCTCCCGGGACGAGGTGGAGGGACGGTCCGTGACGGAAGTCTTCGGCAATGTCCTCCAGAAGTACGGGCTCGTGGAACCCCTGGAGCGCCTTCTGACGGATGGGACCGCGTTCCAGACCGAGATCGAGCGGTACGAGCCGCAGTTCCTCCGGAAGATGGTGCGGTTCCGTCTCTGGGGGTTCAGTCTGGAGCCCGGCGAGCTGCACGTGGTACTGACCGACGGTGTGGACACCGAGCATCCCGGCGTGCCGGAGATCATCGGCGAGAGTGGCGCCATGGAACGGGTCTACTGGCTCATCGAGCGAGCGGCCCGCGTCGACGCCACTGCCCTCATTCTCGGGGAGACGGGAACCGGCAAGGAGCTGGTGGCGCGGGCCATTCACGGCCGGAGCCCGCGGCGGAGGGGGCCGTTCCTCGCGGTCAACTGTGGGGCGCTTCCGGAGACGCTCCTGGAAAGTGCGCTCTTCGGTCACGAACGGGGGGCGTTCACCGGAGCGGAACGGCGGGTGAAGGGGTACTTCGAGGCGGCCCACGGCGGGACGCTCCTGCTGGACGAGATCGGCGAGACCGCCCCGGCGTTCCAGGTCAAGCTGCTCCGCGTGCTGGAGTCGGGGAGGGTCACGCGGCTCGGCGGCACGGAACCGATCGAGACCGACGTCCGGGTCCTGTGTGCCACCAACCGGGATCTCGAGGAGGAGGTCCGGGCGGGCCGTTTTCGCGAGGACCTGTTCTACCGGATCAACGTACTCCAGATCAGACTCCCCGCGCTCCGCGAGCGCATCGAGGACCTGCCCATGCTGGTGACGCGGTTCCTCCAGGAGGCGACCCAGAAACACGGACTCGGGGAGAAGACCGTCTCGCAGCAGGCGCTGGAGCGGCTCCGCTCCTACGCGTGGCCGGGCAACGTCCGTGAGCTCGCCAACGTCATCGAGTCGGCGTACATCGTCGCACCGGGCAGGGTGTTGCAGGAGTACCATCTCCCGCGGAGGATCCTGGAGGCCACCGCGACGAGCTGCGATCGGCCGTTCGTTTCTTCCGGCTCCGTTCTTCCGTACGCCGCGGCGCGGCGGTTGTTCCAGCGCCAGTACCTGGAACGGGTTCTGAAGCTCGCCGGGGGCGACATCCGGGCCGCGGCCCGCATCGCCGGGGTCCACCCCTCCACCCTGTACCGGATCCAGGGACGCGGGGGCGAACGCTAGGCCCTCGCGGCGGGCCGGGGGATCCCGTTCCGATGCGCGAGCCAGAGGGGGGAGGCCGTGAGGCCCGCGAGCAGGGCGGCGGCCAACGCCACGGCGCCGACCATGTCCAGGGGGACGGTGGCGATCCACAGCACGGCGACGATCACGGCCACCTCGATCGCCGTCATCGGGTTCAGCCGCGGCCGGAGAAAGCGGCGATGGCCGCCACGACCTCCTCCTGCTCGGCGTCCTCGAGCTCCGGGAAGACAGGGATCGCCAGCACCTCCCCGCACGCGGTCTCGGCCACCGGGAGGTCCCCGGCCGTTCCGCCGAAGTCCGCGAAGCACGGCTGGAGGTGGAGGGGTAATGGGTAGTAGACGGCGCAGCCGATCCCCCGCTCGAGCAGGTACTCCCGGAGCGCGTCACGCCGCTCGACCCGGATCACGTACTGGTTGAACGTGTGCCCCCGCCCTTCCAGGGCCTCGGGAAGGCGGACGGTGCCGTCGAGCAGGCCGGCGGCGCCGAACAGCTCGCGGTACCGTGCGGCGTTGCGGCGGCGGGCGTCCACCCACGCCGCGACGTGGGGGAGCTTGGTCCGGAGCACCGCGGCCTGGAGGGCGTCGAGGCGGAAGTTGCCGCCGACGGTGGGATGGTGGTACGTCCCGGACTGCCCGTGCATGCGGAGCTCCCGGAGCCTCCGGGCGAGGCCGGTATCGTTCGTCGTGACGAGCCCGCCGTCACCGAAGCCGCCAAGGTTCTTCGAGGGGAAGAAGGAGAAGGCGCCCATGATCCCCATGCCGCCCACGGGCTGGCCGTCGAACGCGGCCCCCCACGCCTGGGCGGCGTCCTCCAGCACGGGGAGCTCCCCGGCCGCCTCGAGGACCGCTGCCATGTCCGCGGACTGCCCGAACAGGTGGACGGGGATGACGGCCTTCGTCCGCGACGTGCGAAGCCGCTCGATCTCCGAGGCGGGCAGGCAGAAGTCCACGGGGTCGATGTCGGCGAAAACCGGGCGCGCGCCAAGGCGGGCCACGACGCCCGCCGTGGCGAAGAA
This sequence comes from Thermoanaerobaculia bacterium, assembly GCA_027067575.1. GTDB lineage: Bacteria > Acidobacteriota > Thermoanaerobaculia > Thermoanaerobaculales > Sulfomarinibacteraceae > JAMOVQ01. The sequence goes on along the minus strand of JAMOVQ010000007.1, from coordinate 9,425 downwards.
GGTGAACGTGGGCAGGATGACCTCGTCGCCCGGGCCGACCCCAAGCGCCATCAGCGCCACGAGGAGGGCGTCGGTGCCCGAGCTGACCCCCACGGCCTCGGCCACGCCCAGGGCGGCCGCGGCCTCTTTCTCGAACGCCTCGACCTCGGGGCCGAGGATGAACCGCTGGCTGTCGCAGACGCGGTCGATGGTCTCGCGGATCGTATCGCGCAGCGGCGCGTACTGGCGTGTCAGATCGAGCAGCGGAACGGCCATGGTTCCTCCCGTGGCGTCAGTGGTACCAGATCGTGTGACGGGGCGGCGGGATCCGGACGGCACCGGTCGCCCGCAGCGCCTTCGCCAGGAGGAAACCGTAGACGAAGCCGCCCACGTGTGCAAACCAGGCCACGCCTCCGAGCTGACCCGCGGCCGCCATGGACATGGTGCCCTCGACGAACTGGAGGACGAACCAGATGCCGAGGAACAGGATTGCCGGCAGCTCGGCCGTGGTGACGAAGAAGCCGAGGAAGATCAGCGTGTGGACCCTGGAGTGGGGGAACCAGACCATGTAGGCGCCAAGGACGGCGGCGATGGCCCCCGAGGCGCCGACGGTAGGCAGCACCGAGTGCGGGTTCGTCACGCCGTGCGCCAGCGCAGCAAAGATGCCGCCGCCCAGGTAGAACAGGAGGTACCGTCCGTGCCCGAGGACGTCCTCCACGTTGTCACCGAACACGGCGAGGAACCACATGTTTCCGATGATGTGCATCCAGCCGCCGTGGAGGAACATGGAGACGAGGATCGTCAGAAGGTTCCCGAACAGGCCGGGGTACGGTCCGGGGACGGCCACGGCCGGCGGCGCCCCGAACAGCCGGGCGGGGACGAACGCCGCACGGAGGATGAACTCCTCGAGGTGTGGCCCCAGGCTGAGCTCGAAGAGGAACACCACCGAGCACACCACGATGATCGCCACGTTGATCACGGGGAAGCGGCGGGACGGGATGGAGTCGCGGATCGGGAACATCGCCCGATTCTACCCCGGATCGGGCGGAGGCTGGTGTATGGTATCCCCGATGCAACCGCAGATCGAGCTCGCGGTGGTTGCGGCGCTGCTCCTGGCGAGCATCGTGGGAATGCTCGCCCAGAGGCTCCGTCTGCCGTACACGGTCTCCCTCGTGCTGACAGGGCTCGGGCTGGCCGTGCTGCGGTCGTTCGCCATGCCGGGGTTCGACCCGGGGTTGCACCTGACGCCGGAGCTGCTGTTCCTCGTGCTTCTGCCCGTTCTCGTCTTCGAGGCGGCGTTCCACATGGAGCTCGAGCACTTCAGGGCGAACTGGCGGCCGATCATCGCGCTGGCCGTTCCCGGCGTGCTCTCGGGGATCGCGCTCAGCATGGCGCTGGGCTGGGCGGCGTTCCGGCTGGTGGGGTTCGAGACGACCCTTCCGGTCCTCCTCCTGGCGGCGACGATCCTGGCCGCGACGGACCCCGTGGGCGTCCTGGCTCTTCTCCGGGAGGTCGGAGCGCCCCGCCGGCTCTCGGTGGTCATGGAGGGGGAGAGCCTGCTCAACGACGCCATCGCCATCGTCGCGTTCGGCGTGGTCCTCGTGGCGCTGGGGCTCGATCCCCACCACCACCTTTCCGCGGGGTGGATCGCCCGGTTCCTGACCTGGGAGGTCGGCGGAGCCGTGCTGATCGGCGGCGTGCTGGGGATCGGACTCTCCTGGCTGACGGCACAGGTGGACGACCACCTGATCGAGATCACGCTGACCACAATCGGCGCGTTCGGCAGCTTCGTCATGGCCGACCTGCTCCACGCCTCGGGGGTCATCGCGTGCCTGATCGCGGGGATCCTGTCGGGCAACTTCGGCGCGCGGTACGGGATGTCGCCCACCACGAGGGTGGCGGTGACGTCGTTCTGGGAGTACGCCGCGTTCGCCGCGAACTCCATCGTGTTCCTGCTGATCGGTCTCGAGGTGGACCTCGACCGGCTGCTCGGGCGGCTGGTGCCCATCGTGGCGTTCTGGCTCGTGCTGCTCGCCGCCCGCGGGATCTTCGTCGCCGTGGTGCTCCCGCTGGTGATCAGACGGTCCAACCGGCCCCCGGCCGGGTTCAACTGGGTGCTGACCTGGGGCGGACTGCGGGGCGGCGTGGCCATGGTGCTCGCCCTCTCGGTCCCCAGGGACTTCCCGCTGCGAGCGGACGTCATCGACCTCGTGTTCGGGGTCTCGCTGCTGACGATCCTCGTCCAGGCCCCCCTGACCGGCCCGCTCCTGCGGCTCGTCGGCCTGGCGAAAGACACGCGGGGGCGGGAGGAGGTCGAGGAGCTCGGCGCGAGGCTCCGGGCGCTCCACGCGGCCTCGGCGTACCTCCTGCGCCAGATCGAGACCGAGGCCGTCTCCGAGGACGTGGGCCGTGAGCTCGAGCAGGAGCTCGCGGCGCGGCGGGCCGCGCTCCAGGACCGGGCGCGGGACCTCAAACGGCAGAAGGAGGCGCTGGAACGGGAGGAGGCCCACGTGCTTCGGCGGCAGCTGGCCGTCGTGGAGAAGGAAGCGGTCCGGGAGGCGTGGGCCGAGGGGCTGCTGGACGAGAAGGTCATGCGGCGGCTGGTCGGCGAGATCGACCACCGGCTGTTCCAGCTCCAGCAGCAGGCCGAGGAAGACATCGAGCGGGAGCAGCGGCGTGCCTCGGATCTCTCCGGCGCGACGCCGGGGAGTGACGCCTGAACTCCGAGACGGCCGCCGGACCCAGTGGTTCCACCCGCGTCCGAGTGCGTATACCGCCACCGCGAGGGAGCACGGCTCGTGTCGATGCGAGGTGGACCGGTCCAATCGGGCGAGCCCCTGGCGCTGCCGCCGCAGTGGCCGCGGGCCTCTTGTCGCCGCGAGATGAGGGCCGGAGGAGAACGACACGGCGATCTCCTTCAGCTGTCTGCCTGTCCGGGAGATCCCTCTTCGTCACAAACGCCTCCGGTCGGCTGGAAGGTCCCGGGAGATCCAGGAAAAACTTGACTTTTTCGGGCGGGACGGGTAGATCGGATGTGGAAGAACGAGGACCGGCGCAGTGCCGAATACCATCGAGGAGGAAGGTATGATGCGAAAACTGGGAGTTCTGTTGTGCGTGCTGGCGCTTCTCGGCGCGAGCAGCGCGTTCGCCCAGGTCACCACGGGAACCCTCAAGGGTCAGGTGACCGACAACGAGGGGAAGCCGCTCCCCGGCGTGACGGTCACCATCACGTCGGATGCGCTGATCGGTGGCCCGCAGGTTGCGGTGACGGACGAGAACGGCAAGTTCGTCTTCCGGCTGCTTCCTCCGGGGACCTACCACATCAAGACCGATCTCGCCGGGTTCACGACCGCGGAGCTCGACGCGAAGGTCAACCTGGGCCGGACCACCGAGGCGAAGATTCAGATGGTCCTGTCGCAGTTCGCCGATGAGATCAAGGTCACGGCGCAGGCGCCGGTCGTGGACACGAGCCAGGTGGATACGGGCCAGGTGTTCGACGAGCAGTACCTGCAGAACGCCGCGATCGGTATCGGCGGCCGTGACTACCTGTCCATCATCGGCCAGGCGGCCGGCGTGGCCGGGAGCGGCAACGTCAGCGTCTACGGTTCCACGGGGTCGGAGAACAACTACCTGGTCGACGGTCTGACCACCACCGACCCGGTGACGGCGACCTTCGGGACCAACTTCAACTACGACGCGATCCAGGAGGTCAACTTCATCACCGGCGGGTTCGAGGCCGAGTACGGTCAGGCCACCGGCGGTATCGTCAACCTGGTCACCAAGTCCGGCGGCAACGAGTTCTCCGGTACCTTCGACGTGCGGTACCGCGACGAGAACTTCAACGAGTCCGGCGACCACTACGATCCCGACGAGCACATCTCCTCGATCACGGACATCTCGGGGACCCTCGGCGGTCCGATCATCCGGGACAAGCTGTGGTTCTTCGTCTCGGCCGAGTACGTGGACTCCCAGCGGACGCCGCAGCCGGTCATCGTCGACGCCCAGACTCGCGAGTACCAGGGGTGGAACTACATCGGCAAGCTGACCTGGCAGGCCACGGACTCCACGCGCGTGGTGTTCAAGTACTCGGGCGACCCGGCGGACATCGACAACGCCAACGCGTCCGGCTACGTGGCGCCCGAGGCGTCGCGGTTCCAGACCCAGGGCGGTGACATCTTCCAGGCCGAGGTCAACTCGGTGCTGTCCGAGAGCTGGCTCCTCAGCGCCCAGATCGGCGTCAACAGCCAGAGCCTCGATTCCTACCCCCAGAGCGGCGACCTGGACACGCCGGGCTACTACAACTACGATACCGGCCTCTCGTTCGGGAACTACACCAACGCCCAGTACTCGGACCGTGACCGGACCCAGGCCCGGGCGACGATCTCCTACTTCCTCGACGACGCGTGGGGCTCCCACGAGTTCAAGGGCGGCGCCGAGTACCACGACATGGAGTTCAAGTTCCGCAGCTTCACGCCGGGCGGGTTCTCGGTCAACGTGTTCAACGCCGACGAGGATGGCGACGGCGTGCCGGACTGGTACGACGCCAACGGCGACGGTCTCGTGGACTACATCCTCTACCAGGACTACCCGCCGGAGACCGCCCGCGCCACGACCAAGAGCACGGGCGACATGTGGACGTTCTTCATCCAGGACGCCTGGCGTCCCGTCTCGAACGTGACCGTGAAGCCGGGCATCCGGTACGATTCGGTCAGCTTCGACAACACCGTCGGCCAGACCGTGGCCGACATGTCCCGGTGGGAGCCCCGGTTCGGCCTCGCGTGGGACATCAAGAACGACGGCAGGCACGTGCTGCGCTTCAACGTCGGCCGGTTCATGCACCCGACTGCGCTGGCCATCCCGAGCTTCGCCTCGGGCCGGGCCAACGGCACGGCGATGTACGTCGGGTACGACTTCTGGTGCTCGCTCGGCTACTGTGATCCGGACTTCCTGGCCGGCGTTTTCGGTGATCCGTTCATCCAGACTGACGCCAATGGCGACCAGCACCTCTGGTTCCCGTACACCGTCTACGGTCTCGAATCCGCGCAGACCATCGATACGTTGGGCCTGGGCTCGCTGGCCGCCCCGTACGCCGACGAGATGATCATCGGCTACGAGGAGCAGATCGCCCACAACACCTCCATCGAGCTGTCCTACGTCACCAAGAAGACGCGGGCCCTGATGGAGGACACCTGCAACAACAACTCGTGGGTGTGGGGCGACGGTGAGGCGCCGAGCATCGACGATCCCGCCACCTGGCCCGATCCGGGCGACTGCGAGTACTACGTGCTGGCCAACATCCCCGGTCTGCGGCGTGACTACCGCGGCTACATCGTCAAGTTCGAGTCGCGTGCCCGCGACTGGTTCCACATCCTGGCCAGCTACACCTGGTCCAAGTCCCAGGGCAACACGGGTGCCGACGTGGCGCAGCCGTACACGGCCCGGTACGACATCTACCCGGCCCACTTCTACAACAACTACGGGTTCCTCGGCGACCACCGCCGGCACCGCATCAAGTTCAACGGCTACTTCCTGCTGAAGCACGACTGGACCATCGGATTCGACGGGTACTGGTCCTCGGCGCGGGCACTCTCCCTGACCGAGAGATGCTCGGTGCTCCGGAACCTTTCGCCGGACGAGATCGCCGAGGCCGGCTACGATCCGATGATCTACGACATGTGCGCCGACCAGGGCGTCTACAGCTCGGTGTACCTCAAGCCGCGTGGCAGCGAGCGGGGCAAGAACGCCTACCAGCTCGACGTCCAGGTCACCAAGGGGTTCATGATCGGCGATGTCCGGCTCCAGGCCGTCATCACCATCATCAACCTGTTCTCCAGCGAGCAGGAGCGCGCGTGGGACACCACGCCGTTCAGCAGCCTGCCTCTCGGGACGCCGGTGGCGTGGCAGACGCCGCGGCGGTACGAGATCGGCCTGCGGCTCGAGTTCTGAGCGGTTCATCCGCCGATACCGAGGGCCCACGCACCGCGTGGGCCCTTTTTCGTGCCCCAGAAAACGGGACACTCTTCTCCTCCAGAAAAAGGGACACTCTTCTTTTCCATGCAACGGCCGCGTGCGTGCGGGGGCACAGGGTGACTTCCGGGGGAGGTTCCTGTAGGGTGGCCCGGAACGGAGGCCGTAGGGGCCTCCGCGCCAGACGGACGAGCGATCGAGAGGAGCCGAGATGAGCGAGCAGCAGACGGTCCGCCCGGACACGGTGGTGTCCATCGAGTACACGTTGAAGGACGACAGTGGAGAGGTCCTCGATTCCAGCGAGGGTGGCGAGCCCCTCCAGTACCTCCACGGGAGGGGCCAGATCATCGGGGGGCTCGAGAAGGGCCTGGAGGGGAAGAGCGTCGGGGAGACGGTCCACGTGGACGTCGCCCCGGAGGACGGATACGGAGAGCACGATCCCGAGCGGATGGTGGAGGTTCCGAAGGACCAGTTCGACTTCGAGGTCGAGGTTGGCGACTTCGTGCAGGCCCAGCATCCGGACGGCTCCATGATCCCGTTCCGGGTCGCCGAGGTCGGTGAGGAGACGGTGACGCTCGATGGGAACCATCCGCTGGCGGGCCAGTCGCTCCACTTCGACGTGAAGGTCGTGGCCGTACGGCCTGCAACCGAGGAGGAGATCGCCCACGGCCACGTCCACGAGGGCTGAACGGGGCGTTGGCCGTCCGCATGTCGGATGGGATGGAGCGGATCGGGGAAATGGACGGCCATTTCCCCGTTTTCATGGTGAGGAATCCTGAAAGGGGAGGAACGGCATGAACCATGGCTGGATGACGCTGATCGCCGCGGGCCTGCTGGTGGCCGCAGCCTGCTCCAACGCCCCCGCACCGAAACAGGAGACGGGGGAGAACCCGCTCCTCGGGGGGTGGACGGCGTACCTCGGCGCGCCACCGTTCGACGCCATCCGGGAGGAGCACTTCCTGCCGGCGTTCGATGCGGCGATGAAGGCCCACGACGAGGAGATCGAGAGGATCGTGGCCAACCCCGAGCCGCCGACCTTCGCCAACACGGTGGAGGCGCTGGAGCGAAGCGGCGAGCTGCTGGACCGGATCGAGGCGGTGTTTTCCAACCTCAACGCGGCGGCGAGCACCGAGGGGCTCCAGACGATCGCCAGGGAGATCAACCCGAAGCTCTCCCGCCACGAGGACGCCATCCTGATGAACGGTCCGCTGTTCGAGCGGATCGACGCCGTCTGGAACCAGCGGAAGGCCCTCGACCTGACGCCCGAGCAGGCGATGCTCCTGAAGAAGCAGCACGAGGCGTTCGTCCGGGGCGGCGCGAAGCTCGATCCGGAGGCCAAGAAGCGGCTCGCCGAGATCAACTCGAAGCTCTCCGAGCTGACGACCCGGTTCGGAGAGAACCTCCTCAAGGAGATGAACGCCGTGGCCCTGCTGATCACCGACGAGGCCGACCTCGCCGGGTTGCCGCAAGACGTCCGTGACGCTGCGGCGGCGCTGGCGAAGGCCAACGGTCACGAGGGCGCCTGGGCGTTCAACCTCCAGCGGACGAGCTGGACGCCGTTCCTCCAGTACTCCGAACGGCGGGACCTCCGCAGGAAGCTGTTCGAGGCGTACACCTCGCTGTGCGCCAACGGCGGCGACACCGACAACCGAAGGATCGCGTCCGAGATCGCCGCGCTCCGGGTCGAGCGGGCGAACCTCCTGGGCTACCCGACCCACGCCGACTACGTCCTCGAGGACACCATGGCGAAGACGCCCGCGGCGGTGAACGATCTGCTCGACCGGCTGTGGACGCCGGCGCTCGGACGGGCGAAGACCGAGCGGGCCGCGCTCCAGGCCATCGCCGACGCCAGGGGCGACGGGATCACCGTGGCCGCGTGGGACTGGTGGTACTACGCCGAGAAGCTCCGCGCGAAGCGGTACGCCTTCGACGAGTCCGAGGTCAAGCCGTACCTCCAGCTCGAGAAGGTTCGGCAGGCGGCGTTCGACACGGCCCACCGGCTGTGGGGGATCACCTTCACGCCGCGGGACGACGTCCCGGTCTGGGACCCCGACGTCACGGTCTACGAGGTCAAAGACGCCGACGGCTCGACGCTGGGCCTGTTCTACACCGACTACTCCGCCCGGGACGGCAAGCGGGGCGGGGCGTGGATGGACAACTTCCGCCAGCAGTGGATCGAGGACGGCAAGGACGTCAGGCCCCTGATCGTCAACGTCTGCAACTTCTCGAAGCCGAAGCCCGGCGAGCCCGTGCTGCTCAGCCTGGACGAGGCCAGCACGATCTTCCACGAGTTCGGCCACGCCATGCACGGGATGCTGACCCGCTGCCACTACCGGAGCCTCTCCGGGACCAACGTGGACCGCGACTTCGTGGAGTTCCCGTCCCAGATGATGGAGAACTGGGCGTTCGCGCCGGAGGTCATGCGGGGCTACGCGCGGCACTACGAGACGGGCGAGCCGATCCCGGACGCTCTGATCGAGAAGATCCAGAAGGCGAAGCTGTTCAACCAGGGGTTCATGACCACCGAGTACCTGGCGGCCTCGATCCTGGACATGGCGTGGCACACCATCACCGACACAACGCCGAAGGAGGCCATGCCGTTCGAGGCCTCGGTGATGCGGCGGATCGGGATCATCCCCGAGATCGCCCCGAGGTACCGCACGCCGTACTTCGCCCACATCTTCTCGGGCGGGTACTCGGCGGGTTATTACAGCTACGTCTGGGCCGAGGTGCTCGACGCGGACGCCTTCGAGGCGTTCCGCGAGAAGGGGCTGTTCGATCCGGAGCTGGCGCGGTCGTACCGGGAGAACATCCTGGAGAAGGGCGGAACGGTGGAGCCGATGGAGCTCTACGTCCGTTTCCGCGGCCGCAAGCCGGAGATCGAGCCGCTCCTCGAGCGCCGCGGACTCGTCCCTGCGAAGGGCTGACGCCCTTCCCGATGCACCACCGGGCCGGGCCCCCGCAGGGCCCGGCCCTTGCCATTCCCGTGTCCTGTGAGAAGGGGACACTCCCTTTCATGGAACAGACGAGGTACTTGACAAGGTTGGCCTGGGAAGTAGAGTCAATCGTGTGTACCCACAGTCGAGGGGACGTCCGAACACATGTTCCGTTGTTCACGATGTCCGAAAGATGGGCTGCGATGCAGCGTTCGTCGACTCGTGCGGGCCGAACTGTGCCGCCACGACCATCGAGGTCATCCGATGTCCGGACGACGACTTTGGCCCGCAGCAGCCCATAGGGCCTCCGTAGGGCCGGCAGGCTGACCTGATTGTGAGGGAACAGTGGAAACAGTTGAACGTGGAGGGGGCGAGTCGATGCGACGAAAGCAGTGGATCGCTGCAATGTTGGCCGCACTGGCCGTGGCCGTGGGGGCGTCCGGGGCCCCCGTGGCCTTTCTCGCGAGCGGAGACGTGACGAGGCTCGAACCTCCGGAACACCTCGATCCGGGCAGCGTCCTCGTCACGGCACTTGGCGACCGC
>JAMOVQ010000006.1 GCA_027067575.1 Thermoanaerobaculia bacterium | reverse complement strand
TTCATCCAAAGTCGATGACCCGAACGCCCTCCAACGAAGCCCAGGCGGCCGGCAGCGACGCCGCAGGCGGCGCCAGCGCGTCGCACGGGCGGCCCGGGGGGAGCTCGCTCCCACCGGGACGCACGAGCGAGGCGCGCAGCCCGCGCGCAGCGCGGGGGCCGGCCGCCGGTTCGCGGTGCTTTCGCCGGCCCCACTTTCCCGGCGTGCTAACCTCGGACCATGCGGGTGGTTCTCTGTGAGGGTGCGGGCGACGAGTCGGTCCTCCGGATCACCGAGGTCCCCGAACCGCCGCTCGGGCCGGGGACGGTCCGGATCCGCGTCCACGCGGCGGGGGTCAACCGGGCCGACCTGCTCCAGCGCCGCGGCCTCTACCCGCCACCCCCGGGAGTGACGGCGATCCTCGGGCTCGAGTGCGCCGGAACGGTCATGGAAACCGCGCCGGACGTCACGGAGTGGTCCCCCGGCGACCGGGTGATGGCGCTCCTACCCGGCGGCGCCCAGGCGGAGGAAGTCGTGGGGGATGCGGGCCTCGTGCTTCCCGTGCCGGAGAACCTTGGACTCGTGGAGGCGGCGGCCCTGCCCGAGGCGCTGGCCACCGTCGACCTCGCGGTCTTCCGGATCGGGCGGCTCCGGCGCGGCGAGACCGTGCTGATCCACGGCGGCTCGGGCGGCGTCGGGACCATCGGGATCCAGATGGCGCGGGCGGTTGGGGCACGTGTGGTGGCCACGGCGGGCGGCGCCGGGCGGTGCCGGCGGTGCGAGGCGCTCGGCGCCCACCGGTGCGCGGACCACCGGAGGGAACGGTTCGAGGACGCCGTGGCCGAGGTCAGCGGGGGCCGGGGGGCCGACGTGATCCTCGACATCGTCGGCGCACCTTACCTGGAACGGCACGTGGCCGTGGCTGCGCCCGGGGGACGGATCGTCGTCATCGCCCTGGCCGGGGGACGCCGGACGGAAATCGACCTGGCGCCACTCCTCACACGGCGCCTGTCGCTCACCGGCTCGACGCTCCGCGCCCGCCCCCTCGAGGAACGCCGGCGGATCGTCCGGGAGGTGCGGCGCCGGTTCCTCCCCCGTGTGGCGTCGGGACGGATCCGCCCCGTGGTCTCGCATGTCCTTCCCGTGGACGACGTCGCCACGGCCCACCGCCTGATGGCCGCCTCGGAACAGTTCGGGAAGATCGTGCTGACCTTCCCCGCCGGAGAGGAGCGTGACGATGGTTGAGGAGACGGAGCTGAGACGCCGCTGGCTCGGAGACGGGGACGGTCCCGGCATCTACCGGATCCGCGGAGGCGTCCCGATCTCCGGCGAGATCGAGCCACGGGGAAACAAGAACGCGGCGCTGCCCATGCTCGCCGCGGCCATGCTGACGCCGGAGGCAGTGGAGATCGCCAACGTGCCGGGGATCCGCGACGTGCGGGCGATGCTCGGGCTCCTGGAGGGGCTCGGCGCCCGCGTGACGCCGGCAGGGGACCACACGTGGCGGATCGAGGCCGCCGGGATCGAGGATCCGGCCCCGGCGGCGTCCCTGGCGCGGGAGATCCGCGCATCGTTCCTCCTCGCCGGACCCCTGCTGGCCCGGACCGGCCGGGCCGTCCTCCCCCGCCCCGGTGGCGACCGGATCGGGATCCGCCCCCTCGACCCCCACATCCACGCCCTCCGGGAGCTGGGCGCCGAGGTCGAGGTGCTGCCGGACCGGTACGTGATGACGGCTCCCCGCGGGCTCCACGGGGCCGACCTGTTCCTCCACGAGGCCAGTGTCATGGGCACCGAGAACGCCATGATGGCCGCGGCGCTGGCCACGGGGCGGACGGTGATCCGGAACGCCGCGTCGGAGCCCCACGTCCAGGAGCTCGCGGCGATGCTCGCGGCGATGGGCGCCGGCATCGAGGGCGCCGGGACGAACACCGTCGTGGTGGAGGGCCGCCCGGCCCTGGCGGGGGCCAGGGTCGCGGTGGGGCCGGACCACATCGAGGTCGGCAGCCTGATCGGCCTGGCGGCGGCCACCGGGGGCGAGCTCCTGATCCGGGGCGCCCGGCCCCGGGACCACCACCGGATGACCCGGATCGCGTTCGGAAGGCTCGGCATCACCTGGGAGGTCCGCGGCGACGACATCCTCGTGCCCGCCGGCCAGTCCCTGAAGGTGCAGGAGGGGCTCCACGGGGCGCTGCCGAAGATCGACGACGGTCCCTGGCCCGCGTTCCCGGCCGACCTGACGAGCATCGCCGTCGTGCTGGCGACCCAGGCCGAGGGCACCGTGCTGATCCACGAGAAGATGTTCGAAAGCCGCCTGTTCTGGATCGACGGCCTGATCCGGATGGGGGCACGGATCATCCTGTGCGACCCGCACCGGATCGTGGTCACAGGGCCGTCCCGCCTGTACGGCGCGACCCTCTCCAGCCCTGACATCCGCGCCGGCATGGCCCTGGTCATCGCGGCGCTGGCGGCCGAGGGCGAGTCGGTCATCCACAACATCCAGCAGATCGAGCGCGGGTACGAGTCGCTCGACGAGCGGCTCCGCTCCCTCGGCGCCTCGATCCGACGGGAATAGCCCGGACCGAGTCCCTCGCGCCAAACCCCTCTCCGGGCCGGTCCGAGGGTTGCGGAGAGGACCAGCGGAATCGCCTCCCCCCGCCACCAGATCGCCTTGGGCTCCGCAAAGGAGGCCGCGACCTACGCTCGCCTTCTGCCCGCCGCGGGCACGATGGATCCCGCGTGCCCGTCGAAGCGCCCGAGCTCTCCGGCCGTCCTCCGATCAAGAATCACCGTCCCCTACTCTTCATCGGCCAGCGATGAGCATCATGCGGGCTGAAGCCCGCGCTCCAGTGGACTACGCACCGGAAGAGTGAAAAACACTGTCCTCTACTCCCCAACCGGCCCAATGCGGGCTGAAGCCCGCGCTCCGTGGGGGCGCCATCCCTTTCGTGCCGTTCGCCACGGCGGCCCTGTGGTAGCATGGTTCCATGACACAGGCGGCCACTGCGGATCTCGACCGGCGGGTTGCTCTCCTGGAGGGCTGGAAGGAGAGCCAGGAACCGTTCGTTCTGTCGTTGAAGGACGACATCCGCGAGGTCCAGCAACGCCTGACGGCGCTCCAGAGCCACATGGACCACCGCTTCTCCGACATGGAGAACGCCACCGCCGAGCTGCGCACCGAGCTCAAGGCGGACATCGCTGAGCTACGCACCGAGCTGAAGGCCGACATCGCCGAGCTCTCCGCACGCATGGACGCCCAGCGCGACGAGCTCAAGAACGACATCGCCGAGCTCTCCGCACGCATGGACGCCCAGCGCGACGAGCTCAAGAACGACATCGCCGAGCTCTCCAAGCGAATGGACGCGCAGCGCACCGAGCTCAAGGGCGAGATGGCCCGGCTGGTCCAACGCATGGACACCCAGACCCGCTGGATCGTCGGCGTCCAGTTCCTGACGCTCATCACCCTGATTGCCGCACTCCTCCGCCTGGCCCACTGAGCGCGAGCGCGCGTCCGTCCCCATCACCCTGCAACGCAGGCATGCGGGCTGAAGCCCGCGCTCCCTCGCGGCCCGTCCCGATCGAAAGAAAACACTGTCCCCTATTCCTCGACCGAAACGAAGTGCTCCCACCAAGTGCCCCACTCACCCGCCCACCCAGGAACGAGCGGAGCGATGTCCCGGTTGGCGCTCCAGAGAACCAGGCCCTTCACGATCGGGACTGTCCCCGCAACGTGGCCGAGATCCCCGCCGAGAGGATGGCGCTCCACCTGGTGCCCCACTCACCCACCCTCCCAGGGACGAGCGAAGCGATGTTCCGGCTGGCGCTCCAGAGAACCAGGCCCTTCACGATCGGGACTGTCCCCACAACGGAGCCCTCGGCCATCCGGCGATCGAGCGCCCCACGAGGAACGGGCCGGCGTGGGGGCGGGGGCGGTCCGGCGACGGAGGCGAGGGCAAGCCCCGTGGAGGCGTGCCCGGGCGGCGAACGCAGACGGCTTGGCCCGACGGGGTGGGTGGTCGGGGGAAGGGTAAGCCGTCGAGTACGCCGTCCGGGTGCGTCGCCACGGGGTGCAGCCCGAGCCGCAGGAGCCGGGGCGCACACGCCCCCACGGCCCCGGGGAGCGCAGCGACCCGGGGG
>JAMOVQ010000005.1 GCA_027067575.1 Thermoanaerobaculia bacterium | reverse complement strand
AGACCATCACACCGCCGCTCACAGCCGCAGGAACCCTGCTCACCGCGAGACCAACCGGCGGCCGGCCCCCGCGCTTCGCGCGGGCTCAGCGCTCTGCCCGTGCGTCCCGGTGGGAGCGAGCTCCCCCGGACCGCCCGTGCGACGCGCTGGCGCCGCGTTCGCGGCGCACCCCGGGTCGCTGCGCTCCCCGGGGCCGTGGGGGCGGGGGGCCTGGGCAGGAGGTGCTTGTATTCCAGCATGGGGACATCCCGGGACCGCGTGCGCGGGGGGCCTGGTCCCCGCCTCCGAGCACCACCTCATGCACACCCCCCGGGACCGCGTGCGCGGGGGGCCTGGGTTGCTTCGCTGGTTCCTGAGTGAGCCTGGCTGTATTCGCATATTCTCATTTATCGATAATTGAGCGCATCATCTATCCGTGTTCTTTCGGCTGCGAAAGAGGCTGAAAATCGTTGCAATCAAGGGGTACATGATGTCATGCGGAGGGGATCCGGGGCCACGGGTGCGGAGGAATCGGATCGGGAAACGTGGAAGGAGACTCCATCGCAAGACTCGAACATGAGACGGTCCGGTCCCGGAGTCTTGACACGGGGGTGCTCTCCTCCGTACCATCGGTTTCAGAAAACCCCGATAGCCGTCGGGAAGGTACAAATGGGAGGTCGGTATGGCCCGTCGCGAACGTGATGTCGCTGTCGATGGATCGCTCGACAGGAGGGACTTCCTGAAGGTCTGCACCATGGCGGCCGCCGCGGTCGGGCTTCCGGCCTCGGTGGCCGTGAAGTTCGTCGAGGCGGCGGAACAGGGTCTCAAGCCGTCGGTGATCTGGCTGCACGGCCAGGAGTGCACCGGCTGCACCGAGTCGCTGCTGCGGACGTCGAGGCCGGGGCTCGCGGAGCTGATCCTCGACCTGATCTCCCTCGACTACCACGAGACGCTCTTCGCCGCCGCGGGCCACCAGATCGAGGCGGCGCTCCAGCAGGCGATGGAGGCCAACGCCGGGAAGTACGTCATGGTGGTGGAGGGGTCGATCCCGGTCAAGGACGGCGGGATCTACTGCAAGATCGGTGGCAAGACGATGCTCGACCTCGTCCACGAGGTGGCCGAGCGCGCCGGCGCCATCGTCGCCATCGGCTCCTGCGCCTCGTGGGGCGGGGTCCAGTCGACGCCGCCCAACCCGACGGGCGCCACGGGGCTGCCGGAGGTGCTCGAGGGCAAGACGGTGGTGACGATCCCGGGCTGCCCGGCGAACCCGTACAACTTCCTCGGGACGGTGCTCCAGTACGTGGTGCTCGGGACGCTCCCGAAGCTCGACGGCAAGAACCGGCCGGTGATGGCGTACGGCACGACGATCCACGAGCACTGCCCGCGGCGGGCCCACTTCGACGCCGGCCGGTTCGCCCGGCAGTTCGGCGATGAGGGACACCGGCAGGGGTACTGCCTGTACTACCTCGGGTGCAAGGGTCCGCAGACCCACGCCAACTGCTCGGTGCTGCACTTCGGCGAGGTGGGCACGTGGCCCATCGGCAACGGCCATCCGTGCATCGGCTGCACCGAGGCGAGGATCGGGTTCAAGACCGCGATCCACGACACGGTGGAGATCGAGCGCCCGACGCCGCCCGACAGCTACCCGCCGGTGGAGGAGGTCCGCCACGGGATCGGACCGGCGGCGGCGGGGATCGCCGGGCTCGTGGGCGGCGCACTGGTGGGTGCGGGGTACATGGCGGCGAAGAAGGCCGTCGAGGCTGCTCCGGACGACGAGGAGGCGTGAGATGAGCGTGGACAGACGAACGTTCCTGAAGGGGGCCGCCGTTGCGGCCGCCGCGGGCGCGGCGGAGGTCCAGGCGGCCCATCCCGCGCCCGAACCTCCATCCGATGCCGTGGGGATGCTGTACGACGCCACCCTCTGCATCGGGTGCAAGACGTGCGTGGTGGCGTGCCGCGAGGCCAACGGGCTCAAACCCGTGACGCCGGACTGGACGGACGGTCTCTGGGACGCACCGCCGGGCCTGGACGAGCACACCAAGAACGTCATCGAGCTGTACCGGGAGGGCGACGAGCAGTCGTACGTCAAGCGCCAGTGCATGCACTGCGTCGATCCCGGCTGCGTCGCCGCCTGCCCGGTGAAGGCGCTGGAGAAGCGGAAGTTCGGGATCGTGACGTGGGACGGCGACCGGTGCATCGGCTGCCGGTACTGCCAGGTCGCGTGTCCGTACGAGGTCCCCAAGTTCGAATGGGAGAGCCCGGTCCCGAAGATCGTCAAGTGCGAGCTGTGCCTCCACCGGATCGAGGAGGGCGGCCAGCCGGCGTGCTGCGAGGTCTGTCCGCGGGGCGCCATCATCTACGGCACGCGCAAGGAGCTGCTGGCCGAGGCGAAGCGCCGGATCGCGGCGAAGCCCGACCTCTACGTCCAGAAGGTCTACGGCGAGCACGACGGCGGCGGAACCCAGGTCCTGTACGTCTCCCACGTGCCGTTCGAGAAGCTCGGGCTTCCCGTGCTCGGTGAACGCGGCGCGGCGGCGGCGACACGGTCGGTGCAGGGGACGATCTACAAGGGGTTCGTGGCGCCGGTGGCGCTGTACGCGATCCTCGCCGGAGTGATCATCCGCAACCGCCGCAGCGGCGGGGGGGAGGCATGATGAGCCACGACACGCCAGCACCCGTGGGCGGCCGGATCGTGTCGCCCTTCCTCTCGGGCCTCCTGGGGCTGATGGCCCTGGCGGGACTGCTGCTCCTGTGGCGGTTCGCAGCGGGCCTGGGCGCCGTGACGGCGCTCAACGACGGCTATCCGTGGGGCCTCTGGATCGCG
The DNA here is from genome assembly GCA_027067575.1 of Thermoanaerobaculia bacterium. Taxonomy (GTDB): domain Bacteria; phylum Acidobacteriota; class Thermoanaerobaculia; order Thermoanaerobaculales; family Sulfomarinibacteraceae; genus JAMOVQ01. The sequence continues at coordinate 14,285 of JAMOVQ010000005.1, read as the reverse complement.
TTCGACGTCGTGGTCGGGACGGCACTCGCCTGTGGCGGGTACGCCGTGGCCATCCTCGTCTACATCCTCAACAGGGGCGAGTACCACCCGCTGGTCCGGCCGGCCGTGCTGACCTCGGCCCTGGGGTACACGCTGGCCGGTGCGGCCATCGTCATCGACGTGGGCCGGTACTGGAACCTGTTCCTCATCCCGGTCCGGCCGTGGACGTGGAACCTGCACTCGCCGCTGCTCGAGGTGGCGCTGTGCGTCATGGCGTACATCGTCGTGCTGTGGATCGAGCTGTCGCCCGCGCTCTTCGAGAAGTGGCGCGCCTCCGGGGACGAGGCGCGGGCACAGAAGGGCGAACGGTGGCTCGGCGTCTGGGGCAAGATCGCCGCGTTTGTCATCGCGCTGGGGCTGCTGCTGCCCACCATGCACCAGTCGTCCCTGGGCACGGTGATGATGCTGGCCGGCCACAAGCTACACCCGCTGTGGAACACGCCGATGCTGCCGCTCCTGTTCCTCGTCTCCTGCATCGGGATGGGGTACGGCGTGGTGATCTTCGAGTCGGCGGTCTCCGGGGCCGTCTTCGGCAGGCCGCGCCACACGGCGATGCTGGCGAAGCTCTCCGGCGCGATGGTCGTGGTGCTCGGGCTCTACCTGGTGCTGCGGTTCGCCGACGTGGTGATCCGGGGGAAGCTGGGCCTCCTGTTCCGTGATGGGTACAGCTTGCTGTTCTGGCTGGAGATCGCCCTGTTCGCGGCGCCGATGGTCATGCTGATGGACGCCGGGCGGCGCCGGAACTTCCCGACGCTGTTCCGGGCCGCGACCCTGATGCTCCTGGCCGGTGCGGTCTACCGGTTCGACACGTACCTCGTGGCGTTCCGCCCGGGGGCGCAGTGGGCGTACTTCCCCTCCCTGTGGGAGATCCTGATCACCGCGGGTGTCGTGGCGGTGGAGATCGCCGCGTACATCGTCATCGTCAAACGGTTTCCGGTTCTTGCCGGCGGACGTTCCGCCGAGAGCGCGTAAGGAGGGATGGCAATGGCTACGAGAATCGTCGTCGACCCGATCACCCGCATCGAGGGCCACCTGCGGATCGACGTGGAGGTGGAGGGGGGGCGTGTCCGGAACTCGTGGGCGTCGGGCCAGATGTGGCGCGGGATCGAGGTCATCCTCCAGGGGCGCGATCCACGGGACGCCTGGGTCATCACCCAGCGGATCTGCGGCGTCTGCACCACGGTCCACGCCATCACCTCGGTGCGCGCCGTCGAGGCGGCCATGGGGATCGAGATCCCCCTCAACGCCCAGCTGATCCGGAACCTGATCCTGGCCGGGCACGCGCTGCACGACCACATCGTCCACTTCTACCACCTGTCGGCGCTGGACTGGGTCGACGTCGTGGACGCACTGAAGGGCGATCCGAAGAAGACGGCGCGCCTGGCGCAGAGCCTCTCGCCGTGGCCGCGGAACAGCGTCAAGGAGTTCCAGGCCGTCAAGGAGAAGCTCGAGGCGTTCGTCGCCCGCGGCCAGCTCGGCCCGTTCACCAACGGGTACTGGGGGCACCCGGCCATGAAGCTCTCCCCCGAGGTCAACCTGCTGGCGGTCACCCACTACCTCCAGGCGCTGGAGTACCAGCGCAAGGCCAACCAGGCCGTGGCGATCCTCGGGTCCAAGACGCCCAACATCCAGAACCTTGCCGTGGGCGGTGTGGCCAACGCCATCAACCTGGACGACGACCAGGCCCTCAACATGGCGAAGCTGTACTGGATCAAGGATCTCCTGGAGGAGGTCCGGGCGTTCGTCGAGCAGGTCTACCTCGTGGACGTGGCGGCCATCGGCGCCATGTACCCCGAGTGGCTCGGCTACGGCGCCGGCGTGACCAACTACCTGGCCGTGCCGGACATGCCGCTGGACACGAAGGGGACGGAGTTCGACCTGCCCGGCGGGACGATCTTCGGCGGCAACCTCAAGGGCGCGAGGCGGTTCGAGAGCTTCGAGGATCCCTACTTCCGCGACAACGTCACCGAGTGCATCGCCCACGCCTGGTACGACGGCGACTGGACGCGCCACCCGTACGAGGAGGAGACCGTCCCCCACTACACCGACTTCGAGGACGACGGCAAGTACTCGTGGATCAAGGCGCCGCGGTTCGACGGCAAGCCGATGCAGGTGGGGCCGCTGGCCCAGGTGCTGGTCGGGTTCGCCACGGGCCACGAACCCACCGTCCGCCACCTGAAGCGGGCCATCGGGATCGCCTCGAAGATCGCGGGGATCCAGGTCGGACCGAAGCACCTCCACTCGACGCTGGGCCGGCACCTGGCGCGGGCCGTCCGGGCGGCGGTGATCGCCGAGCTCGGGCTCAAGCACTGGGGGCTGCTGGTGGAGAACATCGGCAAGGGGGACTTCACGACGTTCACGCCGTGGGACGCCCCCGCCGGCGAGGTCCGCGGGTTCGGGTTCCACGAGGCGCCCCGGGGCGCGCTCTCCCACTGGGTCGTCATCCGGGACGGCAGGATCGCCAACTACCAGTGCGTGGTTCCGACGACGTGGAACGCCGGGCCGCGGGATGCGAAGGGGAAGAAGGGCCCGTACGAGGCCTCCCTGCTGGGCAACCCCATCGCCGACCCCAAGCGGCCGCTCGAGGTGCTCCGGACGGTGCACTCCTTCGACCCGTGCCTGGCGTGCGCCATCCACACCCTCGATCCCGAGGGCTCGGAGCTGTCGAAGATCCAGGTGCTGTGAGCAAGGGCTACGGCGCGAAGACGCGGGGCGGGGACGACCCCCGCCCCGTCGCCGTCCTCGGGATGGGCAACGTCCTGCTGGGGGACGATGCGGTGGGCCCCACGGTGGTTGAGACGCTCCGGGTGTGGTACGAGTTGCCGGACGAGGTGGAATGCGCGGACATCGGGACGCCGGGCCTCGACCTCGTGCCCCACATGGCCGGCCGGCGCGCGGTGATCCTGGTGGATGCCGTGGCCGCCGCCGGCCCGCCGGGGACGGTGCGGGTCTGGGACCGCGAACGGATCGCCTCGGCGGCCGTCACCGGCAGGCTCTCCCCCCACGATCCGGGCCTGGCGGAGACGCTGGCCGCCCTTGAGTTCTCGGGCGAGGCGCCGGAGGTACTCCACGTGGTGGGGATCGTTCCCGCGGAGACCGGGACGGGGCTCGGCCTGAGCCCGGCGGTGCGCGAGGCGGTGCCCGAGGCCGTGGAGACCGTGGTTCGCCTCCTGGTGGAGCTGGGGGTTCCCGTCAGGAGACGTCCCGATCCCGGGCCGGTGGAGGCGTGGTGGAGCGACACGACGCATCGAGGCCCCTGATGCCTCTGCCGCCCGCGTGCCACTGACGGTCAGTTCGCCAGGCGCCGCGCGGCCTCCCGCGCGGTGCGGATGCAGTCGTTGACCGAGACCCCGCGGTACGCCGAGCCGGCCAGCTCGATCCCGGCATCGCGCGCCGCCGTCTCGGCCCGGGCCACGCGGCCGATGTGGCCCACGGCGTACTGGGCGATCGCCTCGCGGTGCCGTACGACCCAGGTGCTGTCCGGTTCCGGGTCGGCGCCGAGGACGGCCGCGAGGGCCCTCCGCGTCCGGCGGATCAGCGCCGCGTCGTCGAGCGCCACGGCGTCCGGCTGCCGGGCGCCGCCGAGCATGGTCCTGAGCAGGATCCACCCGTCCGGGGCCTGGCCCGGGAAGATCGAGTGGCAGTACAGCGTGCCGAGGATCCCGAGCCCCTCTCCGCCTGGTGCGAGGACGCCGAACCCGCTGACGGGGCGGCCGAAGGCACCGGGGTTCCGGTACGCCGTCACCACCACCGCGACGGGCGCGGTCTCCATCCCCTCGAGGGCGGGCACCGCCTCCGGAGCCGGTCCGCGGAGGAGCCGTGCCGTCGCGGCGGCCGGTGTGGCGAGCAGGAGGCGCTCCGCCCCGAGCTCGCCGTCCGGGAACCGCAGGCGGAACCCCCCGTCGCGTCCGCGCTCGATCCGCTCCACGGGCGAGCCGGTCCGCAGGCGTTCCCCGAGCTGCCGGGCGATGGCCCCGGGCAGGGCGGCCATCCCGGCGCGGAAGCTCGCCAGGACGCCCGCGGGCCCCGCCGGCCCGCCGCCTCCGCGGCGCCGGGCCAGCATCGCCCGGGTCAGCGAGCCGTGCTCGGCCTCCATCGCCGCCATCCTCGGGAACGTCGCCGCCAGGGAGAGGCGGGCGGGGTCGCCGGCGAAGACGCCGGTGACCATGGCATCCACGAGCACGTCGGCCGCGACGGGGCCGATCCGCCGTGCCGCGAACGCCCGGACGGTCTCGTCGCCGCCGGAATGCCGCCGGGCGAACGGCTCGAGCAGCACCCTCAGCCGTGCCGGGACCGGCAGCACGTCGGAGAGCAGAAACGCCAGGGGGCTCGACGGCACCCTGCGGGGCCTGCCGGCTCGGACGATGAACCGGTCGGCGAACGGGTCGTCCGTGCGGACGATCTCCGCTCCGAGCCCCGCCGCCTCCGCGAGCTCGAGGGTGTCGGGCGCCGAATCCAGGAACCCCTGGGGCCCGAGCTCGATGCAGCACCCGTCGCGCCACTGGGTCGCCACCTTCCCACCGGGGTGTTCCGAGGCCTCGAGCACCACGAGGTCCCGGACGCCGTGGTCGTGCTCGAGCCACACGGCGGCGGCGAGGCCTGCGATTCCGCCCCCGACGATGGCCGTGCGGACCTTCATCGGACCTCCCGGACCCCGGAGAGTGGAGAACCGCCACGAGAGACGAGACCACACCACGTCACGACGGGATCATACGCCCCTGCCCCGGGAAACCGTGAGGCCCGGAGCATGCGGGACACCGTTCTTCACTGGCGGACCGAACGGAAACGCTGATTCCTCCTGTCCCCGAAGGTATCGGAAGGCCGGCTGCCCAGCACCCGGGCGGCGGCTACCACGACTGAAGAGCCTCGGGCAGCACCCGCTGACAGAGATGGCCGGGCCGTGAAGGGGAAAGCCGCATTTACCGCACATGCAGGCCGGGACACCTCCTCGGCACCGAACGAGCAGGCGTCCACCGATTTCATCCACCGGGGCAGCGGTTCACCGGGACCGTTCCGTTCACCAGAGGGCCTTGATGTTCCTGAGCAGCGTTCCCTTACGCACCCGCTCGATGAACCGGCGGGTCGCCGAGAGCCGTATCAGGGATCGGACCTTCCCGCTCCCCGAACCATACAGCGCAGGGAGTGCCGCGTCCATGAAGTTCCCGAAGTCGGCGTCGTACGGGTAGTACCACGGGGACGCCTTGGCGTCCCCGGCGTCGTGGGCGACGTACTTGATGTTGACGAGCTCGTACAGCCCGAACCGCCCGTGGGTCCGCCCGAGCCCGCTCTCCCGCACGCCGCCCCAGCAGCCGGTGGGCTCGGCGAACGGAACGGCGTGGTCGTTGATGGAGACCACGCCCGCCTCCAGCTCCGCGGCGAGCCGCGCCGCCGTCTCGCCGGAGCGGGTCCACCCCGACGCTGTCAGGCCGAACTTCGAGCCGTTGGCCCGGCGGATCGCCTCGTCCAGGTCCTCCACCACGGCGATGGGCATCACGGGCCCGAACGTCTCCTCGCGCATGATCTCCATGTCGTCGGTGACGTCCACGAGCACCGTGGGCGGGTAGTAGTACCCCGGACCCTCGGGCAGCCGCCCACCGGTCAGCGGGCGGGCGCCGGCCTCCATGGCTGCGGCGACCTGGTGCGCCACGAGGTCCCGCTGGCTCGCCGTGGTCAGCGGCCCCATGTCCGTTCCCTCTGCCATCGGGTCGCCCACGACGAGCGCCTCGGTCAGCTCGACGATCCGCTCGATCAGCGCCTCGGCGATGGGACGCTCCACGTACACCCGTTCGATGGAGGCGCAGGTCTGCCCCGAGTTCATGAACGCCCCCCAGACCAGGCCGCGGGCCGTGCGCTCCAGGTGGGCATCGGCAGCGACGACGGCCGCGTCCTTGCCGCCCAGCTCGAGCACGCACGGCGCCAGCCGGTCGGCGCACCGCCGCGCCACGTGGCGGCCGATGTCCACCGATCCCGTGAACAGCACCTTGGCGACGTCGGGGTGGTCGAGCACCGTGTCGGTCACGGAACCCGGCAGCGCCACCGCGTTGATCACCCCCGGCGGAAACCCAGCCCGCCGCGCCATGTCGCCCAGGGCGAGCCCCACGAGCACCGTGGCCGACGCCGGCTTGAACACCACCGTGTTCCCGGCGGCGACGGCCTGGACCAGCTCCGCCATGGGGATCCCGACGGGGTAGTTCCACGGCGTGATCACGGCGACCACACCGAGCGGATCGAACCGGTACCCGGCCTTCCAGTGCCGGAACAGGAGCTGGTTCGGCGTCACGGGCTGAAACGCCAGCAGCTCGTGGAGGTGCCTCGCGTAGTACGACAGCACCTCGCACGCGGGGAACAGGTCCACCAGGCGCGCCTCGGCCACGGGCTTGCCGCCCTCCATGGCCACGAGCCGGGCCAGCTCGTCTGCCTCCTCCACCATGATCTCGAGCCAGCTGGCCAGCAACCGCTCCCGCTCCTCGTGGGGCGTGGCCGCCCAGGCCGGGAACGCCGCCTTCGCCGCCTCCACCGCCCGGAGCGCCCCTTCGGCGTCCAGCGCAGACACCTCGGCCAGCACCTCCTCCGTCGCAGGGTTCAGGGTCCGGATCGTCCGCGGCCCCTCCACGTCCTCGTTGGCGATGATCGACCGGGTCTGGAAACGCATGGCCCAACCTCCCTGCGCCGCAGCGCGTCAACAGCTCCAGGGTAGCAGGGTACGTTCCCGGCCACAGCAGGACGTCCGGCCGGAACCGCGCCGGGTGACGGCCGCTCAGTCGGGAGCGGTCCCGGAATCGGAGCCACACTCTCCGCCGTGGAGCCTGGCCAGCGCGGCGAGGACCGCCTCCAGCTCGCCCGATCCGGCAAGCCTGCGGCTGGCCGCGACCACCCGGGGGAGGAGCGAGCCGTACCGGAGGAGACTCCCGTGGCGCCCCGCCCCGGCGCCCCACTGCCGGACCCCATCGAAGTCGCCGGCGCCGCGAAGTTCGAGGTCGCGCTCGGCCACCTCGAACCCGTCCCTGCACGACGCCAGCGCCTCCAGCCGTTCGAGCGAGCCCCGTCCCCCCCCCCCCCCCGCCACGAGGATGCACCAGGCCCTCCGGCCCCCGCCCCGCCCGACGCGACCCCGCAGCTGGTGCAGCTGCCCGAGGCCGAACCGTTCGGCCGACTCGATCACCATCACCGTGGCATCCGGGACGTCCACGCCGACCTCCACCACCGTGGTCGCCAGCAGCAGCCGGACGCTCCCGGCGCGAAACGCATCCAGCGCCGCCGCCCGGTCCTCCGCCGGCATCCGTCCGTGGACCGCCGCCACGCCGAACCGTGCGAACCGCCGCCTGAGGGCCGGCGCGGCCGCCTCGAGGGCCATCCCGCCCGCCCCGTTCCCGTCCCCGTCGTCCCCAATCCGCGGGAAGACGATGAACGCCTTCCCGCCCTCGGCGAGCTCCCGTTCGAGGAAGGTCAGCACCCTCTCCCGCGCCGCGTCGTCTCGGACGAACGTCCGGACCGGCCTGCGGCCCGGTGGCAGCTCGTCGATCACCGACAGGTCGAGGTCGCCGTACAGGGTCAGGGCCAGGGACCGCGGGATCGGCGTGGCCGTCATGACGAGCAGGTGCGGGGAATCGCCCTTCGACCACAGCGCCCGGCGCTGGAGGACGCCGAACCGGTGCTGCTCGTCGACGATGGCGAGCCCGAGCCGCGCGAACCCGACCCCCTCCTGGACCAGAGCGTGAGTCCCGACGACGAGATCGACGGCGCCCCCGGCGAGCCCCGACAGGACGGCATCCCGCTCGCGCCCGGACACGCTGCCAGTCAGCAGGCGAAGGGTGACCCCGGCAGCATCCAGGTACCGCCCGAGGCTCACCGCATGCTGGGACGCCAGGATCTCCGTCGGCGCCATGAACGCCACCTGGAACCCGGACCGGATCGCGGCCAGCGCGGCCAGCGCCGCCACCACCGTCTTGCCGGACCCCACGTCGCCCTGGAGCAGCCGGGCCATCGGTGCGGGTCCCGCCAGGCCTGCCACGATCTCCTCCAATGCGCGGCGCTGGGCTCCGGTCAGCGGGAAGGGCGCAAACTGCTCCAGCCCGGAGGTCCCCGTTCCGGCCGGAACGCAGGCCGGAGCCGTCATCCTCGACCGAGCCGCCCGCCGCCGGGCCGCCGCACCGGTCATGGCGAGCATGGTGTCGAACGCAAGACGCCGTTGCCAGGAAGTCGTCCCTGCCGTCAGCCGGAACGCCGCCTCGTCACCCTCCCACAAGGGCCGGTGGAGGGCCTCCAGCGTCTCGGCGAGACCCGGCAACCCCTCGCCGCGGCGCACGGAGTCCGGCAGCGGGTCCGGGAGCCCGGGCAGCGTCTCCAGCGCCGCCTCAACCATCCGACGGACCCTGCCGGCCGGAAACCCGGCCACGGACGGGTACACCGGCCGGACGGCGGCCTCGACGGGACCGTCCACCGGGCCGATCCGGGGGTTGAGGAGCTCCGGCACGCCACCCTTCCCCTCACGGACCGTCCCCGTCAGCCGGACACGGCTGCCGGGCTCCAGCCGGTCGGCGACCCACCGCTGGTTGAACCAGACCGCCCGTCCCGCGCCCCCGCCGGCGTCCTCGAGCTCGGCCACCACCATGGAACGGCCCCGCCGCCGGAGCCACCGCCGGACCACTTTCCGGACGGTGACATCGATAGCGCGGAGGCCCTCCCGCCCGGTGACGGCCGCTAGGCTGGCTGCGGGACGCACGCACTCGTACCGCGTCGGGAGAAGCAGGAGCAGGTCGGTCACTCGGACGATACCGGCCCCGGCCAGCCGAGCGGCCGTGGCAGGGCCGATCCCCTTCAGTGACTCGACCGGTGCGTACGGATCAGGGCTCGGCATCCAGCTCGAACCGGCACTCCACCGTCCCGAACCGTACGATGTTGCCCGGCCGGAGCGGCGCCGGACGGCCCGGCTGGAGCCGTTCGCCCTCGACCGCCGTCCCGTTCATCGTCCCCACGTCCTCCACCACGACGAAGGAACCGTCATCCTCCCGGAGGATCCGGGCGTGCCGGCGTGAGACCGACCGCCGTCCGTCCACCGGCGTCAGGTCGATATCGGGATGGATTCCGGTGACAGGATCGAGGCGGCCCACCGTGGTCTCCTGGCCCCTGGCGAGGGGGAACTCCATCCCGGACTCCAGCTCGACCAGGCGGGCCCGCGGGTCCGGCTCGGCCGGCGGTGGTTCGGTGATCCCCGACTCGTCCAGGTCGACCTTGTGGCCCACGGCGTCCTCGAGCAGGCGCGTGGTCTCCCGGAGCCGGCGCACGAGCTTGCGCATCATCCGGATGGTGATCTCCGGGTTACTCTCCAGGATGAACCGGAACGCCGCCTGGTCGATGGAAAGCGCCGAGACGTCTGTCCGGGCAACCGCAGTTGCAGACCGGAAGGCGCCGTCCTCGAGGAGCGCCATCTCGCCGAAGAAGTCGCCCTTCCCGAGCACGGAGAGCACCGTGTCCTCGCCCCCGATCGTCTTTCGGATCTCCACCTCGCCGGACTGGATGATGTACATCCCGAGCCCGAGATCTCCCTCCGTGAAGATCACCTCCCCGGCGCCAAACCGCACGAGCTCCGGCCTCAGGCTGTCGTGACCGGACTTTGCCGTCGTCTTGAACTTCGCCATCATCCCCCCCACACGAGCGTGCCGGCCGCCGTGTCGAGCTCCACGACGCCGCCCAGCAGGAACGGATCGTTCCGGCGACCGTGACCGAACGGAAGACCCGCGACCACGGGAACGTTCGGAACGGCCTCGAGCAGGAGCTCCCGGAGCCGGACGCGATCGGCAGGCTCAAAATCACTCAAGTCTCCGTAAATCAATGCTTTCACACCATCAAGTCTACCAGAGAGCCGAAGCTGGGTCAACAGCCGATCGATCCGGTAGATCGGCTCGTTGATGTCCTCGAGCGCCAGGATCGTTCCGGCGAAATCGGCCTCGGCCGGCGTCCCAACCGACGCCGCGAGCATCGTCAGGTTCCCACCGAGCAGGACTCCGAAGACCCGGCCCGGCCGGACGACCTCTCCTGGCCCGAACGCCATCAGAACGTCGCCGGGACCGAGCTCCCCCATGAGGATCCGTCGGAGCCGTTCCGCCGACTCCTGATCGTCCGGCAACGAGGCGACCACCGGCCCGTGAACCTGGGGGTGCCCGGCCGATGCAAGGCGGACGAGGAGCGGCGTCAGGTCCGAGAACCCCACGAGGCAGGCCCCCTCCCGGGCCAGCCGGCCCTCGGGAAGCTCCCCGGCGAGCCGCATCACGCCGTACCCTCCGCGCGCGGCGATGGCCACACGCACGCCCCGATCCAGGAGGCCGAGCAGGCCGTTCAGCCGCTCCCGGTCGCCACCCGCCAGATAACGGACCGGGCCCCGCGTCCGGACGTTGGCGGCCTCAACCACGGGGTGCCCCCACGAACGGAGCACGTCGAGCCCCGCCTCCAGCCGGACCGGATCCACCGGCCCGGACAGGGCGAAGACGCCGATCGGTTCGCCGCCGGCCAGAGAACGGAACGTTCCAGGCACCCCCCGAGGATAGCGCACCGGCCCAGGAACATCCTGGAGACCGTGATGGTCGCCGGCTCCCCATGAAGCCGCGCCAACCACCCCGACCCGGAGACCGTGGACGTGGTGGTCGTGCCGGTCATCGCCGGCTACCCGGGCTGGGGCTTCTCCGACGTCCCGGAGCTCGAGGCCCGCGGCCGCGCCGCCGCCGAGCTCGCCGTTCCCCGGCTGCGGAGGGGCCTCGAGCTCTCGCCGTTCCCCGCCCGATCCCGGGCGGGCGTCAACTCCAGGACGGACGACGACGACGCCTCCACCGCCGTCTCCGTGAACGGAAGCGGAACCCCCCGCCCCTCGAGCCACGGCGCCACCTGGTCGTCGAAATGGGCCGACCAAGGGCGGCCCGAGACGCCGGGCGGCACGACGAGGATGCTCTGGTCCCAGTCGCCGACGTCGGCCACGAACCGCATGGACGGGATGACGGCGACGCCGAACGGCCGGGAGTGGAGCCACCCGGCCCGGTTCACGGTCGAGCCGTCCCCGCCGAGCGGGAACGGGCCCACCGAGAGCAGCCGGCCAAGGAACGAACCGACAAGAGGCGTCCGCGCCAGCGGGTGCTCGAACGACACCGTATGGACGGCCCCCCAGACCCTCCCGTCGTGCTCCCGGTCCAGCTGGTCAAGCACGCGGCCCACGATCGCTTTCCGGCTCTCGATTCCTGGCGTCGAAACATCGTCCCACCAGACCGGATCCATCGCCCCGGCCAGGAGCCGGACGAGCTCGCGATCGCCGATCACCGTCTGCCGGAGACCGCCCTGCCGGGCCTCGTCCCCGCCCGCGGCGTCCTCGAGCAGGCGCATCAGACGTGTCAGGAGGAACGGCGCCGCCTCGTCCGCACGGACCGTCCCGTCCCAGCCGAGGAGGGTCCGGGCAGCCCAGCCTCCGTGGGCGGCCAGCTCAGGCTCCAGCAGGTACAGCAGCGTCGTCGCACGGAGCGAGACCACATCGTTCTGAAGCTCGAGACACCCACCGACCGTCCAGTCGCTCCGGGACGCGAGCCGCTCCCGGATCCGGCGGATCCGCCACGGCTCGTCGAACTCAGCAGGGAACCTGAGACGCTTCGGATAGTCCCCCTCGGCGAACAGGTCGTGGTTGGCGGTGGCGACGAACCCCATGGGGGGATCGGCCGTCCCGGGGTTCGCGCCGAACGGACCAAGGCCCCGCCACGCCCAGGCAGGATCGTCACCGGGCGCCGGCAGGCGGCCCGCCCCACGACCCCGCACGGGCGGCCTGCCCACGACCCGGTGGAGGATATGTCCCTCCGTGTCGGCCGCGACGAGGTTCATCCCGGGGCCCGCCTCGTCGCGCCACGCTGCCTCGAGCTCTCCGACCGTCGTCGCGCGATCCATGCGGAGGAACGCGCCCAGCGGACTTCCGTGGCGAAGCGCCGTCCACGCCAGGGCGAGACCGTGCCGTCCCCGCCTCCGGACGAGCGGCCCGTGCCGTGAGACGAGCACTTCGATCCGGGCCGGCTCGCGCCATCCCAGGACCGGAATCGTCTCCTCCACGACCCGCAGGAGGCGCCACCCGCCCCGCCACCGCTCCTTCCGCCCCGAGGAGTCCAGCTCGACCCGGAACAGGTCCTGATCGTCGAGCATCGTCATGGTGAACCCCCAGGCGACCCCCTCCGTGTGGCCGATCATCACACCGGGCGCACCGGGAAGGGAGACTCCAGCGACATCGAGGCCCGGCGCCCGGAGGTGGATGGGGTACCAGGGCGAGGGCATGGCCACGCCGAGGTGGGGATCGTTGGCCACGAGCGGCCGCCCCGACGCCGTCCGCACCCCTGCGATCGCCCAGTCGTTCGAACCGATCCCGGAGTAGCCCGCCAGGATCGCGTCGTCCGGGGTTCGGGGAGGAACCCCGGCGTCGGGCGGAATCCAGCGCCGGGCCTCCTCCGTGCTCCACCCCCAGAGGTCGAGCGCTCTCCGCCGGCCCAGCGCTCTGAGCTCCGCCGCGCGATCCATCTCCTCCCCCATCGCCTGGGAGACGCCGAGCTCGAACAGCAAGCCAATGCCCAGGGTGTCCTCGACCCGCCACGGCTCCGGCCGCGTCCCGAGGACGACGAGCTCCGGCGCGAGCCACCGTCCCCACCGGCCGATCGCCGCGTTGACGCCGGCAGTGTACGCCTCCAGCGCGTCACGTTCCGCGGGCGAGAGCAATCCGAGTTGCCGCCGGGCCGTCTCGGCGATCCGCCACGTCCTCAGACGCCGGTCGTCCTGGAGAGCGCTTTCCCCGACGACCTCCGCAAGCCTCCCCTCCGCCGCGCGCCGCTCGAGCTCCATGGCAAAGAACCGCTCCCGTGCGTGGAGGTACCCCTCGACGAACCAGGCGTCCCGCTCACTGGCCGCCTCCACGTGGGAGACGCCGGCCCGATCAACCACCACCCTCGCCGCCCCGGACAGCCCGGGCGCGCTCTCCACGGCCACCCCACGCCCGGGCAGCATCGACGCGGCGTCCCTCGCCCGGAACCGGAGTGCTCCACCGAGCGAGACGATGGCCGCCACGAGCACGAACCACGGCACCGGGTGCCGCCGGATGGATCCCAGCATGTCGAACCTCCCCGGGCATTATCCACGAGCGGGAGTGTCCCCAACCAGCACCCCTCCTCGCCCGAAACGAGACACCCCCAGCTGGTGCCCCACTCCCCAGCCCCCCCAGGGACGAGCGAAGCGATGTTCCGGCTGGCGCCTCAGAGAACCAGGCCCTTCACGATCGGGACTGTCCCCAACCCGACCGACCCGCCGGCCGAAACGAGACCGCCACACCTGGTACCCCACACACCCACCTCCCCAGGGACGAGCGAAGCGAGGTTCCGATGGGCATCCCGGAGAACCCCGGCCTTCACGATTGAGACTGTCCCTCGACCTGGCCGAGATCCTCGCTGAGAGGATGGCGCTCCACCTGGTACCCAACTCACCCATCCACCCAGGGACGAGCGAAGCGAGGTTCCGGTTGGCGCCTCAGAGAACCAAGCCCTCCACGATTGGGACTGTCCCCCAACCGACCGACCCGCCGGCCAAGACGAAGGACCTTCGCGTGGTACCCCATCCCTCGCCCGTCCAGGGACGAGCGAAGCGATGTCCCGGCTGGCGCTCCAGAGAACCCGAGCCCTTCACGATCGGGACTGTCCCCAACCCGACCGACCCGCCGGCCGAAACGAGACCGCCACACCTGGTACCCCACACACCCACCTCCCCAGGGACGAGCGAAGCGAGGTTCCGATGGGCATCCCGGAGAACCCCGGCCTTCACGATTGAGACTGCCCCTCGACCTGGCCGAGATCCTCGCCGAGAGGATGGCGCTCCACCTGGTACCCAACTCACCCATCCACCCAGGGACGAGCGAAGCGAGGTTCCGGTTGGCTCTCCAGAAAACCAGGCCCTTCACGATTGGGACTGTCCCCCAACCGACCGACCGACCCGCCGGCCAAGACGAAGGACCTTCGCGTGGTACCCCATCCCTCGCCCGTCCAGGGACGAGCGAAGCGATGTCCCGGCTGGCGCTCCAGAGAACCCGAGCCCTTCACGATCGGGACTGTCCCCATGCCGGAGCCCTCCGCCATCCAGCGATCGAGCGCCCCACGAGGAACGGGCCGGCGTGGGGGCGGGGGCGGTCCGGCGACGGAGGCGAGGGCAAGCCCCGTGGAGGCGTGCCGGGGGCGGGAGCGCAGACCCCT
>JAMOVQ010000004.1 GCA_027067575.1 Thermoanaerobaculia bacterium | reverse complement strand
GCAGACGATGGGGAACGACTGGATGTAGGTCCGCCGCTCCATCAGCTTCTCGAACGCCCGGTGGAGGTACCCGACGTGGGTGATCCCCGCCGTCAGGGTGTCGCCCTCGAGCCACGCCTGCACCGACATGTTCCCCGTGACGCCGGGGTGCTGCGGGCCGAACCAGAGCTGGACCTGCCGCCTCTTCGCCGCCTGTTCAGTCATGGAGGTACCCCTTCTCGCCGACCACCTTCCCGACGTACGTCCGCGGGTCGGTGTGCTCGCGGCCGGGCCGCGAGGGATGGTGCGCGTTCATGTACTCGACGGTGTCGAAGTCGCGCCGCATGGGCGGAATGTCGTCCCACCCCTCGAGGATGAACGGCACGCCCTGCCGCGGGCTGCCCGGGAAACGGATCCCGAACATCTCGTTGATCTCCTGCTCGTAGGTCACCGCCTGGGGCCACAGCTCCCACACGGACTCGGCGGTGGCCTCCTCGCGGTCGATCCGGGTGACGACCATCAGCGACCGGAACCCCTCGGGGTCGGTCAGCAGGTAGGTCAGCTGGAACTGCCCCTCCTCGAGCCAGTCCACCACCGACATGTGTGTCAGCTGGACGTACGGCGTGTGGGCCTTGAGCCAGGTCAGGAGCGGAACCACCGTCACGGGCTCCACCCCGACCTGGAGCAGGTCGGGCCGCTGCTCGTGCTCCCAGGTGACGGCGAAACGTGTGCGGATCTCGTCGAGAATCGTGTCCATGGCAACCTACCAGTTGTAGTCGGGCATGTCCCAGTCGGTGATGAGCTTCTTCTGGTTCTCCTTGTACCAGTCGAGGTTCTCGAGGTAGTGGTGCCAGCCGTTGGCCTCGCCCTTCTTGATCCGCTCCATCAGGTAGGAGAACCCGGCCAGCAGCGCCTCCGGCCGCGGCATGCAGCCGGCGATGTAGACGTCCACGGGCAGGTACAGGTCGAGCCGGTTGATCGTGTTGTACGAGTCCCAGTACATCCCGCCGTTGATGGTGCAGGAGCCGAGACCCACCACCCACTTGGGGGCGGGCATCTGCTCGTAGGAGCGGATCACCCGCTTGAGCGACTTGGTGGCCAGGTACCCCGAGATGATCAGCACGTTGGACTGGCGCGGCGTGGGGCGCATGGCCATGCCGAACCGCTCCATGTCGAACCGGGCTGTGGTCAGGGGCCTGAGCTCGATGGAGCCGCACCCCGTGCCGTACGCCATCACCCAGAGCGAGTTGGCGCGGAACCAGTTCTTGATCGTCGCCAGCGCCTCGCGGAGCTTCGGCACGTCCGGCCGCTCCCCGAGGAAACAGGCGTCGTCGACCGGTGCGTGGGGCGTGGCCCCCTCGGGGGGCGCCGGCGGCAGGACGGGCAGCGTGCGTTTCGTGTCGGTCATGATCCCTCCCTACCGGAACATCACCAGCAGGACGCCGGCGATCCCGGCCGCCGTGGGCCAGCCGAGGAAGAAGCGGATGGCCTGCTCCGTGCGGAACCGCGGGAACACCGCACCGACGAAGACCGACCAGAAGTAGATGAGGAACGTCTTGACGAACGCCTCGGGGATCGAGTGCGCGCCCCCGAGGAACAGGTCCATGTAGAGCACCATCTTGGCCACGGCGAAGATCGCCCGGCCCGCCATCATCAGCGACAGGAACTGGGAGTTGTACTCCGTCGGCGGGCCCACGGGGATCTCCTGGGGCGCGCCGACGATGTTGAACGGCGCATACATGTTCATCCCGAGGAACGCCAGGAACGCGGCCACCGAGGCGAACGGGTTGGCGAACAGGTTCCAGTGGAGCACCCCGCCCTGCTGGGAGGCGACGATCTCGGCGATGGAGAACGACCCCGCCTGGGCCGCGATCGCCACCACGGCCAGGCCGAACGGCAGCTCGAACGAGCTCATCTGGGCCAGGCCGCGGCCGATGCCGATGGGCGAGTGGGGGTGGCCGCCCTCGCCGGCGCCCAGCGCCATCCCCAGGGAGCCGAAGAACAGGAAGTACATGGCCAGCAGCAGGTCGCCGGAGAAGGCGAAGTTCTCGAACCGCGGGTCGCCCACGATCACCGGGATCAGCAGGAACAGGCCGATCCCGCCGGCCGCCCGGAAGACGGGCCCGAGGATGAACATGACGCCGTGGTGGGTGGCCGAGCGCATGAACAGGTTCTTGCCCAGGTCGATGAACGGCTGCCACACCGGCGGGCCGATCCGGCCCTGGATCCGGGCCATCACCTTCCGGATGACGCCGCCGATGCTCAGGCCGTACGCGATGGCCACCAGCACGCCGAGCGCGGACCACGCGATCTTGGTTGCGAGAGGCATGTCGGACCCCCTAACCGGCCAGCCCGAAGGCCGCCAGGAGCAGGATGAACAGGACCGAGTAGAGCAGGTAGGTCTGCCCGTTCCCCGTGTAGAACCGCCGGCCGGCGTCGGCCAGGGCCGCGGCGACGTCGGCCACGGTGTCCCAGAACGCCGTCACCGTCCGCCGCAGCACCGGCTTGAACGCCTTCTCGTACGGCGCGAAGAACGCCCACGCGAAGTGGATCTCCTCCGGCGGCGGCGGGACCTCGCCGGCGTAGACGATGTCGAGCTGCTTCACCTTGACCGCTCGCGGCCCGGAGAGGAGCAGGAAGGCCAGGAGGCCGACGAACAGCGCCCCGGCCAGCGCCATGATCGCCACGGCGTTGAAGTAGCCGAACCGCGTGGTCATGGTCAGACCCTCGGCCAGGCCGACGCCGGCGGTGCCCATGGTTCCCCGGACCAGCCGCCCGATCGGCTCCAGCAGCCACTGGGGCCAGATGGAGACCACCATGATCGCCACCATGAGGATCGCCTGGGCGGCCAGCAGCGGCGCCGGCGCCTCCCGGACCTCCCGGTTCTCCGCCTTGAGCTGGCCCAGGAAGATCGAGTGGATCAGCCGGAACAGGTAGAGGAACGCCACGGCCGAGGCGAACATCATGAACCCGGCGAGCAGCAGCCACCCCCGCGCCACCAGCGACTCGTACAGCAGCCACTTGCCGGCGAACCCCGACAGCGGCGGAACGCCGGAGAGCGCGATGATCCCGATCAGCACCGAGACGAACGACACCGGCATCCGCTTGATCAGGCCGCCCATGTCGGCCATCCGCCGGGTCCCCGTCCGGTACACCACGCCGGCCACGGCGAGGAACAAGAGCCCCTTGAACAGCATGTGGTTGACGGCGTGGTACAGCCCCGCCGTCCAGCCCAGCGGCGTCATCACCGCCAGCGCCAGGACGATGTACCCGACCTGCCCCACCGACGAGTACGCCAGCAGCCGTTTGGCGTCCTCCTGGAACACGGCGAGCAGCGTCATGCCGAACGCCGTCAGGCCGCCGACCCACCCGAGCACGTGGGCCAGGTGGACGTCGCCGAGCCGTGTGGCCACCGCCGGGACGGCGATCCGGGCCGCCAGCGCCGCCAGGGCGAAGATCGGCACCTTGGAGAGGACACCGGACAGGAACGGCGTGAACAGGTCGGGCGCCTCGGCGTACGCTCCGGGGGCCCAGATGTGGGCGCCCCAGGACGCCACCTTGACCGCGAACCCCACGACCAGCAGGGTCCACGCCAGGGTCGCCGTTCCGCCCTGGAGGGAGGCCAGCGCCTGGACGGTGTCCGCGCCCGCCCCGATGGCCGCCATCAGGCCGCCCAGCACGAGGAACCCCGCCGCGCCGGAGAACAGGATGTACAGGTAGCCGGGCCGCGTGCCCTCCCGGCCCTGGCCGATCAGCACCCAGCTGGCCCAGGTCATCAGCTCCCACCCGGCGAAGAAGCCGAGGAGCGTCGGCGAGAGCACGATGGCCAGCACGCCGGCCACGAGCAGCAGGAACAGCCCGTGGTAGCTCGGACGCTCCGGAGGCCACGCCAGGGCGGCCAGCGCCACCACGAGCGCCCCGGCGAGAACGAGCACGGCGAAGAACCCCTGGAGGCTCCACAGCGGGCACCCCTGGGCTCCGCCGAACAGCCCCCATCCGGAGACGGCCAGCGCCGCCAGGACGGTCGCCCCCTGGAGCGCCGCCGGGATCGTCCGGAGCACGATGAGCGCCAGCCCGACGATCCCCAGCACGGCGATGGGGCCGGTCACCCCGCCCCACAGCGGCAGGAGGATCCGCACCCCGACGGCCACGGCGAGCGCCGCGAACAGCCCGGCGCCGACGAGCTCGCCGAACGCCGACGAGCGCTCCTCGCCGGGCTCCCCGGAGGCGTC
>JAMOVQ010000003.1 GCA_027067575.1 Thermoanaerobaculia bacterium | reverse complement strand
GCGCCCCAACGAAGCGAAGAGGGGCCGCGCAGGCTCGTCCTCCGGTGCCGCCGCGGCGAGGGGGCAAGGAGGAGCTGACCTCCTGGTCGCGACGACGCCGCCCCCGAAGCCGCGGTGGTGCCGGAGGACGAGCCTGCGCGGCCCCGTTCATTCAAAGTCGATGACCCGAACGCCCCCCAACGAAGCCCAGGCGGCCGGCAGCGACGCCGCAGGCGGCGCCAGCGCGTCGCACGGGCGGCCCGGGGGGAGCTCGCTCCCACCGGAGCGCACGGGCGAGGCGCGTCGCCCGCGCGAAGCGCGGGGGCCGGCCGCCGGTTCGCCCCCCGGCAGGAAAAGAGTTTCGTCCCCTTCTCGCTCGGTTCGGCCCGGCCCTGAACCGACGGGATGATCGTGAGAACGTGAGGCCGGACTGGTTCGGGCCTAACGGCGGAGCACGAGAAGCCGTTCCTCGGTCATCTCCCGGACAGTCCAGGCAGGTCCTTCCCGTCCCGTGCCGGAGTTCTTGACGCCACCGTACGGCATCGGGTCGCTCCGCCAGGTCGGCACGTCGCCCTGGATGATTCCGCCGACCTCCAGGACGTCCCATGCGCGCTGGATCTTTCCGATGTCACGGGTGAAGATCCCCGCCTGGAGCCCGTACCGCGAGTCGTTTACCTTCTTGAGGGCCTCCTCGTAGTTCGAGTAGCCATCGAGCACTGCCACCGGGCCGAACACCTCGTCGGAAACCACGGGCTGATCCGGGGGAACGTTCTCCAGGAGCGTCGGCCAGACCAGACCGCCCGCCCTCCGGCCACCGGCGAGCAGCCGGCCGCCGGCCTCTTCTGCCGACTGGATCCACGCGGCCACCCGTTCGGCGTTGGGCGTGTCGATCATCGGACCGCACAGGACATCCTCCCGTGCGGGATCCCCCGTAGGTACCGCAGAGACCGCACGGACCAGCGCCTCCCGCATGGCCGGGACGATGGACTCGTGGACCAGGATCCGCTGGACCGAGATGCACGACTGCCCCGCATACCCGTACGCTCCCGAGGCGATCCGCGCCGCGACGGCCTCGGGATCCCCGGCGTCGGGCTCCACGACCACGGCCGCGTTCCCACCGAGCTCCAGGGCCACACGCCTCCTCCACCCTCTCCGGCGGAGCCGCCAGCCGACATCCATCGATCCCGTGAACGTGACGAGCGCGACACGGGCGTCTTCCACGAACGGCTCGATCTCGCTTCCCCTCGACGGGACGACGGACAGACCACCTTCCGGCAGCCCCGCCTCGTGGAGAAGCCGGGCAAGGACCAGCGCCGCGGACGGCGTCTGGCTCGCGGGCTTGAGCACCACCGGACACCCGGCCGCCACCGCAGGGGCCAGCTTGTGGGCCACCAGGTTGAGCGGAAAGTTGAAGGGGGTGATCGCCAGCACGACGCCCACGGGAACGCGGCGGATCAACGCCAGCCGACCCACTCCCGACTCGTACCCGCCGAGATCACGAACCGTCATCTCCGGGTGGCGGGCAACGGCAGCAGCCTCGCGGAACGTGTCCCGGCAGCGATCCACCTCGGCACGCGCGAGCATCACCGGCTTGCCCGCCTCCTCGACGAGGATCGCCGCCAGTTCGTCCCGGTGGCGAACCACCCCCTCTGCGACCGCCTCGAGAATCGCCGCGCGCCGTGCGGGTTCTTGTGCTGCGAGCACCGGTCCCGCCGCCGCCGCCGACGCTACGGCCTCCTCGATCGTGTCGCGTCCCCCTCGCGCAACGCGGGCCACCGGCCGGCCGTCCCACGGCGAGGTCACCTCGTACTGATCGTGTCCATCGGCCCACCGGCCCGCAAGGTACAGCTTCCCCTCTCGCATCCGTTCCCCCTTTTCGAGAAGACGCCCGGGGACCACGGTCCCCGGGCCCGGCATCACACTCAGGAACCTTCCGGCGGAAGGAGCTTTGCAGCCACGAAGGTGTGCACATCTCCCTCGGCGTTGAGACAGGAGAGTGTCGGTCCGCCGAAACCCGCGCCCGTTGCCGTGATCGTTCCCTCCAGCGACTGGTTCTCCCCACGCCACGTCATGGTGATCACCCAGTCGATGGTCCCGAATGTCGAGCCCCACGAGGTGTAGTCGTTGTGAACGGTGTGGCCTCCTGCGAACTCCGCAACCGGTACGGGCTCCACCGACAGATCCTCCCAGCCTGGCATGTCGAGATCGATGCACGTGCTGCGGGGCTCCGTCCGCCACCCGAGGTAGGTCACCGCCCCGCTGTCGTCGACGAAGACCGTGATGCCGCCGCGGATGTACCCGTCCGCGTTATAGACGTTGCCGATGTACTTGCCGCCCGGCCCCGAGGGCTCCGATCCGCCGCAGCTCCACCACGCCTCGAGAGTGGTTGGATCGCCCGAGGCGTTGTCCACCTTGGACGCCACGACGATGAACGTCCCCGCAACGGCCTCGGCGTGGAGGGTTGCCTCGTCGAACGAGCCCGCACCGAGGTCCGAGATGTTCCGGTACAGCGCTGCATACGGCTCGAGCTCGTACCGCTTCGTCGCGAGGACGGTTCCATCCGCTCCGTGCAGGCTGATCTCCACCGTGGCCGGCCCGTCACCGGTGTTGACGGCGAACAGGTTCGTCCGGAACGCCCCGTTGTCCGCGAGCGCCGCCACGTCCGTCGAACTGCCGGCGGACAGGGCAGCCGTTGCCGGCACGCCCTCGAACCCCTGACCGAAGGTCGAGCTCTCACCCTGGTTGAAGATCCGGGCACTGGCCGTAACCGGACCGGTCGCCACGATCCGGATGGCGCCCCCCGCGGCATCGAGACCGAACACCGACGAGATTACGTCCGGCAGGGAGAGGGTCTTCCCCCCGCCGAGCGTGTACGTGACCCCTTCGGCCCCAGAGTTGTCGGCGTTGCGTTCGAGCCAGTACAGCGTCACATCCACGGACTCCGCACCCGGATTGACCACGTACAGGTCCGTCACCCACAGCGACCCACCGGATCCCGCACCCCGTGCAGCCGCCGGCACGAACAGCTCCGTGCCCGGATTGAGCCCGAACACCGGCCCCGCCAGCACGAGCATCACGAGCGCCATGACCGAAACCATCCTTTTCATCGTGTCACCTCCCGTCGTTTTCCGTTTCCGCCGGATCACCGGCGCCTCCACACCAGCGGTGGATCACACGGATCAGCGTCCGCGCCACCGACCGCACCGATTCCAGATCGACCCATTCGTCGGCCCCGTGCTCGTTGCCGCCATGGGGGCCGTACACCGCGCACGGGATCCCGAACTCTCCCGCGAACCGGGCGTCGAGCCCGGCCGTGTCCGCCGCCAGCGCGATTGGCTCTCCGCGCTCGGCCGAGGCGCTCTCCACCACGAGCGTCACCAGGGGGTGCGCGGGATCCTGGAGCCACGGACGGCCCCGCCACCCGACCCAGCCCACGCGGGGAGGATGCTCCCGAAGCCACTTCGACCCGGAGGCACCCTCCCGGACGGCGGCCTCCACCGCCGACCGGACCTCGGGCTCTTCCTCGCCCGGGAGCCACGAGATCCGTCCCTCCACGACGGCGCGTCCCGGAACGGTGGAGGGCCAGTCCCCCGCTCGAAACCGTCCGAGGTTCAGGTGCACCGAACGGCCGGCAGTTCCCGGAAGGCGCTCGAAGAGCTCCATCCGGTGCTCCCGGCCGCGTGTCTCGTCCAGCCGGCGGAGCGCCTCGAGGACGGGCATCGCCTCGTAGAGCGCGCTGACGCCCCGGTTGGCCAGGGCGGCGTGGGTGCTTCGTCCCTCGATCTCCACCGTGAAGTAGAGGACCCCGGGATGCCCCACCACAACATGGCTCCACAGCGGCTCGGTGATGATCATCCCGTCGGCGGTGATCCCGTCCAGGAGGCACGCCAGCGTCCCATGGGTTCCTCCCGCTTCCTCCTCGACCACCGACAGAAAGGTGATGTCGCCGCCCGGCTCGAATCCGGCCTCCCGAAGCGCTCCGAGCGCCCACAGGATGGCGACCCATCCCCCCTTCATGTCCGCCGCCCCCCGGCCGTAGAGGCGGCCTCCCCGGAGAACCGGCTCGAAAGGCGGAGCGCTCCACGCCGACGGATCCTCCGCCGGAACGACGTCCACGTGGGCGTCGAGAATCAGCGACCTTCCGCCGCCCCGGCCCTGCCACAGCCCGGCGATGTTGGGCCGCCCCTCCCAGGTCCACGGCACGGACACGGCCGTCGGATGGGCCAGGAGCCGATCTTCCGGAACGGCGACCTCCCGGACGGCGAGACCCATCTCTCGCATCCGGTCAGCGGCCCACCCCTGGATCACACCCTCATCCCCGGTGATCGAAGGAATCCGGACCATCTCGGCGAGTCGGGCGGTCATCGCATCGGCCATGCCATCGGCCGCAGCGAGCGCAGCGGAGAGAACGGCCTCGCCGCTCACCGGACCTTCCGGCCGAGAATCCACGCCACCGCCCGCTGGAGCAGGTCCCAGTCGGGCTCGGGGTCGTCGATCCCCTTCTCGTTCTCCGGCCATTCCGTGTGGTCCCGCTTCGAGGTCAGGTCGTATTCCAGGTGAACGGAGCTGAGGAACACCCTCCCCTTCCCCCTCTCGAACGCGACCATCGCAGGATCTCCCGTGACGTCGTACGTGGCCAGGATGGTGACGGCCGCTCCCTCGCGCGGCCTCAGAACCGGTCCCCCGTAGTAGAGCGCCGTCCTCCGGCGTCCCTCGCCCCTGACGATGGGGTGGTCCCCCACCAGGGTGATCGGCGTCGTGGCGTACCGGGGCCACGGTGCGATGGCGCGGATCGGACCCTCGGGAACACCAGGGAACAGGTCGATGTCGTACGGCCATGTCTGGTTGGCCCAGACGATCTGCTTCGCCGCGTAGTACGCGCCGGCACAGATTCCGATGTACCCGCCGCCGCGCTCCACGAACCGTTCGATGGCCCGCGCCCCGTGCTCGTCGATGTCCCGGACGTAGTGTTCCGCCCACCCGCCGGGCATGTAGAGCAGCCGAACCTTCTTCGCGAAGGAACCGTCGTTGATCTCGGCGGCCATCACCGGCCGGATCGAGAACCCGGCCGCCGTGAAACACGCGGAGGCGGCCTCGATCCCGGGGCCGTACCCTCCCCAGTCCGAGTACAGGCCGACATCCGCCCGGCCCTCCGGCTCCACGACGAGCTGAACCTCTGTCTCGAGCTTCTCCGGCGGGGTCACGGCGGGATCGTTGAGGTAGACCTCCTGCATCGGCCCCACGTACCGGAGGTGCAATGCAGGAAGCGCCTGGAAGAGCATTCCATAGGTCGGGAACACCCGGTCGTACGGTCCCACGTGCAGCGCCGACGCCACGACCACGGGCGCCGTACGATCCAGCCGGCCGTTCTCCGGTCCCGGCGGCGGAGCCGGCAGATATTTCCCGTAGACGTTCACAGGAATCCGCGCCTGGGATCGCAGCCGCTTTGCGGGGACCTGCGAGGGATCGTCGAAATAGACACCCACCCCGCGGTCCACCGGCCACCAGCCCCGCTCCGAGATCCAGTCCAGCAACTGGAGGAATACCCCGGACAGCTCGTGATACGGACCCGTATGGTCGATCACCGCATCCACCCGGCTCGGGATCAGCCGGACTTCCACGTCCTTCGGCGTCCCCGCCCGGGCCGCCGGAACCGCAGCCATCAGCATCACGAGAAACGCCGCCGTCTTCCGTGTTCTCATACCTCACCTCCCCGGGCGACCACGCGCCCCAGCGCCCGCTCCATCCGATCCATCGCCTCGTCCAGCTCGCGATCGGAGATCACCAGAGGCGGAAGCAACCGGACCACGTTGCCACGGACGCCTGCCGTCAGGACCACCACACCCTCGTCCTGACACGCTCGCGCCCACCGCCGCGCCAGCTCCGGATCCGGCTCGCGGGTCGCCGGGTCACGAACGAGCTCGACCGCCTTCATGGCGCCCAGCCCCCTGACATCCCCGATCCGGTCCGGGTACCGGTCCCGCCACGACTCCAGCCTGGCGCCGATCCGCCCTCCCAGCCGCATGGCGCGGGCCGGCAGATCATCCCGGACCATCATGTCCAGCACCGCCAACGCCGCAGCACATGCCACCGGGTTCCCTCCGTACGTCCCCCCCAGCCCTCCCGGCTGCACCGCATCGAGAAGCTCCGCCCGACCCACCACCGCGGACAGCGGCAACCCGGCCGCAATGGACTTGGCCACCGTCACCAGATCGGGCACGACCCCGGAATGCTCGATGGCGAACATCTTGCCCGTCCGCCCGAACCCGGTCTGGACCTCATCCGCGACGAACACGGCCCCCGTCCGGTCGCAGAGATCCCGAAGCGAGCGAAGGAACTCGGGCGGCGCCGGAACAAAGCCACCCTCACCCAGCTCCGGCTCGATCACCACGGCGGCCAGGTCCTCCGGGTCGGCCCACCCTGCCATGGCCTCGTCCAGGAGCCGCGTGCATGCCGTCCCGCAGGAGGAGGGTTCGCACCCCACCGGACAGCGGTAGCAGTACGGGTACGGAATCCGGACCACGTCAGGACAGAACGATCCGAACCCCCGCTTGTACGATGACACCTTTGCCGTCATCGTCAAGGTCAGGAGCGTGCGTCCGTGAAACGCCCCGGAAAAGCAGAGCACCGTGTTCCGCCCCGTGGCGCGGCGGGCGATCTTCACCGCGTTCTCCACCGCTTCGGCTCCCGAGTTGAACAGGACCCCCTTCTTCGGGAAGGAACCTGGAGTCAGGGCCACGAGGCGCTCCACGACCTCGCCGTACAGACGGTATGGTGCCACCGAGAAGCATGTATGGATGAACCGTTCGAGCTGCTCCCGGACGGCCGCCACGACCTCGGACGGCCGGTGCCCGACGTTGAGCGTCCCGATCCCCGCCGCCATGTCGAGATAGCGCCGCCCCGTCTCGTCCTCGAGCCACACCCCCTCCGCCCGCTCCACGAGGATGGGGGCCGCGACCGCAACGGCCTCGGGCACGAGTCCCCGGAGCCACGCGATCGGCTCCGTTCCACGCTGGCTTTCACCCTGCATCTCCGTTCTCCTTTCCAGTAATCTACAGAACACCAAGAGAAAAATCAAGCACCCCCAGCGATTGACTTATCGCGTTGCTCACCAGCAGTTTCCCATGGCCATTAGACGACCGCTTGACAAGCCCTCTCTTCTCCTGCAATCATCTTCAAGGATGACAGAACACCCATACGAGGAGGCCATGCTGCGGATCGGCGAGGTTGCCCGCCTGGTTGGCGTCAGCCCTTCGACCCTGCGCAACTGGGAGAGTGAAGGGCTCGTGACGCCTGCCCGCATCCAGGGCCGGACGCGGTACTACACGGCGGCCCAGGTGGAGCAGCTCCGGCGCATCCACCATCTCCGGGCCGTCGAGGGTCTCAACATCAACGGAATCCGCCGTGTGCTCGGCGATCAGCCACCCGCACGGGAGACCGGCAACCAGCGGCCGGCCGGTCCTGGCCCGCGGATCGCCGAGGCCCGCAGGGCAAAGGGGTGGTCCATGCGGCGGCTGGCGCGGGAGAGTGGCCTCTCGGTCTCCTTCCTCTCCTCGCTGGAACGGGGGCTCGCGAACGCCTCGCTGGGAACCCTGCACCGGATCGCCCGGGCGCTGGGTACAACGGCCCTGGAGCTGTTCCACCTCCCCCGGGGCCCCCGGGCCGCGCTCGTCCGGCCCGATGACCGGATTCCGCTGGAGGCGCGCGATCCCGGGATCACACTGGAGCTCCTGACTCGGCGGGCCTCCGTGCTCGAGCCCCATCTCGTGACACTTCCCCCGGGGGGTGGAACGGGCGAGGCGTACACCCACCCGGGCGAGGAGTTTCTCTTCGTTCTCGTGGGGACGTTGGAGGTCATTCTGGACGAGGTCGAGATCTACACACTGGAGCCCGGCGACGCGCTGACCTGGCCGTCGGAGGTCGCCCACCGGCTCCACAATCCGGGGGATGAGGAGGCACGCGCCGTATGGGTCAACACGCCGCCGACGTTCTGAGCGTCTCGTGCGCCGCCCTCGGGCCCGGCCATCGCCACCAGGTGATGTTGCTCTCCTGGGTGCTCGTGGGAATCCTCCTGGCCGTCTTCGCACGGATCGCGCTCCGGTTCTCGAGGCTCGAGAGCTCGTCCGACTTCCTGCTGATGGGCCGGGGGATCGGGTTCTGGCTCTTCTTCGGTGCCTACACCGGTGCATCGATCGGCGGTGCCAGCCTGGCTGGGTTCACAGGGACGGGGTTCTCCGAAGGCATCGCCACGATCTGGATCCTCGTGGTCTCGAGCTTCACGGTGCCGCTGTTCGCGTGGCTGTTCGGACCGGCACTCAACCGGTTCGGCCGGCGGTACGATGCGTACACCTTAGCCGACTTCCTCGTCCACCGGTTCGGGGAGGGGATCCGCAGGCCGGCACTGTTCCTGACGTTCATCCGGCCCACCTTCATCACGGGACTCCAGTTTCTGGCAGTCGGCACGCTGCTCCGGGCCGGGTTCGGGCTCGGCCGTACGGCCGGGATCCTCGCCGGGGCCCTGATCGTCCTTGCCATCTCCATGATCGGCGGCCAGTACTCGGCCATCACGAGCCAGTGGCTCCAGGCCCTGCTTCAGGGTCTCGGCATGATCCTGTTCCTGGTCGCGGCGCTGACACTCCACGGTGGTGTCTCGGAAGGTATCCGGAACCTCCACGAGCTCCTGCCGGCAGCCTTCCTCGATCCCTGGAGCATGGACTTCTCCATCCTGTCGGTCTGGATCCTCTCCATGGGCGTCTTCTACTTCGTCGATCCGTGGCTGTTCCAGTGGGCGTACATGGCCAGAAACGAACAGACCTCGAGGAACGCCCTCGTCGTCGCCTCGGTGGCCGCGCCGTGGGGCGCCGTCTCCTTTCTGGGAGGGATGCTCCTCGCCGCAGGCGTCCGGGGAGGTCTGCTCGATCTCGGAACCGGGATCGATCCGGACCTCGTCTACCTGACGTTCCTCCAGGATCACCTCGCCACTCCCGTGGCCGCGTTCCTCCTCGTCTCGTTCCTGATGACGGTGCTCTCCTGCGCCTCGTCCTTTCTGATGAACGGGGCGACGATCCTCCAGACCGACCTGCTGACCCCCGTGCTGGGGCGTGAGAAGGCCGCCCGGCATCCCATCCTCCTCGGCAGGCTTTCGGTAGCCGTGACGGGGCTCCTCGGGATCGCGGCGGCGCTCTGGGTTCCCGTCCTCGTGCCGCTCTGGATCATCGGCCAGACCCTGACCATGGCGGGCCTGCTCTTCCCGGTGATGGCCGCCTGGTTCTGGCCCCGGGCCACAGCCGCCGGGGCGATGGCGTCCCTGGTCTCCGGCGGGGTTGGAGGGTTCCTGTGGGCCATGGCCGCCTGGTCCAGAATGGGCTCGGCCAACGCTCTGTGGCACGGCCTTCACGCCGCCCACGTGGGGCTGGGCATCTCGCTGGCGGTCCTCGTCGGTGTCAGCCTGATGACCACACACGCCCCGGACGAACGACCCGAGGCGACGCTGTGGAGCCGTCTGCGGCTCCGGAAGGAGGCCCCATGAGGGAGCGGACCGCCCGGCTGGCCGCCCGCCTGGGGTGGATGGCCGTCTGGATCCTTTTCGCCCTGTTCAACCTGTTCCTGATCACGGGAAACATCGGAGGGCTGCTCAGGCTGACACTCCTCAGCCTGCCACCGATCTGGATCCTCACCGTGATCGGTGGAACCGTGGAGCTTCGCGCCCTCATGGGGCACGCGGCCAAGGAAAGGAGCGACCGATGACGATGTTGGTGCGACGGAACGTGACCGTGGCCGGGATCCTCCTCCTCGCCGTCAACGCCCTTGCAGGTGTTGGCGAGCTCGAGATCCACACGATCCCGAACCGCCAGCCAGACTGGTACTACGGGGATGGGAACTTCCAGCTTACACTGCGCTTCAACGGCTATACCTCGTGGGGCTCCTTCAACGGATACCTCGACGTGGACCTCTCCCCGGACTTCGGCACGTCGTCCGACGTCATGTACCTGGAGCTCTCCCCGGTGTTCAGCCTCTCCAAGATCGCCGGTCTCCAGACACCAGACTGGCTGACCGACGTCGGGCTGACGGTTCAGTACAACCATGGCCTGATGGACTCCCGGTACCAGCTGATCCCCAGGGCATGGCTCGGGGGGGTCGTGCTCTCTTTCGGCGGCGACACGATCGATGTGCTGGACGTCCACCTCCTCTACAAGACGTTCGCCTCCTACGAGGAGGATTACGAGATTCCGTACATGGATGGCGACCAGCCGGCGTTGTGGCCCGTCCACGACGTCTGGCCGATCGAGGACGGATGGCAGATCACCGTGGAATGGGCCAACACCTGGCGCACGAAGGGTGGTCACGAGGTCTTCATCCGCGGGTTTGTCGACTACTGGGTCCAGGAGTGGAAGACGGTGGAACAGTGGCCCGAGGCGTTCCCGGGGTTCGAGAGCAAGGGACCGACCTGGCTCCGGCCGGCCTCGAGCGGGCGGTTCATCACCCAGCCCCAGTTCGGGTACCGGTTCGGGTACGCCAACCAGTTCGCCGTTGGCACGGAGCTCGAGTACACCCACAACCTCTACAGGGAACCCGACGACGATGGAATCCACCTCTACCGGATGATGGGCAGCACGTTCCAGGCCAGCCTCTTCTTCTCCGTCAGGTTCTGAGACGGCCAGCCCCCGGCCCGAGGCCTGGATGCCGGGCCGGGGAACTGCCCGTACTCGCCAACGAGCCCCCCAGCGAGGGGACTCCCGTCCCATGTCCCAATAACCACTCTGGAGGCGGAGGAACGGGGCAGCGGAAGGTTCCGCGCTCCTCGGACTCTGCCGTGTGCATGGAGCACGGTCCGGGTGAGACGGACTCCATCCCGGAGAGGTCCCGGGACTCGATCCCCCCTCGTCCTGCCGGGTGATCCCTGTCGGCGTGACCGTGACGGCGCGGATCGCCGTCCGAGCGCACAGCTCTCAGGAACGGCGGCTGGAACACGGGAGAAGGATCCGGATCTCGAGGCCGCCGCCCGGGAGGTTGGCCGCGGTGACGGCGCCTCCGTGGGCCCGGACGGCAGCTGCCGTGATGGCCAGACCAAGGCCGGCGCCTCCCGAGGCCCGGTCCCGCGCGTTCCCGGTACGGAAGAACGGCTCGAACAGGTGGGCGAGGTCGGCATCCGGCACCCCCGGCCCGTCGTCGGCCACGGCGATTTCCACCAATTCGTCCACACGCTGCACCGACACGCTGACCGTCCCGCCCTCCGCGGCGTACCGAACGGCGTTGCGCAGGACGTTCTCCACGGCGCTCCGGAGGAGGCTGCGGTCACCCGCCACCGTGCAGGGGGAACCCTCGTCCCGATACTCCACCGTGATCCCCCGCCGCCGGGCCTCGAACCGGGCATCCTCGAGAACCGTGTCGAGGAGCGGACCGAGCGGTACAGGCTCCCGAATGACGGACGCCATGCCCTCCTCCAGCCGCGCGAGGGTCAGGATCTGAGCGATCATCCCGTCCAGCCGCTCCGTCTCGAGGCCGATCCGGTCCAGGGCCGCCTCGCGCTCACCGGGGTCGCCCCTGCGTGCCAACTCCAGCGCCACTCCGATCCGGGCCAGCGGAGACCTCAGCTCGTGGGAGACGTCGCGCAACAGGCGCCGCTGGGACTCCAGCAACGCCTGGAGCCGTCCGGCCATCGTATCGAAGTCCCGGGCGAGCTCACCGATCTCGTCCCGTCTCCGGGTCAGGGGCGATCCGACCCGGGCCTCGAGATCGCCCGCCGCAAGCCGGCGCGTCGCCGTCCGGAGCGTCTCGAGCGGCGTGGTGATCCGCCGCGCAAGGGCGAACGCCAGCACACCCACCACAAGGAGCAGCACGGCCAGACGCGGGAGCAGTGTCCGCGGGGCCAGCAGGTCCACGACCCGGGGCGGCCGGCGCACCGCTGCGACCACCACCAGCGTCCGCCCGTCCGGGGTCACGGCCGGGTGTGCCGAGGCGTAGAGCGTCCCCAGGCGTTCCACCCGTGGACCACCTCCCTCGCGGGCATCCCGCGCCAGCCGGAGCAGCTCGCGGGGCACCGGCCTTCCGCCCGTATCCCGCCCGGTCTCGTCGACGACGAACAGCTCGAACGGCGTTCGGGGGTGGCGCCTGCGGTGGGGACAGTGGGGCCGAATCTCGCCCCGTTCCACCCCGTTCGCCGTCTCCTCGGCCACGCGGCGGACCGCTGTCTCCGCGCGCTCCTGCCACCGGTCCAGACGAGGATGGGTCCGCGTCAGGAACGGCGAGCCGGCCACCAGCGCGACCACGATGACGCCCGCCACCAGCCAGAACCAGAGGAAGATTCTCAGAAAGAGCCGGCTCACGAGCCCCTCCCTGCTCCCCGCGCCGGCCGGACGTACAGGTACCCGACACCCCGGACGGTCTTGATCCGCTCGCCCCCCCCGGGCAACGGTCCGAGCTTGCGCCGGAGTGCCGACACGTGGACGTCCAGGGCCCGGTCGAACGGCGACGGACGCCGTCCGAGGACCTCCCTCGTCAGCTCGTCCCGGCCCACGACCTGCCCCGCCCTCCGCACGAGGACCTCGAGCAGCGAGAACTCCACGCCGGTCAGTTTCACCGACTCGCCACCACGCCTGACAGCGCGTGCGCCGGGATCGACTTCCAGGTCCTCCACCAGGAGAACGCCCTCCCCTACCGCGGGAGCCTCTCCCGCCCGCCGGAGGATCGCCCGGAGCCGTGCCACCAGCTCCCGCGGGTTGAACGGCTTGGGCAGGTAGTCGTCCGCCCCCATCTCCAGCCCCACGATCCGGTCCACATCCTCGCCCCGTGCGGTGAGCATGAGCACTGGAACGGCGGAGGATGCCCGGAGCCGGCGCAACACCTCGAACCCGTCCATGTCCGGGAGCATGACGTCGAGAATCACCACGTCGTACCCGCCCGAGAGCGCCTCCTCGAGCCCGGACGGTCCGTCCGGAACCGCCGCGGTCTCGAACCCGTCGAGTGCGAGCTGGCGGCCTAGGAGCCCCGCGAGCTCCGTATCGTCGTCGACGATGAGTACTCGTGCCACGGTCCGAATGTACCAGCCCCGTTCCGGCGGTTCAGGATTCTTCAGCATTCTTCGATACGCTTCACGTCCGAGAGCCATCACTTGAGACGGATCCGGCGTACAACAGTGCGTGACCGGACGCGACGATGCGCCGGCACGGAATCGAAAGGGAGGACAGACCATGAAACGAGCGACGATCCTCATCCTGACCCTCGCCCTGGCGCTTGGAGCCAGCACGGCCCTGGCCCACGGACACGGACACGGACACGGACACCACAAGGGGTGCCGCAACACGAAGGCGATGGGCCCGAGGACGGCCATGGATGGCCCCGGCGGTCCCATCATGCGGATGCTGGCCAGGCTCGACCTCAGCGACGCCCAGCGTGACCGGATCCGCACCATCATGGAGCAGGCTCGCCCCCGGTTCCAGGAGCAGCGCGAGGCCCTGATGAACGTCAGGCAACAGCTCCGAGACCTCAATCCTGCCTCGTTCGACGAGGCCGCCGTGCGCCGGATCGCCGCCGGGCTGGCGACCCCGATGCAGGAGATCGCCGTCCTGCGCCAGCAGGTCCGCTCCCAGGTCTGGGCCGTCCTGACACCCGAGCAGCGCGGACAGGCCGAGACCCTGTGCGAGACGATGCAGCAACGGCGCGACTCCATGAGGGGCTGCATGAACGGCCAGGGACGGCAGAATGGCCCGGCGACCCCCTGAACATCTGAATCGACAATGGACCGAACACGACGCCCCGGGACCTTCCCCGGGGCGTCCGCCTTCCCATTCCTAGAGGGGACACTGCTCTTGACGTGCGGCCTCAGTCCTGGGGGCCTGTGGTGATGGGTACCACGGTGATCGCCCCAGCGGTAAGGACGGCATCGGCCGTGACCGTCCGTCCTCCGCAGGTGGTGATCACCACCGTCACTCTCCCGGGCGGCAGGGCGTTGAAGAGGGCACCACCCGACTGGATCGGACGGCTCCCCGGCGGTCCCAGGTCGAGAGCCATGGGACGGCCCGTGGCGTCCAGGAGCTCGACCTGGCAGGCGGGGTCGTCACCGCGCACCTCGAGGCTCAGGTTCGCCGCCAGCGGCACCGTGACCGGGAACGGCCCCTGTCCCGGATCGACGCCCCACAGCGTGAGGCGGGCAAGACCCGGCGGATGGAGAACGACGGTGTGGGGATTTGTGGAGAACGCGGGCAGATCCACGACGCCGTCCCTGTCCGCAACGAGCCCCGGAACGGTGATCGACTGGCCGGCGGGTCCACCGATCCAGGCATGGACCAACGAGACGGTCTGGCCCGACGGGTCGGTCACGATGAGCCGGATGCCAGGCTGTTCCTCGAGAACGAGATCGACCTCGGCCTCCGCCGAGCCGGTCAAGTCCACGGTCCGATCGGTCGAGGCGGAGCCGTGAACGGCGAGAAGGCGGATCGTCCTGCGGGGGAGGGAACGGAGAATGAACGAACCATCCTCGCCGCTGGTGGTCGCGTCGAGGACCGATCCGGAGTCGTCCGTCGCGCGGACCGCAGCCCCCGGGATCCCGTTCCCGTCGGATGCACCGAGAACGTGGCCGCGAACCGTGCCCCCGGCGATCTCGATGTCGAGGGGCGTGTTCGACCGGACGTCGAGCATCCGGTCCGCTCGGGCTCCAGAGAGCGGGTCCCGGGCGGAGATGCGGTACGCCCCGGCGGTGGGCAGTTTCAGCTCGTACTCGCCGTCGACGCCCGTCTTTGCGTCCACCAGAACGGCCAGGGCCCCCGCACCGTCGCTCGACGCCCGGACTGCACACGCGACACAGGCGGCTCCACCGAGCGTGACCCGTCCCCACACGGACAGCGGCGGATCGAGGACGATCCGAACCTCCGCGATCTCTTCTCCGGGGCGAAGCTCCTCCTCCGTGAAGCCGTAGCTCGAGCCGGTCCTCTGGTCGGTGACGTAGAACCAGGTCGTCCTGGCGGGCACGCCCTCCATGACGAACCGTCCGGAGGAATCGAGATCGGTCCGCCGCTGGAAGCCGGGTTGGACCGCCAGCACCTCGAAGGTGACCCCCGGGTAGAGGTCGATTCCCTCCACGACGCCCTCGACCCGGAGCTCCCCGGACAGGTCGAGCGCCACGTCGATCTCCCGGTCCTCCTCCCGGACGGCCACCTTTTTCGATCGTCTCCCAAGGGACGGCTCGGTGGCGGTGATGCGGTACAGACCGGGCCGGATCCCATCGAGAAGACAACCCCCACTGGCATCGGTGGTGCAGGACGCTGCATGGTCCAGCGCCCTGCCGACACCGGAGAGGCCGACCTGCGCACCCTGGACGGGCTGGTCGCTCCCTCCGGCCGTCACCGACACGCGGATCCTCGCCCCCTTCCGGAGCTCGATGTGCAGCGCCGACGCCTCACCGTCGGCTCCCGTCGCCTCCAGGGTGACGGTATCCTGCGCATCGAGGTACCCCTCGCGCCGCACGACCGCCGTGAACGTGCCTGCGGGAAGCTGGCTCATCACGCACCGGCCGTCGCTCCCCGTCGTGCAGTGCCCGGAAGGGACCGCTTCTCGCACCGCGCGATCCATCGCCCCGGGTTCGAACAGCGTGACCTCCGCCTCCGGAACCGGCCGGGATCCCTTCTCGTCCGTGACCTCGACGCGCAGACGGGCCTCGGGCGCCAGTTCCACCTCGATCTCCTCGCCGGTCTCGATGCTCGCGATCCTTTTCCGCGTCAGAACGTAGCCCTGCGCGTTCACCTCGACCACGACGGGCAATGTCCACGGTGAGGCGAGGCACACCCGGCCCGAGACGTCGTCCACGTCACGGGCCGGCCCGGTCTCGAAACCCGCGCTGCCCGGACCGCTTTCCGGATGGAGGATCGTGGCGGTGTAACGTCGGACGGGCTCGCCGGAGCCGTTCACGGTCCGGATACAGATCCTGGGCAGGCGTTCGAGCATCACCGGTTCCGCCACGAGCTCCGCAAGCCGTCCGATCCTCCGGAACGGGCGGAAGCCCTCAGCCGTGATCTCGAGCCGGCCCGTGGGGGCCACCCGGATCCCCTGGAGCATGAAACCTCCATCGGGACCGGTCACCGCCGTGAACGAGCGTCCGTCGGCACCCGCCCACACCACCCGGGCGCCTGCCACGGGCATGCGGTCGGAGTCGACGACGGATCCCAGATGAATTGGAAGCGAGTCGGTGGGCTGCAACCGCCGCAGGATCGTCTCCGAGACCAGCAGGAGCGTTCGATGTTCCAGCGCGAGACCGCGCACTGCCGCCGCTTCCTCGGCCGGAACGTCGAGGGGTACGGTCTTCGTTCCGGTCCCGCCGATCCGGATCAGCTGTTGCTGGCCCTCGAGATGGAGCCAGACACCGTCACCCTCGGATCCCAGAGCGTCGGCGAATACCACGAGCCTTGCCTCGATGCAGCTCGAGCAGTCTCGCTGGTTGCGAACGGCGTCCATCGCGCGTCGTCTCGCCCTGATGAGATGTTCGACGGCCTCCTGGGGCAGGGCCGGCGTTTCGATCGGCGCCAGATGGGGCAGGGAGTAGGACCGGATCTCCGGCGAGAAGACGCTGGCCGTGACCAACCGTTCGCCATCGGTCCCATGGACCTTGGTGAGGAGCCACAGGTTTTCCTCCCTGTCGAGCAACGGATGGGCTGGCTCCCGGCGCCGGCCGAACCGGCGGGCGGTGGCTTGCTTGGCCGCGTCGAACAGCGCGAAGGCGGCCGAGCCGGACGTTGGCGTGGAGTACACCAGTAGATCCGGGGCGAGCGCCACGGCGGCCCCCGTGGGCTCCCCGAGACGGAACGGACCGCTCCAGCGCGTGGACTCATCGAGACGCCAGGCGAGTCCACGATCCCCCCGAACCAGCCAGACGACCGGTGGTCTCCCAGCACCGGCGTCCACGGCGGAGAGCGACCAGATGCCCCCGTCGGCTGACTGGCGGGCACTTTCGGGAAGCGCAATGGTTTCTGCTGGCCGTCCCTTCACGAAAACGACGACCTCACCGAGACTGGGCCGAAGGAGCCACTGGCGGTCGCCAAGTGCCGTGACGAGGACGCTGCCCGGATCGAGGTGTTCCGGAGGTTCGAGCCTCGTCACGTCTCCGCTCGCGAGAAAGGCCACGGGGGCCCCGGACGCCCCCACGGCCACAGCCAGCACGACCAGTACGGCCAACGCTGGAGCGATGCATCGCACGCGCGTCATCTGGTATCTCCCTGGACGCTTGCCACGACCAGCCTAGCCTGCAGGTTCAACAGGCTGGATGGGCTTCTTCGGACCGAAGTCGTCGTCCGGACACCGGATGACCTCGATGGTCGTGGCGGTACAGTTCGGCCCGCACGAGTCGACGAACGCTGCATCGCAGCCCATCTTTCGGACATCGTGAACAACGGAACATGTGTTCGGACGTCCCCTCGACTGTGTGTACACACGATTGACTCTACTTCCCAGGCCAACCTTGTCAAGTACCTCGTCTGTTCCATGAAAGGGAGTGTCCCCTTCTCACAGGACACGGGAATGGCA
>JAMOVQ010000002.1 GCA_027067575.1 Thermoanaerobaculia bacterium | reverse complement strand
ACAGGCCGGATCCGGGATGGGGCGACGCCGAAGAAGCTCCCCGAGGCGGTCCATGTCGAACAGAGACCTCGCCACCGCCCCGTCGAAGACCCAGCGCCTGCCGTTCCCTCGCGTCAGGAACGGCACGATCTGGGGAACGATGACGGAGGGGGCCTGCTCAAGGGCGTCCAGGAGCCGATCAGGCCGTTCCTGGCATGCGTCGATCCACTCGCCGAACTCATCGAGGCATCCCCGGCGGAACCGATCGAACACCGTCGCAGTATCGCCGGGATCGAGGGTCGGCATCGGTTCGATGAACCGGGCGAGCTTGTCCATGTCGAAACCAGCATCCAGGGTCTCGGCGGCCACGATGACGGTGATCCGGTCCTTCCGGTCCAGCATGTGGAGCGGCGAACGGATCGGGCCGAGCCGTTCCTCTCCGGAACCGGTGCCCGCGGAGGAGCCGTCGGTCACAGCACCGGTGAACCGTTCGAGGTCGTCGATCCAGAGGATGATCCGAAGGTCCAAGGCCCGTACGATCTTGGCCAGCCGATCCAGTGTGCGGTCGGGATTTCGTCCGGGAGAGAGCAGCGATCCGAGGATCGAGATCCATCCTCCGGAGCTGGAGACCGCCTCGGCGTAATGGGCGGGAACCTCTGAGAGACCGGCCGTATCGGCGTACGGGGCGAGGGCGTCGGTCAACGTTTGCAGGATGCCGCGGACCGCCGCCGTGGAGCTCTGGAACGGCCACAGGCTGACCGGCACGAACAGGATCGAGCGACCCAGGAGTCCCCGTTGCTTCAGGTGCCAGCGGACGAGGTTGCCGAGGGAGCTCTTCCCTGAGCCTCGGGGACCCACCACGGCGATGGACGGTAGAGGAGCGTCACGGTCCCCTGGTTCGAGACGGCGAACGATCCGCCGGGCGATGGCGTCGTGACCGAACCGGTCGTCCGCAGGCACCTCGATCTCGCGATCGTCCCGGACCCACTCGGTGAGCTCCTCGAAGGTCAGGCCCGTCAACTCGGCCTGCGGCGCCGCCGAGGGTACGGTGCCACGCCCCGGCGGGTGCGTAGACGACGTCTTGCGGGAGCGGGCAACCATCTCTCCAACGCTCCCCATCGCCACCAGGAAGCCGAGCATCCCCGCCGTTCCGAGAATCCACGGGAGACATGCGCCGAACAGCTCACTTCGCGTGACCGTTGCGTTCCCGGACGCGACAACCAGGCGTGGCAGGACGACCCAGAGCAGGAGGAGGAACGAGTACCCCGGCAAGGCCGCCAGCCATGAGGGGCGGATGGGACCTCATGGCTCTTCGAGACGTGCAGCGAGGGCTCTCTGCGCTGGGGGAACGTTGGCCTCCAGGAGGTGATCCCACGCATCAAGGGTCCGGTTTCTCAAATCGAAATGCCCATCCCGCTCCGATTCTTCCACCAGACGGGCAAGAAGGCCGGTCAGTTCATCGGCTTCTCTCCACCGGCGTTTGTCTACCGCTCCCCCCAAGTCCTGGGCCATCTTGAGAACGACAAGCGCGACAGGCCGGAGATTGGCCTGGCGATCGCAGGCCTCAACGAGTGGCGTAAGGTCGTGGTTGGAATCAAGAGCCGCCGTGATCAGCCTCTCGATAAAGTGCTGCTGAAAGAGGAGATGGTCCGAACCAGGTTTCAGGAACGCCAAGAGAACGGTTCGTCCGGTTTGTTGGTCGGTATTCGATACCAATTCGACGGCCAGTTCCTGTAACCATGGCGGGATGACCGGTCCAATCAGCAGCTGTTGGACAATCCGAGCCATACCCCGGCGGGTTGGAACACCCGCTTTCATGGCCTTCTCGATCTCGCCGTTACCGATAACACCATGGTGGCGGAGCCAGACAGCCGCCTGTCCGCCCGATGAGGCTACGTTCCTATTGTCATGGCCCGCCATGGCCAGGAGGAGCTCGATCGCGCGTTTCCGGACAGAGTCGCCAACCTCTTCGCCGCCCAGAGCAAGCCGAAAGAGCCCCCGGGTTACCTCGAGTTCAGCGGCCACCAGCGGATCGGCGGCGACCTGGAACAGCAGGTTCACGGCATCAGGTAGAGTTTCATCCAGGCACGCCGCGGCGATCGCCGCGGCACTGGCACGACGGGC
Source organism: Thermoanaerobaculia bacterium (assembly GCA_027067575.1). GTDB lineage: Bacteria > Acidobacteriota > Thermoanaerobaculia > Thermoanaerobaculales > Sulfomarinibacteraceae > JAMOVQ01. Next base: position 2,303 of record JAMOVQ010000002.1, on the reverse strand, counting down.
CGCGTGGGCATGGGTGACGAGCTCCCTGGCGATTCCAAGTGCCCAGGGACGAAGATGGTCGTGGTGGCGAGCCAGCGCCGCGATGGCATCCAGGGCGGCACACCCGTTCTCGTTGAGTCGGTAGGTTGTCAGCCCGTGATCCAGGGAGATGCCGGGCTGGACCTCCCCGCGGGCCATCTGCGCCAACCGCTCGAGGACGGCCTTCGGCCACGGCGCCCAGGGGCGCTGCCAGACGGCCCACGCCAGCGAGCGTCCCAGGCCAGGCTCGTCCAGGTAGGCGGGACGAACGATCAGTTGAAGGACCTCCTCGTCGCCGAGGGGTTCCGAACCGCCCTCTTCGGGGAGCGGCGACGGCGGTTGCACGCGGCAGAGGGTATCGAGGAGCACCTCCCGTGCGCCGAGGGGATCCCCGGGCTCGAGCTCGAGGGCGAGGAACAGAAAACGCCGCGGCGCCCGTTCCGCGAGGTGGCGAAGCTGGGCGATGAGCGCCGACCGGGAAGAGTCCCCCAGGACCCCGGGGGCGATTTCTTTCGGGAATCCCTTTGGGCTCCAGTGTTCTGGCAGCGAGGGATCCCGGATGCGGCGGAGCCATTCATCGGGTTTCCAACGGGCCGCGACCTCGTCGGGAACGGCGCTCCGGACGTGACCCACAGTCGTTTCCAAGTCCCGTGGCGGATCACCGCCGAACTTGCGCCGCAGCTCCCCGAGACGGCGTGTTCCGGCCGGGGAGAGCCGCTCGGCCGGGAGGCTCGCCAGCAACAGGTGTGCCGTTCGCCCCATGCGGGACGGCACATCCAGGGTCTCGAACTGTTTCTGCCAGCGGAGCCGTTCCTCCTCGTCCTCGCGGGTCCATGGGTCCAGGTACTCCATGGCCCAGTGCTCGAATTCACGGAATACTTCGTCGGAGACGGCGGTGCCCACGGCGGCGGCGAATCTCCGGACAGGACCGGTGGCTCCCGAAATACCCACCGTGATCCTGGCCCACCGTGAATCCGACATGAACCACTGGGCCAGAGCGTTGGCGGCCTCCGTGGCGTGCTCCGGGAGCCGGGCGCCGACTCGCAGGAGTAACCAGGCGTCGAGCTCGCGAAGCGGGGAGGGCATCTCTTCGAAAAGCGCCTGCAGGAAACCCGGATCGGACGTCAGCTCGCGGGCCAGGCCTGCGGCGATCAGCTCGACCAGCCTGGGAAGAGCCCCTTCTTCCAGCGCCCTGAGCGCGCCAGGGTCCAGGAGGAGATCACCGCGGAGCTCAAGGGTGAGCCACCAGGCACGAAGGCGGTCCCATGCAAATCTGCCGGTCTTGGTCACCTCGGGTGGAATCTTGTCGGGAGCAGGTAGTCGGGACGTCCAGACGGGCCCGTTCCCGGTCAGCACATCCACGTCTTCCCGCGTCAGCAGCACCTCGAGCAGACGTACCGCCCGTTCGGGTACCCGTTCAAGGAGCGTTTCCCAATCCCAGAACGGATCATCCTTCACGTTCCGGGCGAGGTACTCCAGGCGCAGCTCGAAAAGGGCGTCGGTGTCCTTCCCAGGCGCCGCCGAGAAGATGCGGGAGGCCCATTCGAGGGTGGTCGGCTCGTCTGCTTGCCATCGGCCAAGGTGTGCGGCGACACCATCTGGCCACTGCTCCGAGACGGAAGCGAGGAGATCCAGCAAGAGCTCACGCGAAAAGGGGAACTCTCTTTTCCATACCCTGTCCAGGTAACCGCTCTCACTCAGCGCCTGGACCCAGCTGCGTTGGCCACGAACCACTGCCGAGAGGACCCTTCTGAGGAGAGAATGATTGTGGAGCCATTCCTCCACCAGCTCAACAAGGCCGACATCCGGCCTGTCGACGGCAGCCAGCGCCAGGAAAACGGATTGCTTGAGGATCGGGCGAACGTCGTCCGAAGCGATGATCTCCCGGATGGTCTCGATGCTGTTTGGACGTTCGAGAAGAAGCGGCACGGCGAGCCGGAGCCGACGCGCCTGGTGAAGACTCTGGCTCCCTTCCGGGCCAAGACGATCGATGAGGTCCTTGGCATCCCGCACGTCACGCCAGGAGAGAGCGATCCGCACATCGGCCAGAACCTGGTGGAACGGGCGCAGGAGCTCCTTGTCCTCCCGGGTCTCCTCCACGAGAACTCCCGCCCGAACGAGTGCGTGGAGCGCCTCCCGATCGGGCAATCCATGGCTCTGGACGCTCATGATGCCGTCGTGTTCCATGCGCCGGAGCAGTCCATCCAGTGCCTTGCTGGCACGGTCGGGCTCGATCGGAGAGAGATCGGCCGCGATGTTGTTCCACCAGCGATCGACCAAGGATA
>JAMOVQ010000001.1 GCA_027067575.1 Thermoanaerobaculia bacterium | reverse complement strand
GGGGCCGCGCGGATCGTGCCCCGGGGCCGTTCCCGCAAGGGCGCGAGGAGGAACTGACCTGGCGGTCGTGACGACGAAGCGACCGCGGCGGGGGCGGTCCCGGGGTGCGAGACTCGCGGCCCCGTTCTAACAAAGTCGATGACCCGAAGCCCTCCAACGAAGCCCAGGCGGCCGGCAGCGACGCCGGAGGCGGCGCCAGCGGCACGGCCGGACGGCGCGGGGGAAGCTCGCTTCCACCGCGACGGCGGGCCGGGGCGCGTCGCCCGCGCAAAGCGCGGGGGCCGGCCGCCGGTTCGCCCTCCGGCGAGGCGATCCTCCACGGAGGGGGCGCGGGTCACGCTGGGAGGGAGTACGCCGCCGTTTTCCTTCGGAGTCCGGCTCGCGATGGTGGGGGGGGCCGCGGCGCCGGCGAAGAGCGGGAGGACCCGGAGGAGGCTGTAAGCCGGATTCTGTACCCCCGAGGGGGCGATCCCCATTCATCTGGGCCCGCCGTCGCCGGCGGGCTCGTGCGGCCCACCCGGGAGCCATCCCCCCGCCGGAGCGGGGTTGCGGGGGTGGGCGGCCCCTGGCTCCCCTACTTGGCCTTGCTCCGCATGGGGTTTACCGTGCCCCTTCCGTCACCGGAAGGGCGGTGCGCTCTTACCGCACCCTTTCACCCTTGCCCGTGGCCGTCCCACGGGTGGTCTGCTCTCTGTGGCACTTTCCCTCGCGTCGCCGCGGCCGGGCTTTCCCCGGCATGCTGCCCACCGGGAGTCCGGACTTTCCTCCGGCACGAGGCCGGCGGGGATCCGCCTCCTCCGGGTCTCCCACTTCAAGATAGGTCATCGGCGCCCCTGTGTCACGCGGGCGGCCGTCCGTCTCCGCGCCGACGACGGTGCTAGAATCGGTCGATACACGATGCGCCCGGGGCACATCGAAACGAGACGGCCGTGGAGGAACGATGGCGTTGAAGATTCCGTCCCTGATCCTGAAACAGCTCTACAACCTCGGAAGCCTCGAGAACACCGGCGAGGGCGTGGCGTTCGTGCTCAAGAACCGCTTGAGCGACGCGATCCTGACCGGGATCGATCGGATCCGGATCGACAAGAAGGAGATCCCGCTGTCGGAGCTCGTCCTTGTCGATGGCGAGCAGCAGATCGATCCGGCGAGCGTCTCGCCGGAGAACCCGGTGCCGTTCCCCCTTGCGAAGACGGTGCAGTTACTGTGGAAGGGCGCCGAGCTCGAGAAGGGGAAACACGTCATCGAGATCTCGTTCCGGAGCACCCCGTTCGGGACGCTTTCCTTCTCCGTCAAGGACGCCATCCGGGACCAGACCGAGAAACCGGTCACGGTGCCGTACGACAAGGAGAACAACTACGCTCCCGAGATCATCGAGAAGCGTCAGCGGTTCGCCGAGGAGTTCACGGGCAAGAAGCTGGAGCACGTCCCCCACTACTCGTTCGACCCCGCCATCACCCACGGCAACGTCGAGAACTTCATCGGCGTGGCCCAGGTCCCCATCGGCCTTGCCGGCCCGTTGAAGGTCAATGGTGAGCACGCGAAGGGCGAGTTCGTCATCCCCCTGGCCACGACGGAGGGCACCCTGGTGGCGTCGTACAACCGGGGCATGAAGGTACTCAACCTGTCGGGCGGCGTCATGTGCACCGTGTCCGACGACAAGATGCAGCGCGCCCCGGTGTTCGTCTTCGACTCCCAGCGGGAGGCCCGGGCGTTCCGCGACTGGGTGGACGAGCAGTTCGACGAGATCCGGATCGCCGCCGAGGCGACCTCGAGCGTGGCGAAGCTGCTCTCCATCGACACGTACCTCGCGAACAAGTTCGCCTACCTCCGATTCAACTACAGCACGGGCGACGCGGCGGGCCAGAACATGGTGGGGCGGGCGACGTTCGCCGCCTGCTCCTGGATCCTGGACAACGTGGACACGGTCCGGGCATTCTACCTGGAGTCGAACCTGGCGACGGACAAGAAGCACAGCCAGATCAACCTGATGCGGACCCGCGGCAAGCGTGTCACGGCAGAGGCCGTCATCCCGCGGGACGTGCTCGTGCAGCACATGCGGGTGGAGCCCGAAAGCCTCCACTACCACTCGAGCATTGCCAACGTGGGCGCGTTCATCTCGGGCGCCAACAACAACGGGTGCCACTCGCCCAACGGGATCACGGCGATGTTCATCGCCACGGGGCAGGATGTGGCCAACGTGGCGGAGTCCTCCGGCGGAATCCTCTACACCGAGCTGACCGGGGACGGCGACCTGTACATGTCGCTGACGATCCCCTCGCTGATCGTCGCGACCTACGGCGGCGGCACGGGGCTCGCGACCCAGCGGGAGTGCCTGGAGCTGCTGGGGTGCTGGGGGAAGGGGAAGGTCAAGAAGCTGGCGGAGATCATCGCCGGCGTGGCGCTCGCCGGAGAGATCTCGCTGGGCGCCGCGATCTCCTCGCTGGACTGGGTCTCCAGCCACGAGAAGTACGGCCGGAACCGGTAGGAGGGAGGATCGGATGGCGGCCACGGCCGCTGGGGAGGCTGCCGTCGTGGCGGAACCGGCCGTCCGGCGGTACGGGCGTCTGCCGCCCCACCTGCGGCCGGCGGGCCTGCTCTCCCGCCTCCTGGTCACCATCCGCCACCTGACGGGGCTCCTGGCCGGGGGGTACGTCGCCTGGGTCCGGAGCCGGAGGGAGACGGCACACGGCGTTCTCTGGTGGCTCGGCCGGGCGGTGGCGTTCCTCGTCCGCCCGTTCATCCGGCGGGACCTCGTGGACCGCCCGTTCCCGGAGCAGCTTCGGCGCCGCCTCGAACTGCTGGGACCCACCTACGTCAAGTTCGGGCAGATCCTCTCCGTCCGCCGGGACCTGTTCCCCGAGAGCATCACTGCAGAGCTCGAGCTGCTGCTCGACAGGGTGCCGGAGGTCCCGTTCGAGACGATCCGCGAAATCGTCGAGCAGGACCTCGGGCGTCCGATGGACGAGGCGTTCCGCACCGTGGACCCCAGGCCGCTGGGCTCGGCCTCCATCGCCCAAACCCACCGGGCGCTGACCCTCGACGGGGACGACGTCATCCTCAAGGTCGTCAAGCCCGGTATCCGGATCACGCTCCAGCGGGACGCCTTGATCCTCAAGGGCGTGGGGTGGGTGCTCCAGTCGTTCGTCCCCTCCCTCCAGCCGCAGCGGGTGATTCAGGAGTTCACCGAGTACACCGTCCGCGAGGCCGACATGCGCGCCGAGGCGGAGCACGCCGAGACGTTCGCGGGCAACTTCGAAGACATGCCGGGGGTCGTCTTCCCAAAGGTGTACGAGGCGCTGAGCGGCCGCGACGTGCTCTGCATGGAGTTCCTCGACGGCCTGCGCCCCGACGCCGAGACCCTCGCCGCCCTGGACCCGGAGGAACGCGCAATCCTGCTGGACCTCGGCGCGGCGGCAGTGATTCGGATGATCTACCGCGACGGGTTCTTCCACGCCGACCTCCACCCCGGCAACCTCCGGCTGCTTCCCGGCCCCCGGCTGGGGTTCATCGACCTCGGCATGGTGGGGCGCCTCGACATCGAGCTTCGCCGCAACCTGCTCCACCACTTCTACTCGGTGGCCGTCGGGGAGGACGAGGCCGCCGCCCGCTACCTGGCGGCGGCGGCCCAGGCAGGCCCTCGGGCCGACGTGGCGGGGTTTCGCCGTGAGGTCGCCATGCTGGTCCGGAAGTGGCGGCGGGCCCACGGCGTGCGCGAGTTCTCCATCGCCCAGCTGATCCTGCTCTCGGTCCGGGAGGGAGCCCGGTTCGGCATGTACTTCCCCGTGGAGATGGTGCTGATGGTCAAGGCGCTGGTGACGTACGAGGGGATGGGAACCCTGATCGATCCGGACTTCGACTCCATCGAGGTCGCGCGGCCCCACGTCATCCGGGTCGTGCGGGAGCAGGTCAACCCCTGGCGGTTGCTGCGCGAGGGGATCCGGGGAGCGCCGGAGATCGTGGACGCCCTGATCAAGCTGCCGATCCTCGTCACCGAGGGCGTACGGTTCCTGGACGAACGGCACCAGCGCCATGCGGACCGCCCGCTCTCCGGGTTGCGCGGAACCGTGTTCGGCGGGTTCTGCATTCTGACGGCCGCGGTCCTCGCCGGGAGCGGCGCCTCGTGGCCGGTCTGGGCCGGGCTCGCCGCCGTGGGCGTCCTGGCGGCGTTCAACCGGGGGTGACGCGGATGGGCAGGGGACGCAGACGGCGGTTCGGCCAGCACTTCCTGGCGGACCGGAGGGTCGTGGACCGGATCGTGTCGCTGCTCGAGGAGACGCCGCCCCGTGTGCTCGAGATCGGCCCCGGGAGGGGCGCACTGACGGGCGCACTGCTCTCCCGGTTCGAGCGCGTGACGGCCCTCGAGGCCGACGACCGGCTCCTCCCGGCGCTGGAGGACCGGTTCGGAGCCACCGGCCTCGACCTCCGCCACGGTGACGCCCTCGAGGCCGCGTTGGAGCCGCTGCTTGGAGAAGAACGCCCGTGGCAGGTGGCGGCCAACCTCCCCTACTCGGTGGGCACGGCGATCCTCCGGCGGCTCCTGCCGCGGCACGACCTGTTCACGCGGCTCGTCATCATGCTCCAGAAGGAGGTCGCGGCGCGGATCGTGGCCCGCCCGGGCGAACGGGAGCACGGGCTGCTCGCCCTGGAGCGGGCCGCCCGGGCCGAGGCCCGGATCGCCTTCGACGTGGCGCCCCGCAGCTTCCGGCCGCCGCCGAGAGTCCGGTCGAGCGTCGTGGTACTCGACCTCCGGCCCGCGCCGTTTCCGGAGGAGACCCTCCGCGGGGCACTGGCGCTCGCTGCCCACGCGCTGCGGACGCCGCGCAAGATGCTCTCCAACGCCGTCCGGCCGCTCGCGGGGGCCGGTGCCATCGAGCAGGCGGGGCTCGACCCCACGGCGCGCCCGGGAACCCTCGCCCTTGAGGAGTGGGTGGCCCTCTCGAAGGCCGGCGCGGCTGAGGACGGCCTCAGCGCTTGAAGAAACCGGACTGGGCCTTGCCGCCCGTCGCCTCCATCAGCTTCTGGTTGAGGTCCCGGATCCGCTCGTTCAGGGTGTTGATCTTCTTGGTGGCCTCGGCCTTGAGCCGCTCCTTCTCGGTCTGGAGCTGCTCGACCTGCTGCTGGAGGCTCGATTCGCCCTCGTCCCGCTCCTCGATCATCTTTCGGAGATCGGCGATCTCGTTCTCGAGCATCTGGATCTGCTCGTCCTTCTCGCGCATCTTGAGGTTGAACCGCTCCTCGGTCTCCTCGTAGAGCCGCTTGATCTCGAGCAGCTCGGTGATCTTCGAGAAATCTGCCGGTGACGGGGCCATCTCTCCCTCCCTGAACTTCTCCTCGATCTCGGGGAACATCTTCCGCAGCTTGAGCGACAGATCCTCGGGATCGGTAGAGCTCTCCATCGCCTGCTCGTAGGTGATGATCCCGTTGGCGAGCAATGCGATGAGGGACTGGTTCATGCTCTGCATGTGGTAGTAGGCGACGGACTGCTCCATCTCCTCGTGGATCTCCTTGATCTCGCCCGCCTCGATGTGCTTCGAGATCTTGGGGGAGTTGACCAGGATCTCCGTTGCAGGGACCAGTCCCTCGTCGTCGGCACGCTTGACGAGCTGCATGGAGATCACCGCCCGGAGCACGAGCGCCAGCTGGCTCCGGATCTGATCCTGCTGGTCCGAGGGGAACGAGTCGATGATCCGGTCGATGGTCTGGGCCGCCGAGTTCGTGTGGAGCGTCGAGAAGACGAGGTGTCCCGTCTCGGCCGCCGTGATGACGGTGGCCATAGTCTCCAGGTCCCGCATCTCGCCGACCATGATGACGTCCGGGTCCTGGCGCATGGCGTTGCGGAGCGCCTCACTGAACGACGGCGTGTCCGTGCCCACCTCCCGCTGGGAGATCGTCGCCTTGTCGTCGGTGAACAGGAACTCGATCGGGTCCTCGATGGTCACCACGTGACAGGAGCGCGTGGCCGCCACCCGCTTGATCATCGCCGCGAGGGTCGTGGACTTGCCCGAACCCGTGGGACCCGTGACGAGCACGAGACCGGCCGGCAGCTGGGTGAACGAGTCGATCACCTCCGGAAGGTTGAGCTCCTCCACCGACTTGATCTCGAACGGGATCCTCCGGAACACCCCGGCCACGGTCCCCCGCTGGAGGAAGATGTTGCAGCGGAACCGCGCCACGCCGGGCACGCCGTACCCAAGGTCCACGGACTGGTGCTGCTCGAACCGCTCGAGCTGCGCCGGGTTGAGGATCGAGAGCAGCAGCTCCCTGGCCTCCTCCGGCTTGAAGGGGACCGACTTGATCGGAACGAGCTTTCCCCTGATCCGAAGGAGCGGCGGACGCATCGGCTTGATGTGCAGGTCCGACGCGCCCTTCTTCGTCATGAACATCAGAAGCTCCTTGAGCTCCACGGCGAGACCTCCGTCAAGAACCCAATCTAGCACACCGGAGGAGCACCCGCGCTGGCGCCGCTTCGGTCCCCGCGAGCGGTAGCGGCAGGGCCACCATCTCGTACGTCCCCGGCCCGGCGACCTCGAGGTCGAGCCCCTCGATCCAGACGAGCCCATGGCGGGCAAGAGCACGGTGCGCCGGAAGGTCCTCCGCCTCCATCGGATCCACCGACGGTGTGTCGATCCCGACGAGGAGCACGCCCCGGGCGGCGAGGTGGTCCACCAGGGCCGGGGAGAGCCCGGCGAAACCCGATCCGATGGACGAGGTCCCTGCGGGGAACGTTCCGGTCCGGATGAGGACTCGGGGTGCAGCGGGCGACCAACCCCGTGGGAGATCCTCCACCCGGACCACGGGACCCCCCGTCGCGGGATGTACGACCTCCGCCGGCCCGCAGAGGACGGTCAGCGGCACGCTGTCGAGGGCCGGAAGCCCGGCAACGACGTGCAGCCCGGTCTCCACGTGGGTCCCCACGTGGCAGGTCGTCGCGAGGTGCGTGACGGTCATCCTGTCCTCCAACCGCGTGCAGAGGGTGAACGGCCGGTCGCAGGGCCAGACCGGCGTCCTTTCGTCGAGGATCCGGCTGACGTCGATCCAGTCCGGGCTCACCGGATCCGGACCATCTCCGGCGCCTCCACCGTCCCGATGTGGCGCCTGAGCAGGGCGATGAACTCGTCCTGGGCGACGATCGGCTTGACGATGTAGTCGTTGGCTCCCGAGGAGAACAGGAAGAACTCCCGGTCGCCCTGCATGGCGTGGGCGGTCAGGAAGATGACGGGCAGCGTCCGGCCTGCGGGAAGCTCCCGGATGCGCCGGCACAGTTCGACGCCGTCCACCGGTTCCCCGTCGAGCTCGGCACCCTCCAGTTCGATGTCCATCAGGACCGCCGCGAGCCCGCCCTCCGCGACGAACCGGAGCACATCCCCTGGATCGGTGCTCCGGATCACCTGGAACCCCCCGCGGCGGCGGAGGATCGCCTCCGCCAGCACGGCGTTGGTCGGATCGTCCTCGACCACGAGGATCCTCTCGGAAGCGCTCCCGCCTGCCATGTCCGAATAATACCCGTTCCTATCACACGAGGACAAGGGGGGCGTTCCACCGGTACTCCCGTTGCACGGTCCGCCAACGTCGCTTCACGTATCCAGCCTCCGCAGCAGGACTGGCGAAGGGGCTCACCCGACCTCGAGCCCGTACGCCTTCATCTTCTCCCACAGCGTCTTCCGGCTGACGCCGAGCAGCTCGGCCGCTCTACTCTTTCCACCGTCCGTCGCCGCAAGCGCCGCACGAATCGCGTCCACCTCGGCCCGCTGAACGGCTTCCTTCAACGTCATGACACGATCGGGAACCCCCACGGCCACCCTCTTCCTCGAGAGCCTGTGGAAGTTCGGGGGCAGATCGCCCAGGGTGACCTTCGGCCCCCGGCAGAAGAGCAGCGCGCGTTCCACGGCGTTCCGAAGCTCCCGCACGTTCCCCGGCCAGTCGTACCCCTCGAACACCTCCAGGACGTCGTCGGTGAACCCGTCGACCTCCTTCCCTCGCTCCTCGGCGAACTCCCGGAGGAACGCCTGGGCGAGCAGCGGGACGTCCTCGCGGCGTTCCCGGAGTGGCGGAAGGTGGATCGTCACCGTGTTGATCCGGAAGAATAGGTCCTCGCGGAACCGTCCCTCGGCGATCTCCTCCTCCAGCGGCCGCAGGGAGGCCGAGACGATCCGGACGTCCACGTCGATCGAGCGGTGCGAGCCCAGCCGCTCGATCTGCCGTTCCTGGAGGACACGGAGGAGCTTGACCTGGAACGAGAGGGGCAGCTCGCCAATCTCGTCGAGGAACAGCGTCCCTCCGTGCGCTGCCTCGAACCGGCCGATCCGCCGCTCGCTCGCCCCCGTGAACGCCCCTTTTTCGTACCCGAACAGCTCGGACTCGATCAGCGATTCGGGCAGCGAGGCGCAGCTGACACGGATGTACGGCTTGGCGCGGCGGGGCGAGTTGTAGTGGATCGCCGAGGCGACCAGCTCCTTGCCGGTGCCGGACTCCCCCTGGACGAGCACGCTGGCATCCGAGTCCGCCACGAGGCGGATCAGCTCGAACACCTCCTGCATCGCCTTGCTCTTGCCAATGATGTTGGAGAACGAGAACCGCCGCTCGAGCTGCTCCTGGAGCCGCACGTTCTGCTCCCGGAGCTTGCGGACCGAGCAGATGTTGGAGAGCCGCACGAGAAGTTGTGCCATGGAGAACGGCTTGGCGATGAAGTCCGCCGCGCCCTCCCGCATCGCCTCCACCGCCTTCTCCACCGTGCCGTGGGCGGTGACGATCACCACGGTGGTCTCCGGATGCATCGCCTTGACCCGCCGCAGCACCTCCATCCCGTCCATGCGCGGCATGACCAGGTCGGTCAGGACCACCTCGTGGAGGTGCCGTTCGAACAGGGTCACCCCCTGCACACCGTCCTCGGCCGTGTCCACGGCCCACCCTTCCTTCTGGAGGGCGTCCCGGATCGTGATCCTGAGCAGCGGCTCGTCCTCGACAACCAACAGGCGTCCGGTGCACACGTTCATGCCGTCCTCCCTCGCTTCTGGCCCCCTCCGTGCCGGGGCAACCGCACGCGGAAGACCGTCCCCCGCCCCTCCTCACTCTCGAGCTCGATCGCCCCGCCGTGGGCCCGGACGATGGCGTCGCTGACCGCAAGCCCGAGTCCCGTCCCCTCGCCCACATCCCGCGTCGTGAAGAACGGGTCGAAGATCCTGCCCCGGATCTCCGGGGCGATCCCGGTTCCCGTATCCTCCACCTCCACGACGATCGTCTCGCCCTCCACCCTGGTCCGCAGGGTCAGCCTGCCGCCGTCCGGCATCGCCTGGATGGCGTTGAGCACGAGGTTGAGCAGGAGCTGCTCCATCTGGAAGTGGTCCGCCAGGACCTCCGGCTCCCCAGGATCCAGCTCGAGACCGAGTTCGACGCCGGCCCTGTTGAGCTGGTAGGAGACGAGCTCCACCACGTGTCGGATATTGTGGTTGATCGAGGTGGGCTCCAGTGTCATCTCCCGCGGCCGGGAGAAGTCGAGCAGGTTCTGAACCGTCCGCTCGATCCGCTGGATCCCGTCCCGGATCAGCTCCAGGTACCGGCGGCGCATCCCCTCGTCGGCCGGGGCGTTCTCGATGTTCTCCAGGCACGCGAGGATCCCTGCGAGCGGGTTGTTGACCTCGTGGGCGACCCCGGCGGCCAGTGCACCGACGGCCGCCATCTTCTCCGTGTGGGCGAGCTGGGACCGCCGGACGGCCTCCAGCTCCCGGCTCCGCTCGAGCTCGTCCATCATCCGGTTGAACGCTGCGGCGAGCTCCCCGACCTCGTCCTTCCGCCGGTCCTCGCAGCGCACCGAGAGATCGCCCCTCCCAGCCCGCTTCATGGTCGCGTTGAGGCCGAGGATCGGCCGGATCAGCGTCTCTACGTATAGCGCGGTCAGGACGGAGTTGCCGAACATCAGGATCAGCGCCATCAGGGCGACACGCTTGCCGATGGCCTCCACCGTCTGTTCCACCGGCTTCAGCGAGAACCCCGCGGCCAGCGAACCCCAGTACCTGGTCGAGATGTTGAGCGTGGTGCGAACCTCGAGAACCCGCATCCCATCGGAATCCACCAGCGTCTCCGTCACCGGTCCGCGCCCCACGGCGTCCGGCCCTAGCGCCCTGGGAAACCGTCTCCCCAGAAGCTGCCACCGGTTCGAATGGGTCACCCGTCCCGTCGGATCCGTCACCACGACGTACCGGATCAGATCCCGGTTCCGGCGGACGACCTCGTCGATGGTGTTCTCGATCAGCCCGCCCTCGGACACCAGGCCGAGCTCCTCGTACATCAGGGCGTCGGTGATGGGGATCGCCAGCACCTCGGTCAGGCTCCTGGCCCGGCTGACGATCCCCTCGTACCGGGCGTCCCGCTCGTGGACGATCCCGAGCACCGCGACGAGTCCCATGGTCACCACGATCAACGTGTTGGAGTACAGGAAGAACTTCGTCCGGAGCCCGAGCCGCATCACCGCCCCCCGCCGCACCGGAGCGACTCCGGCGGCGCCACGAGCCCCATCCTGCCGAACACGTGCTCCACCAGCGTCATCACCGGCCGGTAGTCCTCCTGGTCAGCCGGTACGAACCCGCCCGCCAGCTCCTCGTCCCACCCCTCCATCCGCTGGCGAACCGCAGGGTCGCGGGCGGGCCGCTCCACCAGCGCCTCCAGGAGCTCCTCCCGCAGCCCGGCGGTGGCGCCGGGGGAGGTCACGAACGGGAAGTTCGGGAGCGGCTCGGACCGGGCGAGCACCCGGAGGCCACGGGACTCGAACCGCTCGCCGACGATGTCCCGGACGCCGCAGGCGTCGGCCTCGCCGAGAAGCACCGCTCGGGCCGCCCTGTCGTGGTGCCCGTAGTACCGGCAAACGAGGTTCTCCCCCGGGTGAAGGCCCGCCTCGAGCAGCATCAGGCGGGGCGCCAGGTGGGAGGATGTGGACAGCGGCGATCCGAAGGCGAACACCCCCCCCGCGAGCTCACGCAGGTGTTCCAGCGGACTGTCCCTCCGGACCATGATCAGGCTCCGGTACGTGGCGCTCCCCCGCGTGTTCAGACGGACAACGGGACGGGCGCCGCAGGCGGCACGGGCCCTGAGCTCGGTGAACGGCCCGAGGTAGGCCACGTCCAGGCCGCCACGGCACAGCTCTTGGACCGTGTCCTCGTAGTTGAGGGTGACCACGAGATCCCACCGCTCGCCCGTCGCCTCGGAGAGGTAGTCGACGAACCGCTGGTACTTGGCGTACATCAGCCGCGGGTTGTAGAACCCGACCACGCCGAACCGCCGGCCCCGTGGGGAACCGGACTCCTGACCGGCCGCAGGGACGGCCACGGTCAGCGCCGCTGCTACGACCGCCAGGACGACCGCCGGTACGGCGTCAGCCCGGAACCGCCACGGCGGCGCCCATCCTCTCCACCAGGCGTTCATGGCCCCCCCCGATCTTCCGGGCGCCGGGCCATCCCAGCTCCCGGACCCGGTTCCAGACCGCCTCACCCACGCACCAGACCACCACCCCGTTCCCCCAACCCACCCCCCCGCGGAGGACGTCCAGGGCGTCGGCATCTTCCGGTGTCCCCACCACGACGTCGGTCAGCGGAAGCGCGTTCACGGCGACCTCCGCGGCCGGCGTCACCGGCACGCCGGCCTCGATGACCTCGGCTCCGGCGAGCTCGAGTGGCTCCGCCCACCGGCAACCGGCCACCGTCAGCACTCTCCGTCCGACCAGCGGGCACCTCCCCGCCCAGTCTAACCGCTCCGCATGCCCGACGGTGGGCCCGATGACGAACAGGGCCGGCGGGCGGATCCCGGCCTCGGACACCCGCGAGGGAAGCGTCTCGAGCGTGGCGACAACCGACCGCTGTGCGCCCGTGGTCCCCCGTTCCACCATCGCCGCCGGCGTGACCGGATCCATGCCGCCCTCGAGCAGGCGCTCCACGACGGAGGGCAGCACGGTCACGCCCATGTACCCGACGATGGTGGCCGACGGATCCTGCGCCAGGAGGTCCCACCGGACCTGGGTCCCGTCCCGCTTGGAGCACTCGTGGGCCGTCAGCAGGGTGACGCGCACCGCCTCCCGGCGGTGGGTGACCGGGATGCCGGCCCACGCGGGGGCGGCGATCCCCGCGGTGACCCCCGGAACCACCTCGAACGGGACCCCGGCCGCCGCCAGCGCCTCGGCCTCCTCGCCGCCGCGCCCGAAGACGAACGGGTCGCCTCCCTTGAGCCGGACCACGCGCTTGCCCTCGCGAGCCAGCCGGACGAGGAGCTCGTTGATCGCCTCCTGGGGCACGGGGTGCCGGCCCGCGGTCTTGCCGACGCAGTGGAGCTCGATCCGGTCCGGCAGGTCGCACGGGAGGGCCGGCGCCGCGAGCCGGTCGTACACCACGGCGTCCGCGGCCATCAGGCGCCGCCGTCCCCGGACCGTCAGGAGACCCGGGTTGCCGGGTCCCGCGCCCACGAGGGAGACGAGCCCCGGCCCGGACACATTCGCTTCGGCGGCCGGCTCCGTGGCCTCGCGCCCGCAAACGGGCGCACCGGCGAGGGCCCGTTCGAGCAGTGCATCCTCCTCGGACGCCGCCGGCACTCTGGCGCGATGCCGTTCGGTATCCACCGTGGCGGAGAACCACGCCTCGAACGCCGCCTCCCGGCAGGCGCCCGCCAGGCCGAGCCGCCGGACGCGCTCCCTGAACCGCGCCGCTGCATCCATCCACTCCCCCCACTCCGGCCCGAGCAACCGTTCCAACAGACGGCGCAGGCGCCGGACGGCGAACGGCGCGCTGCCGCCCGAGGCGATGGCCACGTGGAGCGGCCCCCTCCGGACCACCGCCGGCATGTGGAACGAGCAAAGCTCCGGATCGTCCGCCACGTTGACCCACACGCCGGCGCCCGAGGCGTCCTCGAACACCTTCCGGTTGACCTCCCGGTCGGCCGTGGCCGCGAAGACCAGGGCGTACCCGGCGGCCTCCCCCTCCTCGTACGGCCGCCGCTCGAGGACGATCCGGCCCGAGTCGGAGAGCTCCTCGAGAACGCGCACCGCCTCCGGCGCAACGAGGACGACCTCGGCGCCCTCGGCCAGAAGCGCCTGGACCTTCCGGAGCGCCACCCCACCACCGCCGACGACCAGGCATCGCCGGCCCGCTAGCTGGAGCATCACTGGAAACATCGTCATCCCCCTCGTCCCACGGCCACGCCGCCCCGCCGGCCGGGGGCCGCCGCCTCCCGGGAACGCACCCACGCCTGCCACCGGTCGAGCTCTTCCTCGACGATGGCCTCCGCCGCGGCCACCGCGTCGCGGCGTCTCACGGCGTCCTGCTCGAGCGCCGCGGCCAGGCCCTCGAGGTCCACGAGCTCGAACCCCGGCAGCCCACGCGCCGCGGAAGGCAGGTTCCGCGGCATGGACAGGTCCGCGGCGACGAGCTGCCGGCCGCCGGCCACGGCCCCCGCGAGCTCCGCCTCCGAGAGGACAGGGCCCGCCGCCCCCGTGGCCACCACCAGGGCGTCCACCGAGGCCGCCGCACGGGCCCGCCAGCTCCACGGCACCACCCGTCCACCGACCTCGGCGGCGAGCGCCCGCGCGCGCTCGATGGAGCGGTTCGCCACCAGCACCGGTCCGGCACCGCGCCTCGCGAGCCGGGTCACGACGATCCGGGCCATCTCCCCGGCCCCGAGGACCAGCACCCGCCGGTTGCGGAGACCGCCGAGCCTGCGTGCGATCAACGCCACGGCCTCGCCCGCCACGGACCGTCCCCCGCGTCCGAGGGCCGTCTCCGAGCGCACCCGCTTCCCGGTCCGGAACGCTGCGTGGAACAGCCTGTGGAGCAACGGACCGCCCAGGAGGCCCCGGCACGCCGCCGCGTACGCCCTGCGGAGCTGACCGAGCACCTGGTCGTCGCCGAGGACCGCCGCCTCGAGCCCCGCCGCCACCCGCAGCAGGTGCCGGGCCGCCGCCTCGTCCCGGAGCACCACCGGCTCGACGCCGTCCACCCCGCCCTCGCACCACGCCCCGAAGCAGGTTCCGGCCGTTCCCGGTTCCACGCCCTCGAGGTAGAGCTCCACGCGGTGGCACGTGACCACGCCCACGGCGCCACGCGCCCCCATCGCCACGGCGGCCGCCGGGGAACCGTTCTCCGCGGCGGCCCGGACCCGCTCGAGAATCGCGATCCCCTGCGTGCGGTGGTGGACCCCCACCATGACGATGCCCGTCCCACTCATCGCCCACCCCCGAGCGCCATCTGGCGCCAGATCATGCCGCCTCCGAGGTAGCGGGCTGCGATCCCCCGGGCGCGCAGCATCCGGACCGCCTCCGCGGCGCGCGTTCCCCGCTCGCACAGGACGAGCCAGCGCGCCGACCGGTCGAGCTCGGCGAGGCGGCCGCCGAGCTCCTCGACGGGGATGTGGACGGTCTCGGTGCTCGTCCACGGTCGCGCATCCCGCTCCGCGGCGAGCCGGACGTCCAGGACCCTGTCTGCCCCGGGGTCGTCCAGCGGGCCCATCGCCCGGACGCCCTCCGCGTGGTTCCGTGCCACGAACGCGGCCACCGCCACGGGGGCGAGGGCGGGCGCGAACGGCGGGGCGTAACAGTGCTCGATCTCCCCGAGCTCGTCCACCGGGACACCACGGGCGAGCAGCTGGGAGGCCACGTCCACGGCGTCCACGGCCCGCCCACTGCCGAACGCCTGGATCCCGAGCAGCTGGAGCGTCCCACGATCGAAAACGAGCTCGAGGTGGAGGTCCTCGGACTCGGGCCAGTAGTGGGCCCGGTCGTCCGTCGTCATCCACACGGCCTCCGCCTCGAACCCCGCGGCCCGGGCCGCCGTCAACGTACACCCCGCGGCCGCGACCGTCCGTTCGAACACCTTGACCGCCATGGCGCCGGCCACGTCCGGGAACCGTCCCCCACGGCCCGCGAGAATCCCGGCGAGCACCCGTCCCTGGCGGTTCGCCAGCGACCCGAGCGGGCAGTGCACGGGCTCGCCCGTCACGGCGTGCCGGATCTCGATGCAGTCCCCCGCGGCCCAGACGTGGGGTACGGAGGTCGCCAGGTGACGGTCCACGGCGATGGCCCCCGTCCGTCCCAGGGCGATTCCGGCCGACCGTGCCAGCCGGACCTCGGGCTCCACGCCGATCGCCACCACGACGGCATCGGCCTCGACGGCCGCCCCGGCGCACCGCACCACCACACCCCCGTCCCCGGCCTCGATCCCCTCCACCGGTGTCCCGCACCGGAGCACGACTCCCTGGCGTGCGAGCTCCGCACCCACCAGCGCCGCCACCTCGGGGTCGAGAAGCTGCGGGAGCGGATGCGCCGCCGCCTCGATCAGTGCCACCTCAGCGCCCCACAGCGTCCGGAACGCCTCGGCGAGCTCGATCCCGACCAGGCCCGCGCCCACCACGGCCACGCGGCCGATCTCGCCCCGGATCAGCCCATCCTTGAGCGGGACCACGTCGTCCCAGGTGTGGAAGCACCGCACCCGCGGGTGGTCGGGCTGACCGGGAAGCCGCCGCGGGCGCGCCCCCGTGGCCAGCACCAGCTCGTCCCAGCCGATCTGCACGGCCCCGTCCGGTCCCTCGGCCTCCAGCGTGTGCGCCTCCGGGTCGATCGAGACCACCCGGTGCCCTTCGAGGATCTCGACCCCCTTCACCGAACGGAAGAACCGGCGGTCCCGGACCGTGCCCCACGCCGTGCTTCTCAACTCCACCAGCGAGTCGATGTCCCCCGAGAGTACGTACGGCAGTCCGCACGCCGCGTAGGAGTAGACCGTGTTCCGCTCGAGCACCGTGATCTTCCACTCCGGCTCCAGACGGTGGAGCCGGGCGGCGCACCGCAGGCCCGCAGCCGACGCGCCCACGACGGCGACCCGGCGGGTCACGGCCGGCCCACCTCCCCCCGTTCGGCGAGGGCGATCCGGTAGAACCCCGTGACCATCAGCGCTCCGATGGCGTAGACCCCCAGGGAGATCAGCACCTCCGGCAGCGTGGGCCAGTACTCCGTGATCTCCCCGAGCGGGTTCGGGACGAACCCCGTCACGACCATGCCGAGCCCCTTGTCGATCCAGATCGAGGCGAACACCGCGACGCACGCCAGCGCCAGGGTCCTCGGGTTCCTCCGGGTGACCGGGTTGACGAGCAGCGCCAGGGCCACCACCGCGAGCGCGATGGAGCCCCACATCCAGGGAACGAGGCGGGAGTGCCCCTCGAGCCCCGCGAACAGGTACCGGAAGTGCTCCAGGTGCTCGGGAATGTCCGAGTACAGCGCGGTGAACAGCTCCATCAGGATGAAGAAGACGTTGATCGCCATGGCGTAGGTGACGATCACCGCGACCTTCGAGATCGCCTCGTCGCCCGGATCGAACCGGCTGAACCGCTTCAGGATCAGGCAGAGCAGGATCAGGAGCGCCGGGCCCGAGGAGAACGCCGAGGCCAGGAACCGCGGCGCCAGGATCGCCGTCAGCCAGAACGGCCGGGCCGCGAGCCCCGAGTAGATGAACGCCGTCACCGTGTGGATGCTGATCGCCCACAGGATGGAGAGCCAGACCACGGGGCGCACCCACGCCGGAGGCGCCTCGTCCCGCCGCCGGGCGAGCAGCGTGGCCCGGGAGATCACGACATTGAGGATCAGGTAGCCGTTGAGGACCACCATGTCCCAGAACAGGATCGAGTGCGGCGTCGGGTGGAGGACGATGTTGAGCATCCTCTGCGGCTGCCCGAGGTCGGCCACGATGAACAGCAGGCACATGGTCACGGCCGAGATCGCCAGCAGCTCGCCGAGGATCGTCAGCTTCCCGAACGCCTTGACGTCGTGGAGGTAGTACGGCAGGACGACCATGACGGCCGAGGCCGCCACCCCGACCAGGAAGGTGAACTGCGCGATGTAGAACCCCCAGCTGACGTCCCGTGACATGCCGGTGATCCCGAGCCCGGTCTGAAGCTGCCGGAGGTAGCAGCACGCCCCGACGCCGATGACGACGAGGAGCACGGCCACCCAGCTCCAGTACCGGCGGTCCCCAGTCAACGCTTTCTCGAGCATCGGCTCCTCCCCTCAGACCAGGTAGAAGACCTGGGGTTCCGTTCCGAGACCCGGCTTCCGGCGGATAGCGAACCGCCCGTCGAGGATCCGGCGCACCTCCGAATCCGGGTCCGACAGGTCACCGAAGTGGAGCGCACCGGCCGGGCACGCCTCGACGCACGCGGGCGGACTCCCGTCCGCGAGCCGCTCCTCGCACAGGTCGCACTTCTCCACCACGCCCTTCGTCCGCGTCGGGAACGACGGATCGGGGTGCTCCAGGTACGCCCTCGGGTCCACCCAGTTGAAGCTCCTGGAGCCGTACGGGCAGGCGGCCATGCAGTACCGGCAGCCGATGCAGCGGTGCCAGTCCATCATCACCACGCCGTCCTCCCGCTTCCACGTCGCCTGCGTCGGGCAGACGCGCACGCACGGCGGGTTGTCGCAGTGGTTGCACAGGAGGAGGGCCGGCCTTCTCCGGAGCGTCTGCGGCAGGTAGGGACTCTTCTGGGCCGGGAAGGCGTGTTCGAACGGCTCCTTCCAGACCCACTTGATCTCGTGGCGCGGATCGGGGATCCGAGGCACGTTGTGGGCCCGGTTGCACGCCTCGATGCATCGCGTGCACTCCGGGTGCTCGTGACATCTCGCAAGGTCGATCACCATCGCCCAGCGGGTCCCGGACCCGCCAGGTCCCGCCTCCCGGCCCCCCTCCGGACGCCGGGCCCGGCCGAGCACCGGGAGCTCCGCCGCCAGCGCGGTCAGGCCGGCCAGCGTGAAGAACCGCCTGCGGTCCACGCTCATGACGCACCCCCTTCCGGAACGACGTGGCAGTCCCAGCAGTACGGCGTCACCGCGACCGTGTCGTGGCACCGGTCGCAGAACGAGGCCTTATCCCCGTGGCATCCGAGACAGGTCCCCGTCAGGCTTCGCCGGACCGTGCGCCCGTCCCACGTGACCATGGACCGCTCGCCCCGCCGCACCACCGCGTCCCGCCACCTGTCGAGCAGCTCCATGTGGGCCGCCCGCATCTCTCCCGTCGGCAGGACGCACGCCGTCTCACCCCGGGGCAGCACGAGATCCGGCGCCCCGGGCGCCGCTCCCGTCACGGCGTCCAGCCAGATCGGCGCCGTGACCAGGGCGACGAAGAGGGCGAGTCCCA